>NZ_JABEMG010000001.1 GCF_013004695.1 Promicromonospora citrea
GGCGGCGGCGCGCCGACGACCGGGTCGGCCGTGCCTGCCCCTGTCGACGCCGAGCCCGAGCCGGCGACGCGCCCCGCACCGGGGCCCGACGGTGAGGACGAGGCGCCGGAGCCGGGTCGCCCCGCGCCCGGAGGCGACGCCGACCCCGGGAGCGACGAGCCGCCGGTCGTCGCCGAGCCCGAGGTGCCCGAGCCGCCGCAGACGCCGGAACCCCCCGCTCCGACACCCCCGTCCGAGCCGGAGGAGCCCGCGCCCCCGCAGACCCCCGGCGTGGGCACGGCACTGACCGGCCTGCTGGCGAGCCTCGGCCTCTCGGGGCTGCCGGGCATCGACCTGGTCGGCATGACCCTGGACCAGCTCTGGGCGCTGCTCTTCGGCACGGTCACACCTCCGCCGACCGTTCAGCCCCCGGCCGGTGGCTGATGGACGCGCGGGCCTCTGACCGGTCCCGCTCGTCGTCGTGCGCGCGCACGGATCACCCCGCCTCGTGCGCGGCGGACCGCACGTGGCTCTTCCCCTGGCGTCCCGTCTCTGCGAGCATGCACGCCCGGGGAGCTGCGCGCGCGGCGCGGACGGCCTCGGGTCGGAAGGGGGCGACGTGGCCGTGACCAGCACCGACCTGGCACAGTGGGCCGCGCACCGCCGTGCCGTCGTCGCGACGGTCGCCCGGAGGGTCCCGGGCGTCGACCCCGAGCTCGCGGCGAGCCGCGGCCTCGAGATGTTGTGCGCGGAGCTGCTCCGCGCGGGCTGCGTCGACGACCCCGTCGCGTTCTGGACCACCTCCGCGCTCGACGTCGCGGAGGCCATGGCGCACGACGACACGGCTCTCCCGGCGACGACGGACGAGCCACCCGTGCGGACGGTCGACCTCGAGGTGCTGGGCTCGGCGCTCGACCGGCTCTCGACCACCGAGCGGCAGCTCCTCTGGGACCACCACGTCTCGTCCCGGCCGGTCGACGCGATCGCCGACGACATCGGTCTCCTGCCCTACGCCGCGCGGCGTCGGCTGCGCCGCGCGGAGAACCGCCTCGCGAGCAGCGTGGCCGAGACGCACGCCGACGCCGCCGAAGGCGCGGAGTGCCGACGCACCCGGGCCTCGTTGCACGACTTCGTCCGCAACCGGCTCCTGCCCCACCGTCGGCAGGCGGTCGAGGACCACATGGTCCGGTGCGCGGGCTGTACCCGGGCCTTCGTCGACGTCCGGGAGTCGTACTGGATGCTGCGGGCCGTCGCGCCGGTGCTGCTGCTCGGGGCCGCCACCGCACCGAGCGGCGCCGGCGTCGCGGCGGGCGCGGGCGCCGCAGGAGGGGTCGCAGGCTGGCTCGCCTCGCTCGGGACGCGTGCGGCGGTCGTGCTGCGGAGTGCGTTCACCGACCCCACGACGCTCGCCGCGACCGTGGCCGGCGGGCTCGTCGTGTCGACCGCCGTGGGCACAGGGACCATCGCGGGGACGGTCGGCGTGCCCTCGTGGGAGCCGGGCACGGTGAGCGTCGAGGCAGCGGACCACCGGACGGCGGGCCGCACGCCCGACGCGCGTCAGGGCGCCGCGCCGCGCCCGGCGGGTGCCGGCCCGGCCGACCTGCCCGGGCAGACGGCGTTCGTCCCGCCCGGCCTGGCGAAGGCGGGACTCACGGCGCGCCGCTCGGACACGTCCGGCGGTGTGCCGCCCGGCCTGACCGCCACCGACGGTGTGCCGCCGGGCCTCACCGCCACGGACGGGGTGCCGCCGGGACAGGCGAAGGACGAGGGGCGGGACGACGCGGGCCAGGACGGCGGCGCCGTGCCTCCCGGGCTGGCGAAGAAGGACGGGGTGCCTCCCGGGCTGGCGAAGAAGGACGGGGTGCCGCCCGGGCTGGCGAAGAAGGACGGGGTGCCGCCGGGACAGGCCACGAAGGAGGCCGCTCCCCCCGGTCAGGCGAAGAAGGACGACCCGGGTCAGGGCGCGGCGGACAGGACCCCGCCCGGACAGGCGAAGAAGGACACGCCCCCAGGGCAGGGCACCACGGACAAGACCCCGCCCGGACAAGCGAAGAAGGACACACCCCCAGGGCAGGGCACCACGGACAAGACCCCGCCCGGACAAGCGAAGAAGGACACCTCGCCGGGGCACAGCGCCAAGGACAGCCCGCCCGGACAGGCGGCGAAGGACCGGTCCGGGTCGCACGACCCGCGCCGCGACCACCGCACGGACGGCCGCACCTGGCCAGGGCACGACCACCAGGGCCGTCCCGACGGTCACGACCGAGCGAGGAGGACCAGCACCTCGTAGTGCGAGGTCTGCGGGAACATGTCGAGCAGACGGCCGCGCACCGGCCGGAGGGTGGGCATGGCGGCGAGGTCCCGGGCGAGCGTCGTCGCGTTGCAGCTCGAGTACAGCACGTGCTCGATCCCGGACGACTCGAGCCAGCCGGCGAGCTCCGCGCCGATGCCGCGACGCGGCGGGTTCACGATCACCATCTCAGGCAGCTCGCGCGCGTCCGGTCCGACGGCGAACGCCGTGGCGTCACCGGCCGCGAACTCGACGTCACGGAACCGGTCGCCGTCGGCCCCCGCACGGAGCCGCTCGGCCGTGCCCGAGGCCGCCACCACGGCCTCGGCGCTGATCTCGATGCCGGTGACCGCGCGCCCGGGTGCCGCGCAGTGCAGCGCGAACCCGCCGACACCGCAGTACAGGTCCCAGAGGCTCGTCGGCCCCACCTCGTCGACCCAGGCCCTCGCCTGCCGGTACAGCTCGGTCGCGACGGCGGTGTTGGTCTGGAAGAAGCTCTGCGGCCGCAGGTCGAGCGTGATGTCGTCGATGCGCATCGGGAGCGTCGTCCGCTCCGTGAGAGGGATCTCGAGGTCACCCTCCAGGACGGCCGCGTGCGCAGGCTGGATGTTCACGGACGCGACGGCGAGGGCAGGCAGCTCGGCCTGCAGCCAGGGCAGGTGCTTGCGGATGCGCGTGACGGCCTCCTGGGAACGCAGCACGAACCGCACCATGAGCTCACCGTCGGGCGAGAGGGTGACGAGCAGGTACTTGAGCTCGCCACGCTGCTGGGCGCGTCTGCCGCGGCCGGAGACCTGGTAGGGCTCCAGGTTCGCGCGGGTGACGAACGCGGCCAGCGGGCCGAACGACGCCTCGAGCGCCGTGGGGTAGAGGCCGCAGTCGGTGAGGTCGACACCGCGCCCGGCCCCGTCGAGGATGCCGAGCACCGGTGCCGCGACCGTGCCGCTGACCACCATCTTGGCCTTGTTCCGGAAGCCGCTCTCCGCCCCGGTCACGGCGGGCAGCCAGGTCAGGCCTGTCGAGACGGGTTCGAGGAGCGCTGCGACGTGCCGCTCCTTGTCGAGCACCTGGGTGGGGTAGTCGATCTCCAGGAGGGTGCAGGAGTGGCAGCGGCCGGCGTCGTAGTGAGGGCACTGCACCGACCCATTATCCCGTGCGCCGCGGTCAGCCGACGAACTCGAAGTGCCAGGGCTCCTCACGACCGCCGCCCGCGCGTGCCCACTCCGGGTGCACCCAGCCCTGCGCCGGGCCGTGCGCGGCGAGCCACGCGAACTCGGGCTGCCCGAACCGGAAGCCGTCGTCCACCGGGACGTCGACGGCGACCGCCAGGCCGTGGTTCGAGGTGCCCGGTGCCGCGACCTGGCCCGCGCCGAACTCGTCGAGCGCCTGGAGCTGCCAGTCGAAGGGCCGGTAGCCGTACTCGACGCGCAGCGGCTTGCCGAACTCCTTCGCGAACGCCTGGTCCAGCGTCTTCCAGGCCTCGGCCGCGTCGCAGCGCAGGTACTGGTCCTGACCCTCTGGCCCGACCCCGACCTTGCACAGCGAGTCGATCGCGATCCGCCCGTTGGAGCCGTCCGCCACGGTCGCCCGCACGTCCCAGGCCCGCGCCTCGATGGTGCGGCGGGCCTGTTCCCTCCGGTCGACCAGCGCGTTCACGGCCGCGAGGTCGTCCGGGTCGGCCTGCGCGTCGAGCGCCGCCTGACCGTGCTTGCGCCACGTCGCCAGAGCCCCGCGCACCTCCTCGGGCGCGCCGAGGCCCTGCGACCAGTCGAGGGTGTACGCGGAGTCACGCACCGAGATGGCGAGCTGGTCGGTGACCGTGGTGAGGCGCTTCCGCGCGGTCTCGAGGTCGGCGGCACGGTCGGCGGCCTGCTCGGCCCGTGCCTGCTCGGCCCGACGCTCGTCCTGCCACGCCCGGTGGGAGGCCTCGACGTCCTCCCGCGCGGCGGCCAGGCCTGCGGCGGCGGAGCGCACCCCCTCCGCCCACTCGGTCGCCCGCGCCCGGAGGACCTCGGCGTCCTCCGGCGCCTCGAGTCCCGCCGTCCCGGGTTCCGGGACGGTCGGCGGCTGCTGCGCGCCGAGCTGCTCGGCCTCGTCGACATGGCGAGCGAGCGCCGTCCGGAGCGCGTCGTCGACCACCTTGCCCTGCGTGGCCCCGAGCACCTCCTCCGCCGCGGCGACCTCGTCGGCCAGGCCCTCCTGGGCGGCGCGCCCCTCGTCGACGACCTGCACGACCTCGGCCCGCGCCGCGGCGAGCCGGTCGAGCTCCCTGCCGTCACCGAGTCGGACCAGGGCGAACACGATGCTGCCGACGAGCGCGACGGCGGCGACGACCAGGAACACGAGGAGCGGCCGCATGCTCCCGCCCTCAGCGGGCCGGGGAATCGTGCTCGACGCCACCGCGACCTGCGGCGACATGTCCCGTTCGTGCCCGGAGGGCGGTGCGTCGGTCGGTCCGGACGGTGCGCTCGGCTCGTGGTCGATGGCCATGGGCGCAGTGTGGCGAATACCCCGATCGCGCGCTACCCGCAGGCGTCAGTCCCCGGCCCGCTCGGCGAGCGCCTTGAGCTTCTCGACGTACGCGGCCTGCCCGCCGTCCCCGAGGTCGGGGATGTTGGTGTTGTCGGCGTACAGCCCCACCGACTCGTCGGTGAGCTCGCGCAGGATGTCGGCGTGGCCGGCGTGCCGTGCCACCTCGTCGTTGACGTGCACGAGGATGCGGAACAGCGTGACCTCGCGCGAGCGCCACCACGGCACGCGGCCGACGGCGGTCAGCGGGAGCGTATCGATCGTCTCGTCGCAGAAGGCCCAGGCCCGACGGTAGAGGTCGACGACCGACGCGACCGACTCCTCGGCGGTCGCGTACCAGTCGGCCTGCGGGTCCTCGCGCCAGAGATCCTCCGACACGAGCTGGTCCGGGTGGGGCCACTCCCGCCCGAAGCAGGCCCCGAAGTAGCCGATCTCGATGTTCGCGCAGTGCTTCACGATGCCGAGCAGGTTGGTGCCCGACGGCACGAGCGGCCATCGTGCCTGCTTCTCCGTGAGGCCCTCGACCTTCCACACGAGGGCCTCACGGGTCTCCTGGAGGTACTGCTTGAGGATCTGCTTCTGCTCAGCCTCTGCGGTGGGCGCGGCGTCGTTCGTCGTCGATGTCATGCGGACCAGTGTGTCCTGGGCCACTGACATCCCCCACGGGTTTTCCACAGGCCGCGGGGCTCGTCAGCGCCGGTGGGCGGGCCCCGGCTTCCTGCGGTGCAGCCACCACTCCGCGAGGAGCAGGTTCACGACCCACGACACCCAGGCCGAGGCCACGGCAGCCCCTTCGATCCGGGGGTCGCCGAACGCCACGTCTCCGTCGGTCAGCGCGCCGGGCACGTAGACGAGGATGAGCACCGGCCCCCAGAACCGGTTGGTCACGATCGAGAAGGCCAGGGCGGCGCTGCGGACCATCCACTCGCGATGGTCCGCGAAGCGCCGCTGCCGCACCGCCCGGAACCCGAGCAGCGTGCAGGCGAGCAGCAGGACCGCGAGGAACGTGTTCGCCACCTGCTGGCCCGCTCCCCCGCTGGGGAACTGGGCAGTGACCAGCGCGGCGACCCCGGTCACCAGCGCCGCCGCCACGTAGGTCCGCCCGCTCCACCGGTGCACGCGGGGGTGGCGGGCCCGCAACCACGGCCACAGCTGCAGCACCCCGGCCGTGAGCATGACCGAGCCTGCGAAGATGTGCGTCACGAGCGCGGGGTAGAACGCCGGGCCACGGTCCGTCGGCACGAGGGACAGCGCCGGATCGAGTCCGACGTACCGGGGCAGCGCCGTCACGAGGAACACCGCGGTGACCAGCGCGAGCGGCGCGATCCAGGGACGGCGCCACCAGCGCACCGGCCGGGCGGCACGGGCCGCGGGCGCCGGGGCGGTGGGCGACGGTGCGGTGCCCGCGGCCGTCATCGGCACGCCCGGAAGGCCAGGCCCGCCGCCACGGCGGACGCGACACCGAGCCCGAGACACCACGCGAGCGCGAGGGCGACGACGTCGCCCGGCACGGTCCCGCCCGCGAGCAGCGCCCGCACGGTCTCGATCACGGGGGTCACGGGCTGGTGCTCCGCGAACCCGCGCAACCAGGTCGGCAGCGTCTCCACCGGGACGAACGCGCTGGACACGTACGGCAGGAACATCACGCCGAACGTGAACCCGCCTGCGGCGTCGGGCGACCGGACGAGCACGCCCACCAGCGCCGCGAGCCAGGTGATCCAGCCGACGAACAGGAGGATCACCCCGACCGCGGCGAGCCACTCGAGCGCGGTCGCCTCGGGACGGAAGCCCATGAGGATCGACACACCGAACACGATCGCGGTCGAGACGAGGTTCTTCACCAGGCTCGCGACCACGTGCCCGGTGAGCACCGTCCAGGCGGCGACGGGCATCGACCGGAGCCGCTCCACCATGCCGCCGGACATGTCGCGCTCGACCGCGAGCGCCGTGTTGGCGGCGCCGAACCCCGCGGCCAGCAGGATGACGCCCGGCGTCACGTAGGTGATGTACCCCGTGCCGGTGTCGAGGGCACCGCCGAACACGAGCACGAACAGGAGCAGGATGACGACGGGCAGCACGACCGCCGTGATCATCGCGTCGAGGTCGCGCCGGACGAGGCGCAGGCCGCGCACGGACAGGGTGGTCACGTCCCGGAGCACCGCGGTCATGCCGCCACCTCCGCCCTCGCCGGCCGCTCCGCGGCGCCGGACTCACCCGTGAGCGCGAGGAACACGTCGTCGAGCGTGGGCGCCCGCACGGCCCAGTGCTCCGGCACGACGCCGGTGTCCTCGACCGTGGTGAGCACGGACCGCACGTGCGCGACGGACCCGTCGGTCGGCACGCGGACGCGGGTGCCGTCGACGGAGACCGGTCCGAGCGCACGGGCGACGCGCGCGGCGTCGGCGGCCGAGGCGAGGTCGAGCTCGACGCCCGCCTCGCCCACCTCGCGCTTGAGCCGCGCGGGTGCGCCCTCTGCGACCACGCGCCCGCCGTCGACGAGCGCGACGCGCTGGGCGAGCCGGTCGGCCTCCTCGAGGTACTGGGTGGTGAGCAGGACGCTCGTGCCGCCCGCGACGACGTCGCGGACGACGTCCCAGAGCGCCTGCCGTGAGCGGGGGTCGAGACCGGTGGTCGGCTCGTCGAGGTACATGACGCGCGGGCGCGTGAGCAGGCCCGCCGCGAGGTCGAGGCGCCGTCGCATGCCTCCCGACCAGGTGCCGACGCGGCGGCCCGCGGCGGCGGTGAGGTCGAAGGCGGCGAGCAGCTCCTCCACGCGGTCACGGATCGCGCGCCGCGGCAGGTGCGCGAGGTGGCCCATCATCGCGAGGTTCTCGGCACCGGTGAGCTTGTCGTCGACGGCGACCTGCTGTCCGGTGAGGCTGATCAGCTCGCGGACGCGGCGGGCGTCGGCGACGACGTCGAGACCCGCGACGGTCGCCCGGCCGGCGTCGGGCCGCAGGAGCGTGGACAGGATGCGGACGGTGGTGGTCTTGCCCGCGCCGTTGGGCCCGAGCAGCGCGAGGACGGTGCCCTCGTCGACCTCCAGGTCGAGCCCGTCCAGCACGGGCGTGGGCGGTGCGCCCCGCCGGGCGAAGGACTTGCGCAGCCCTTCCGCCGTGACGATCGCGGTCATCGGAGATCCCTTCGCAGGTCTTAGTTTATGGCGTACACGCATTAGTGTGGAGCGTAAACAGTTTATGGTCAAGAGAGTTTCGGCCGTGCGGCCGGCCTCGACTCGGGCAGGATGGGACCGATGAGCACCGACACGACGCCAGAGCAGCCGGAGCTGCCCCCCGCCGTGCGGCGCCTGTGGGGCATCGACACGCCCCGGCGCCGTGGGCCGAAGCCTGCGCTGTCGACGACGCAGATCGTGCGCGCGGCGATGGAGCTGGCCGATGCCGAGGGCCTGCCCGCCGTCTCGATGGCCCGGGTCGCCGAGACCCTGGGCTACACCCCCATGGCCCTGTACCGCCACGTGGCCAACAAGGAGGAGCTGCTGCTCCTCATGGTCGACGCCGTCGCCGCCGACGCACCCGAGATCCCCGACGGGGCCGGCTGGCGCGAGGGGCTCCAGCTGTGGACGCGGGCCCAGATCGACATGGGGATCCGGCGGCCCTGGATGCTGGAGCTGCCGCTGTCGTCGGCGCCGCCCGGTCCGCACCGGGTGCGCTGGATGGAGCAGGCGTTCAAGGCCATGCGCACGCTCGACCTGCCGGCCGACGAGAAGCTGGCCGTGATCGGCCTGCTCGCGCAGCACGTGCTCGGGGAGGCGCGCGTGCAGGTCGAGTCCCGGCGCGCGGCGGTGCAGCAGGTGCTGCGTGACTCCGGCCTGCCCGCCTCCACACCGGAGGCGGAGCTCGACCCGGCGGCCGTCGAGGCCGCCAACCCCTGGGCCGCCCTCGAGGCGCTGCTCGTGCGGTACGCGGGCCCGGGCGGCTACCCGCACCTGTTCGCCGCTTTCTCGACCTGGGACGCCGCGGCCCCGACCGCCCCCGACGACGAGGTCGGCTTCGGCATCGAGATCCTCCTCGACGGCGTCGAGGCCTACCTCCGGCGACGCGGGGCGCTGCCGGACGAGGGCTGACGCGGCCCCCGGGTCGCGTCCCGGGTGCCCGGGACCGTGACCACAGGTCGCGGATTCCGGACGTCGTACACAGCCCGCCGACCGGCACGCGCCGGGGTGTCGGTGGCGTGCGTCAGAGTGGTCCCGTGACCAACGAACCACACACCGTTCCTTCGCCGCGGCCTGCCGCGGCCGCGCGCTGCTTCGGCGACGGCGACCCGCTCTACGAGACGTACCACGACACCGAGTGGGGCGTGCCCGTGCACGGCGAGTCCGCCCTGCTCGAGCGGATCGCGCTCGAGGGCTTCCAGTCGGGCCTGTCCTGGATCACCGTGCTGCGCAAACGGCCCGCGTTCCGTGAGGTCTTCGCTGGGTTCGAGCCCGAGAGGGTCGCCGCGTTCGGGCCCGACGACGTCGAGCGGCTGCTCACCGACAGCCGCATCATCCGCAACCGCATGAAGATCGAGGCGACGATCGCCAACGCGCGTGCCGTCGTGGCGCTGCACGACGCGGGACGCACGCTCGACGAGCTGTTCTGGTCGTTCGCGCCCGACCCGGCGGGACGCGCACGGGCCACCACGTTCACCGAGGTGCCCGCCACCACCATCGAGTCGACGGCGCTGAGCAAGGCCCTCAAGAAGGAGGGGTTCCGGTTCGTCGGCCCCACCACGGCGTACGCGGCGATGCAGGCCTGCGGGCTGGTGGACGACCACCTGGCCGGCTGCCCCGTCGTGCTGGGCCGCGCCGTGGCGGGCGAGCCCACGGGTCGGTCGGCGGGTCGGTCGGCAGGGTAGGCGGCGGGGCGGGTCGTCACAGTTCCGCGCACGGCTCCACGACCGGCAGCACGGCGTCACGCACCCACGCGGCCGGCGAGGTGGCGGGCGGCCGCAGGATCACGGTGTCGACGCCCTGACCCGAGAAGCCGCGCATCTCGTCGACGAAGGCGGCGGTGTCGCCGGGGCCGATCGGGGTGCCCCGGTGCAGCATCGTCACGCGGATCTCGGAGAAGTCCCTGCCGACGTCGTCACAGTGCCGGCGCAGCACGTCCAGGAGGTGGCGCAGGTGGTCAGGGTTCTCGGCGAACAGGTTGCACGCGTCGGCGTACTGCGCCACGAGGCGCAGGGTCCGCTTCTCGCCCGAGCCACCGATCATGATCTCCGGCCTGGACAGCGGCAGCGGCGAGCAGAGCGTCTCGGCGAGCCGGAAGTGCGTGCCCTCGAAGGGGCCGTCGTTCTCCGGGTCGTACATCTGCCGCGCGATGAGGACGCTCTCCTCGAGCATCTCGAAGCGTTCCTTGAGCGGCGGGAAGGGGACGCCGAGCGCAGCGTGCTCCCTGTCGTACCAGGCGGCGCCGATGCCGTAGGTGGCGCGGCCGCCGGAGAGCACGTCGAGGGACGCGACGATCTTCGCGAGCAGCCCCGGGTACCGGTAGGTCACGCCCGTGACCAGCGCGCCGAGCTGCACCTTCTCGGTCACACCCGCGAGGTAGCCGAGCGTGGTGTAGGCCTCGAGCATCGGGTCGGAGGCAGGGAACCCCTGGTGCACCATCTGGAAGTAGTGGTCCATCACGGAGATCCAGGCGACGCCGCCCTCGTCGGCGTACCGCGCGGCGTCGGCCAGCCCGGTGCGCATGTCGGCGGGGTCCATCGAGTCGAAACGCATGAGGTGGGTACCGATCCGCATGACTCGATCCTCCTCCGCCCTGGCCCGGCGTCAACCGCAGCGGCGCGCCGGTGGACGGTGCGGCGGACGAGATCAGGAGCTCGTGAGAGTACGCCCTAGCACCCGGGACACGATCCACGTGATCTCGTCGGCGGTCTCGCGCGGCGTCGCCGACGGCTGCATGACGTGGCTCAGGGCGGTCCGCACCACGACGTCGATCACGGCAGCCACCCGGTCCGGCTCCAGGTCGAGCCCGTACCGGTCCACCCGGTCCGCGATGACCACCTTGACCGTGCCGAGCAGCGACTCCGCGTGCGTCGTGAGCAGCGGCAGCAGCTCGGTGTCCGCCCCGTGCGTCGCCGAGACGATCGCCCGCAGCAGGGCGTTGTCCTGCGCGATCTCGAGCGTGCGCTCGAGGGCCGCGCGGATCCCGGCCAGCAGATCGTCGGGGTGCGCGTCGAAGCCCTCGACGATCGAGAACACGAACCCGGCCGACTCCGTGAGCACCATCGCCTCCGCGAGGTCCTCGCGGCTGCCGACGGCGTTGTAGACCGTCTGCCTGCTCACCCCTGCCTCGGCCGCGAGGCGGCCCATCGTGACCTTCGACCAGCCGTGCGCGCACGTCAGGCGCACCGCGGCCGCGATGATCCGGCTGCGGCTGGAGATCGGGTCCTCAGGCCCCCCGTTGACCTCGGCCATGCCCTGATAGTAAGGAACGAGCCGTCAGAAGTCCGGGCGAAACGGCCCCTGCCGACACCGTTTCACCCGCTCGCCGTTTTCTGCATGCGGAGCGCTCGTGCGCTGCCGGCCCGTCCTGTTCGTCCGATGCCACGGGACGAGACCCCCTAGAGTGGCTGGCATGGACCTCGAGGAACGCCTGGCAGTCTTCATCGACTACGAGAACCTGGCGCTGGGCGCCAGGGAGCACCTGGGCGGGATGCAGTTCGACTTCGGTCCGATCGCCGACGCGCTCGCCGTCCGCGGCCGCGTCGTGGCGCGCCGCGCCTACGCGGACTGGTCGTACTTCGACGAGGACCGGCGCATGCTCACCCGGCACCAGGTCGAGCTCATCGAGATGACGCAGCGCATGGGCGCCTCCCGTAAGAACGCCGCCGACATCAAGATGGTGGTCGACGCCATCGAGATGGCCTTCGAGCGCGACTACATCTCGACGTTCGTCATGTGCACGGGCGACAGCGACTTCTCCCCCCTCGTCCACAAGCTGCGCGAGCTCAACAAGCGCGTGATCGGCGTCGGCGTCGAGAAGTCGACGTCCCGCCTGCTGCCCGCCGCGTGCGACGAGTTCCTGTTCTACGACCGCCTCGAGGGCGTCGAGGTGCCCGAGGAGGACCAGGGCGCCCCGAAGCGCACGTCCCGGACGCGCAAGAGCACCCCGGCGAGGACCCCGGCGCGGCGGAAGCCCGCGGAGCCCGAGACGACCGCGGAGCCCGAGACGCCCGCTGCCACGGAACCCACCGAGACCGCGGAGCCTGCCGAGACGACCGAGACCGCACCCGCCCGGTCGGGCGGCCGCCGCCGGAAGAAGGCCGAGCCCGCTCCGGCGCCCGTCGACCTGGTGCCCGAGGCCGAGGCCGACGTCGTCGGGACCGGCGCGGACGAGACGCCGGACGAGGCCGACGACGACGTGCCCATGGAGGTGCGCGTGGCGCAGACCCTGGCCGACCTGCAGTCGTCCACCAGCGGCGCCGTTACGGCCTCCGCGCTCAAGCGCACGCTGCTGCGCAAGGACCCGACGTTCAGCGAGTCCGACTACGGCTTCCGCACGTTCGGCGAGTTCCTGCGGTTCCTCGCGGACCGCGGCTTCGTCGAGCTCGCCACGGGCCCGTCGGCCGGAGACCCCGAGGTCTCGCTGCCCGAGCAGGGCGACACCGACGCCGCGTTCACGCTGCTGCGCGCAGTGGTGCAGGAGCAGAACGGCTCGGCCGCCCTGTCGGGACTGAAGAACGCGATCCGCAAGAAGCGTCCCGACTTCTCCGAGAAGGCCCTCGGCTTCCGCGGGTTCCTCCAGTTCGCCAAGGCGGCGGAGGCAGCGGGCTCGGTCGCCCTCGCCTGGGACGACGACGCCGACGACTACCTCGTCACCGCCTGAGCCGGCCGCGGCCCCCGCGACCTGGGCTCCCGGCCCCTCGCGTCACAGCAGGCCCGGTACCTCGGCGAGGCGGCGGGCGAGCTCGGCACCGTCGCGACCGGTGACCGTCGGCACCGGCGCGTCGGCGTCCCGCTCCGGGTCGCCGCCGCCGGTCGGCGCGTTGCCCGCGAGCACCTGCTGCCCGCCGGTGAGCTCGCGGATCGCCACGGCCCGCACCCGCCCCGGGCGACGGCGCGCGGCCCGGTCGTAGATCTCCGGGTCGTGCTGGCCGTCGTCGCCCACGAGCAGCCACCGCACGTGCGGGAACCACGACATGAGCAGCTCGAGGCTCGCATCCTTGTGCGCGGGGCCGCTGCGGAACCAGCCGGTCAGGGTCGGCCCCCAGTCGGTGAGCAGCAGCGGCCCGGCCGGGTAGCCGTTGCGCTCGAGGAACGCGCGCAGCGTGCCCGCGGTGTTCCACGCACCGGTGGACAGATAGAAGAAGGCGGCGTCCGGGTGGGCCTCGCCCAGCGTGCGGTAGAGCTCGGCCATCCCGGGCACGGCACGCCGCGAGCTGGAGTGACGCACGAAGGTGTTCCACGCCGCGAGCAGGGGCCTCGGCACCGCCGTCACCATGGTCGTGTCGTCCATGTCGCTGATGACGCCGAACCGGGTGCTCTCGTCGAGCACCACGACCGTCGCCTCACCGACCACGGGCTCGGCGACGTCGGGGCAGGTGAGCGTCACCCGGTGCGCGCCGGCGGCCAACGGCTCGTCCGTCGGCACCTCGACGTCGACGTACCCCGCCCGGTCGCTGGCGACGTCCGACGTCGTGGCGCCGACCTGGACCCGCACGCGCTGGTGCGGCGCCGGGACGGTGAGGTAGTGCCGGAAGCCGCGCCGCCCGGCACGCAGCAGGTCCCGGTCGGGGCCCGTGTGCCCGCGCGGGGCGAGCAGCACCCGGGCGAGCACGCGGACGCGCTCGGGCGTGCCGTAGCCGGTGTACGCCTCCAGGCGAGGGCGCCAGCCGAGGCGGGACAGCGTCCACCCCGCCGCGGCGTAGAGGTGGTCCTCCACCACCGCGGCGAGGTGCGGACGCTGCGAGGGATGCGGGGTCGGGGTCGCCATCCCTCATTCTGACGGACTACTGCCCTCCCATGCCCGTCGTCGCGACGCCCTGCACGATGCGCCGCTGGAACAGCATGAACACGACGAGCAGCGGGAGCGCCGCGATCATCGCGGACGCCATGTTCTGCGCGTACTGCACGCCGTAGGCGTTCTTCACCGTCGAGAGGCCGACCGGCAGCGTCATGAACTGCGGGTCGGTCGTGACGATGAACGGCCAGAGGAAGTTGTTCCACGCGCCGATGAACACGAAGATCGCGACGGCCACGAGGATCGACCGCGACAGCGGCAGCACGATGGTCCAGAACAGCCGCCACGGCCCGGCGCCGTCGATGCGGGCCGCGTCGAGCAGCTCGCTCGGGATCGCGTCGAAGAACCGCTTCAGGATGAACACCATGACCGGCGCCACCACCTGCGGCAGCACGATGCCCCAGAACGTGTCGACGAGGCCGAGGGCCTGCATCTGCCGGAACAGCGGCACGATGAGGATCTGACCGGGCATCATGATCGAGGCGATGGTCAGCCACTGCAGCAGGCCGCGCCCCTTGAAGATCGTCTGCGAGAACGCGAACGCCGCCATCGCGGAGATGAGCACGGTGAGGAACGTGACGAGCGTGGCCACGACGAGACTGTTCCACATCCAGACCAGCAGGTCGCTGTTGCTCAGCACCTGCTGGTAGGCCTCGAGCGTCCAGCCCTGCGCGGGCCACCACGACGCGGGCAGCGCTGCCTCGGCCTCGTGCTTGAAGCTCGTCACGGTGCCCCACGCCAGCGGCACGAGCCACAGCGCCGCGAGCACGATCAGGGCGGCGAGCGCCCCCGCACGGGCCCACGGAGACGGTCCGATGGTCAGCTTGGTGAGGGTCCGGTTCTCGGCACGCTGCTGCGCTGCGCTCGCCCGACGGACGGCGACCAGGTCGGCGACGGACATGTCAGGCCTCCTTCCTGGCGGGCATGAGCCGCACCAGCGTGAACACGAGGATCAGGGCGAAGAACACGTAGGAGATCGCCGAGGCGTACCCGAGCCGGTAGTTGGTGAAGCCCGTGTCGTAGATGTACTCGAGGATCGGCCGCGTGCTGCCGTTCGGCCCACCACCGGTGAGCAGGTAGATCTGGTCGAAGACCTTGAGGGACGCCAGGAGCTGCAGCACGACGATGACGCCGGTGATGGTGCGCAGCTGGGGCAGCGTGATGGAGAACAGCCGGCGCCAGCCGCCCGCGCCGTCGATGGTCGCCGCCTCGTACTGCTGCTGCGGGATGCCCTGCAGAGCCGCCAGGTAGAGCAGGAAGTTGAAGCCGACGGTCCACCACACGGTGACCAGGGCGATGGAGAACATCGCGACGTCCTCGTCGGTGAGCCACCCGATCGGCTGGAGGCCGAGCTGGGTCATCCACGTGTCCAGCAGGCCGATGTCGGGCTGGAACAGCCACGCGCTCAGCGCGGACACGACGGCGCTGGTCAGCAGGTAGGGCGCGAAGAAGGACATGCGCCAGACCCACTGGCCGGGCAGGCCCGTGTGCACGAGCAGCGCCATG
The DNA here is from genome assembly GCF_013004695.1 of Promicromonospora citrea. Taxonomy (GTDB): domain Bacteria; phylum Actinomycetota; class Actinomycetes; order Actinomycetales; family Cellulomonadaceae; genus Promicromonospora; species Promicromonospora citrea. The sequence continues at coordinate 15,274 of NZ_JABEMG010000001.1, forward strand.
ATCAGCGCCACGAGCACGAGGGGCACCGTGCTCAGCACGGTGAACCACAGCGTGTGCAGGAGCGTCTCCCACACCTGCGGGTCGCTGAACGCCTCCGCGTAGTTGTCGAAGCCGATGAACTCGCTGCCGGTGCCCGTGAGGCTCTGGTCGGTGAAGCTCATCCACAGGCCGTAGAGCGTCGGCCAGACGAGGAAGAAGCCGACGGCCACGGCGAAGGGGGCCACGAAGAGGTACCCGGACCTGTCACGCTCGCGCAGGGACTTGCGGGTACCTCCCGCCGCGCCGGCGCCGGCGGGCTGCCGTACCGGCGCCTTCCCGGCGGGGGCGGTGATGCTGGGGTTCGAGACGGTCATCGTCGTCCTCTCGATCAGGCGGGGTTGGGCTGGGAGAGGAGCCGGTCCATCTCACGGAGGATGCGGTCGACGGCGGTGCGCGGAGGCGCCTCGCCGGACAGCGTGTCGGTCATCGCGTCGCCCATCCGGTTCTGGAAGTCGCTGCCGCCGCCCGAGAACCACACGTCGGGGTCGAACACGGCGATCTCGGCCGCCCGGGCGTAGTCGCGCTGCGGCGTGAGCTCCTGGTAGGCGTCCTGCTCGACGACGGGCTGGTACGCCGGGATGTGGCCGGCCGAGGCCCACGTCATGCTCTGCTTGAGCAGCCCGGCGAGGACCCGGTAGGTCGCCTCGCGGGCGGCCGGGTCGGCGTGCGCCTGCCGCGGCAGCACGAACGCGTGGGAGTCGGCGTAGTTGGCCGGCTGGTCGAAGATGGTGGGGAACGGTGTGGCCCCGACCTCGGGCAGCGCGTCGCGGAACATCGGCAGGTCCCACTCGCCGCTGAACATCATGCCCGCACGGCCGGACATGAAGCGGCCCGACGCCGCACCGCCGTCCTGGTTCCGCGCCGCGACCGTGCCGTCGACCATCTCCTGGAGGAACTCGAAGACCTCGACGGCGGCATCGACGTCGAGCTCGGCCTTGCGGCCGGGCACCAGGTCGTAGCCGCCACCGTTCTGGGTGTAGAGGCCCCAGAACATGCGCCAGCAGCCGGCCGGGTCGCGCAGGTAGCCCCAGCCGACGCCTGTCTCCCCCGTGACCTCGGCGACGGCGCGGCCGGCCGCGAGGAACCCGTCGGTGCCGGAGATCGCGTCGTAGTCGAGCTTGCCGTCCGCCCCGGTGAGGCCGGCCTGGCCCACGAGCTCGGGGTTGTTGAACAGGATGTACGGGTGGGTGTCCAGCGGCAGGGCGTAGAGCTGCCCGTCGTACTGGGCCTTCTCCCACACGGCAGGCGCGAAGTGCTCCTGCCGGACGCCGAGCGCGGCGAGCGCGTCGAGGTCGAACGGCTCGAGCAGGCCGCCGGGCGCGTACCCCGCCAGGCGCGACATGTGCATGACGGCGGCCTCGGGCGGCCGCCCGCCGGACGAGGCCATCGCCAGCTTGGTGTAGTACGGCGAGCCCCAGGCGAGCGTGGTGGAGTCGAGCCGGATGTCAGGGTTCTCCGCCGCGACCGCCGCGACCATCTCCTGCATCAGCGCGCCGTCGCCGCCGGAGAAGAGGTCCCAGATCATGACGGCCGGTCGGCCTGCGCCCGCCGCGCTGGGCGTCGCGCACGCGGCGAGCGAGCCGCCGAGCGCGATGCCGCCTGCTCCCACGAGAGCGGCCCGCAGCACATCGCGCCTGCTCACTCCTGGACTGCCGCCCGCGCGCATGCGGGCTCCTGACCCGGCCGCGGGGCGTCCTTGCCCTGCGATACCGCGTCCTCGAAACACGGTCATCATCGACCTCCCATGGTGCAACGTTGCGCTCCAACGTTGGATCACGATGGACTAGGCTGCGCGTCCCGTCAAGGGGCGAAGGGGCGGAAGGAAGTGAAGGGTTGTCGGAACGAGCGAGCCGTCGGGTAGGCATCAAGGAGGTCGCCGCCGCTGCGGGTGTCTCCTGGAAGACCGTGTCCAACGTGGTCAACGACACCGGGCGCGTCGGCGCCGCGACGCGGGCGCGCGTGGAGGCGGTGATCGCGGAGCTGGACTACCGCCCGAACCTCGCGGGCAGGCAGCTGCGCCGCGGGCGCACCAACACGCTCGCTCTCGCTGTGCCGTGGGTGCACTCCCCGTACTTCTCCGCGCTCGCGCACGAGATGATCGACGTCGGCAACTCCCGCGGCTATCGCGTCCTCATCGAGGAGACCCGGTCCACGCGGGAGACGGAGCTCGAGGTCGCGCGCGGGTTCGACGTGCAGTCGATCGACGGGATCATCTTCTCGCCGCTGGAGCTGTTCCCGGCGGAGATCGACGAGGTCCGCGGCCCGGTCCCCCTGGTCCTGCTCGGTGAGCGCGCGGACCAGGACCCGGCGCGGGAGCGCCGGACGGACCACGTCAGCATCGACAACGTGCGTGCGGCCACCGAGGTCGCCCAGCACCTGCTGGAGTCCGGTCGCCGGCGCCTCGCGTTCCTCGGCGACGAGCCGCGCGGCGTCGCCCGCACCGGCGCGCAGCGCGTCCAGGGGTTCCGCGAGGCGCACGCGGCGGCCGGCGTCGAGGTCGACGAGCGCTGGATTCTCGGGGCCGCCGAGTTCTCCCGCTCGGCCGGAGCCGAGTCGGTCGAGGCGGCCCTGCCCCGGATCGACCAGATCGACGGCCTCATGTGCGCGAACGACGAGCTCGCCCTCGGCGCGCTGCACGCCCTGCGGCGCAACGGCGTGCGCGTGCCGGAGGACCTCGCGGTCACGGGCTGGGACAACACGGAGGACGGCCGGTTCGCGAACCCGTCGCTCACCACGGTGGCGCCCGACCTGCGGGCGATCGCCGAGACGGCGGTCGACAGGGTGCTCACGCAGCTCGCGAACCGGGCGGTGGACCCGGTCGACGCCGTCGTGCCGCACCGCTTGCTCGTCCGGGAGAGCAGCCGCGCCTGACTGCTGGCGCCCGCCGGAAGCCCGCTCGCGGGCACCGACGGTGATACAACGTTGCATTTCTGCGCGGAGCCGTGTTGAATCGCCGCGCACCTGTCGTAGACGCAATGGAGCAGCTGATGACCTTCCTCGACCGCTTCTCGCCCGCGGGCGCGCCGACGGCCACGGCCGTCCCGCGTCCGGAGTACCCCCGGCCGCAGATGGCCCGCGACCGCTGGCTCAACCTCAACGGCACCTGGCAGTTCGAGATCGACCCGGGCGACACCGGGCTCGAGCGCGGGCTGGTCGAGCGGCCTCTCCGTGACGAGATCACCGTGCCGTTCGCCCCGGAGTCGGAGCTCTCCGGGGTCGAGAACACCGACTTCCTCGAGGCGGTCTGGTACCGCCGCGAGGTGACGATCCCCGCCGACTGGGCCGAGGTGGGTGACGACCCGCACGTGCTGCTGCACTTCGGCGCCGTCGACCACGACACCACCGTGTGGGTCGAGGGCACGGAGGTCGTGCGGCACCGCGGCGGCTTCACGCCGTTCACGGCCGACCTGCACGGCGTCGCGGCGCCCGGCGACACGGTCACCGTCGTCGTGCGGGCCCGGGACACGCGGCACGGACCGCAGGCCCGTGGCAAGCAGAGCACCCGCTACGCGAACTACGAGTGCAACTACACCCGCACCACCGGCATCTGGCAGACGGTGTGGCTGGAGCCGGTGCCCGCCACGCACCTGCGCCGTCCGCGGATCACGCCCGACCTGTCGAGCTCGGCGTTCGACGTCGTGGTGCCGCTCTCGGCGAACCGGCGCGGCCACACCGTGACGGTGACGGTGACCGACGCCGACGGCGAGGTCGCGAGCGCCACCGCGCGGGCCGACCTCGACCTGGCGCCGGCGCTGCGCGTCGTCGTCCCGGCCGACCGGGTCCGCACGTGGGGTCCCGAGGACCCGCACCTGTACGGCATCGACGTCGAGCTGCGTGACGCGTCGGGCACCGTCGTCGACTCCGTGCGCTCGTACGGCGGGCTGCGCTCGGTGTCGGTCGACGGCACGGCGATCCGGATCAACGGCGAGCACGTCTTCCAGCGCCTGGTGCTCGACCAGGGCTACTGGCCCGAGTCGCTCATGACGGCGCCGTCGGACGAGGCGCTCGCCCGCGACATCGAGCTGGGGCTGGCGGCCGGCTTCAACGGCGCCCGCCTGCACCAGAAGGTGTTCGAGGAGCGGTACCTGTTCCACGCCGACCGCCTCGGCTACCTCGTGTGGGGCGAGTTCGGCGACTGGGGCGTGGGCGGCTACGGCACGCCGGCCGACCACCAGCGGCCGACGACGTCGTTCGTGGCCGAGTGGCTGGAGGCGCTGCAGCGCGACTACTCGCACCCGTCGGTCATCGGCTGGTGCCCGCTCAACGAGACCCACCAGGACCTGCACGACCGGATCACCCAGCTCGACGACGTGACCCGCAGCATGTGGCTCGCCACGAAGGCCGCCGACCCGACGCGCCCCGTGCTGGACGCGAGCGGCTACGCGCACCGCGTGCCGGAGACCGACGTCTGGGACTCGCACCTCTACGAGCAGGACCCCGCGACGTTCTCCGAGCTCGTGGGTGGCCTCGCGGACGGCGCGCCGTACGGCAACCGCCGGGACGACGGCCGCCCGATCTCGCAGCCGTACAACGGCCAGCCCTACTTCGTCAGCGAGTACGGCGGCATCTGGTGGAACCCGGAGACGGCCGCGTCCGCGAGCGGGAACTCACCCGACTCGTGGGGCTACGGCCAGCGGGTGCGCGACGAGGAGGAGTTCCACGAGCGCTTCGCGGGCCTCACGGACGCGCTGCTGGACGACCCCCTCATGTTCGGCTACTGCTACACGCAGCTCACCGACGTGTTCCAGGAGGAGAACGGCATCTACCGGTTCGACAGGAGCGTGAAGCTCGACGTCGACCGCGTGCGTGCCGTCCAGGTGCGCCCCGCGGCCTTCGAGAAGCCGACGGACTGACACCGTCGTCCCGTGCCGGACGCGCTGCTCACGAGGGTGGGTGGTGCGTCCGGCACGTTCTCTTGCAGGTCTCTTTAGTCTCTTTCGCCACATAAGTGCCCGTCCGCACAGCCGCTTGAGGGGTGCACAATAGGCCGGTGACGTACCGGTTCCTCAAGCTGATCCTCTCGCTGCTCGTGCTCGTGCTCCTGCGCCCGCGCGTCACCGGCCTGCACAACATCCCGAAGCAGGGTGCGGTGATCCTGGCGAGCAACCACCTGTCGTTCATCGACTCGCTGCTCATCCCGATCATGGCGCCGCGGCACGTGGCGTTCCTGGCGAAGGCCGAGTACTGGACGGGCACGGGGCTCAAGGGCCGGCTGTCACGCTGGTTCTTCACGAAGATGGGCGACATCCCGGTGCAGCGCGACGACCCCCGGGCGGGGCAGCGTTCGCTGGAGGACGCGCTGGCGGTGCTCCAGCGCGGCGGCGCGTTCGGTATCTACCCCGAGGGGACGCGCTCGCGCGACGGCAAGCTGCACAAGGGCCACACGGGCGTCGCGTGGCTGGCGCTGACCGGCAAGGCGCCGGTCGTGCCCGTGGCGCTGCTCGGCACGGACAAGGTCAAGCCGATCGGCAAGATGCCGCGGCTGGCCCGCGTCGAGGTGCACTTCGGCGCGCCCATCGATCCCTCGCGCCAGATCGCGGCGGGCACCAAGCCCGCACAGGCACGGCGCGAGCTCACGGAGCAGGTCATGCAGTCCATCCAGGCGATGAGCGGCCAGGAGCGGGTCGACACCTGAGGCGCACGCCGGGACATCCCATCCGGATATGGGCTGGATGTGATGTATCGGCGCTCTGCGCGCACGGTGATACTACGGGTGAAATCGGCACGTCCCCGTACGACCGACCGTGGAGGCACCCGTGCACGAACACGTCCCCAGCTCCACCGACCACGACTCCTGCGACCACACCTCGCTCGACCGCCGCGCGCTGCTGCGCGGGGCCGTCGTCCTCGGCATCGGCGCCGCGGGCGCGACGGTCGCCGCCGCACCCGCGGCCGCCGCGACCGGCGGCAGCGTCGCCGCTCGGCCCGGCGAACCGTCCCTCGCGCCCTCCCCGGAGGCGCCGGCGGACGCGCCGTCCGGCGCCCTCGCCGGGGTCGAGATCGCGGCACCGACCATCGCGAGCTGCTCGACGTGGGGCGCCGAGGCGCCGCGCGGGACCATCGACTCGGTCTCGACCAACCCGAACAAGATCCTCATCCACCACACCGCCTCGGCGAACGTCAGCGACGTCTCGCGCGCGGCCGGGTACCAGATCGCACGCGACATCCAGCAGTGGCACTTCGCCAACGGCTGGGTGGACTCGGGCCAGCACCTCACGGTGAGCCGCGGCGGGTACGTCATGGAGGGGCGGCGCGGCTCGCTCTCCCGCCTGCAGAACGGCAGCGGCATGGTCGTGGGGGCGCACGCGCCGGGACAGAACAGCCAGGCGATCGGCATCGAGAACCAGGGCACCTACACGAGCGCGACGCCCCCGGCCCAGCTCTGGAGCAGCCTCGTCGAGCTGTGCGCCTACATCTGCGACCGGTACGGCATCGCGCCCACGCAGATCTACGGCCACCGCGACTACACGGCGACGGCGTGCCCCGGCGACGTCCTGTACGCCATGCTGCCGCAGCTCCGCTCGGAGGTCGCCGCCGCACTGTCCGGCACGAGCTGGTCGGTGGTCGTCGACAACACGTCCGGCGGCTTCTCCGCCGGGTCCTCCTGGCAGACGTCGTCGTACTCGGGCGAGCGGTACGGCGCGAGCTACCGCTACGCGACGCCTGCCGAGGTGAGCGACCTGGCGACGTACACGGCGACGATCCCGTCGACGGGCTCCTACCGGGTCGAGGCGTGGTTCCCCGGCGTCGCCGGCTACAACACCGCGACGCCGTTCATCGTGTACACCGGCACCGGCTCGTCGACCGTCCGGGTCGACCAGTCGACGGGCGGCGGCGCCTGGCTCTCGCTGGGCACCTACGCGATGACGGCGGGCACGCGCACCGTCGTCGCCGTCAGCCGCTGGACCCAGGGTTCGGCGTACGTGGTCGCGGACGCGATCCGCATCACGCGGCTCTGACCGGCGGAGCGGCGGCTCAGGCGGCCGCCCGGCCCGTCAGGCCCGTCCGGGCCAGGAGGTCGAGGGCCGGGCGGTGCTTGTTGAACGTGTAGACGTGCAGTCCGGGCGCACCGGCGTCGAGGACCTCGCGGGCCAGTGCCGCGGAGTACTCGACGCCGTGCGCGTGCTGCGCCTCGGCGTCGACGGAGCCGTCCGGCCCGGTGAGCCGATCGAGGTCGCGCAGCAGGCCCGACGGCGCCGCGACGCCCGTGAGCTCCTCGACGCGGCGCAGGCGGCGGGCCTCCGTGGTGGGCAGGATCCCCGCCAGGATCGGGATCGTGACGCCGGCGGCCCGGGCGGCGTCGACGAACCCCGTGTACGAGTCCGCGCGGTAGAAGAACTGCGTGATCGCGAAGCTCGCGCCGGCCTCCTGCTTCTCGAGCAGCCGGTGCACCTCCTGCTCGCGCGTGGTGCCCGCGCCCGGGTTGCCGTCGGGGAACGTCGCGACGGCGACCGCGAGCGGGTGGGCGGCCGACCGCAGCGCCGCGCTGGCGTCGGCGGCGCACCGGCGCTCGTCGACCTGGCGCAGCAGCCGCACGAGGTCGACGCTGGAGCGCACCCCGTCCTCCGGCGGCGCCCAGTCCGGCTCGTCCCGCGGCGGGTCGCCGCGCAGCGCCAGGAACGAGCGCACACCGGCCTCGAGAAACTCGTCGATCACCTCGGACACGTCCTCGCGCGACGCCCCCACGCACGTCAGGTGGGCGACGGGCAGCACAGGGGTACCGCGCAGGAGTCGCGCGAGGACGTCGCGCGACGTCGCCCGGTCACCGCCGCCCGCGCCGTAGGTGACGGAGACGAAGTCCGGGCCGGCCGCCACGAGCTGCTCGGCCGTCTCCCAGAAGCGGGGGGCGACCTCCGGCCGCCGCGGGGGCATCAGCTCGAACGAGATCGTCGGGCGGTGCGGGTGTACCTCGGCGACCATGTCAGCTCCATCGAACCTGGCGTGAGCACCTTGCGTCCCTCGGCCGGTCGGCAGGTTGCTGCGGTGTCATGGAGCCAGGACTCTCGACCGCTCTGGATGGGGTTCTCCACCATGCTAAGCGACCGTCCAGCACGGGGACAGATTTTGTCCGAGCGCCGAGACGAGCGCCGAGACGGGCCGCGGGACGGGCCGCAGGACGACGAGGGGGCCGGCGCGGGACGTCGCGCCGGCCCCCTCGCCACGGGTCACTTGACCGAGCCGGCCACCAGCCCGCCCACGAGGCGCTTCTCGATGGCCATGAAGAGGAGCACGACGGGCACGATGGCCACGATCGACACCCCGAACACGTAGTGCCACGACGTCTCGTACTGCCCGACGAACTTCGTCAGGGCGACCGACAGCGGCTGGTTGCCCGCCGTCGTGAGCAGCACGAGGGAGGCCGCGAACTCGTTCCAGGACGCGACGAACGTGAACACCACGGCCGTCACGATGCCCGGCCACACCAGCGGCAGGTTGATCCTGGTCAGCACGGCGAACGTGCCCGCGCCGTCGAGCTGCGCCGCCTCGTCGACCTCCTTGGGGATGCCCGCGAAGAAGCTGTGCATGATCCAGACGGCGAACGACAGGTTGAACGCCGCGTTCACCAGGATCATCGCGAGCCAGGTGTCGAGGATGCCCACCGCGATGAACTCGCGGAACAGGCCCGAGGTGAGCACGGCGGGCTGCACCATCTGCGTCACGATGACGAGGAACAGGAACACCAGTCGCCCGCGGAACCGGAACCGCGCCGTGTAGTACGCGGCGGGCAGGGCGACGGCGAGCACCAGCAGCGTGGCGCACAACGAGATCACCAGGGTGGAGACCAGGTTCTGCAGCAGCGGCGTCTCCGGCGTCGACCACATGGTGAGGTAGTTGTCCCAGTGCCACTCCCGCGGGAAGTACGTGGGATCGACCGACCGGATCTCGGCCTTCGTCTTCACCGAGCCGAAGAACATGATCAGGTACGGCAGCAGGAAGACCACCAGCACGACCAGCCCGCCCAGGAGGCGCAGCAGGAGCGAGCCGAGGGGCACCTGGTCGGTCGTGTACCGCCGCGGGCGCCGCACGCCGCCGGGCGGGGGCGAGCCGGCGGTGCCCGTCGTCGTCTGCTCTTGCGTCAGCACGGCCATCAGACCTCCTCCAGCGGGCGGACGAACCGCACGTAGACGGCGACGATCGCGACGACCACGAGGAACGCGATGACGGACAGCGCGCTCGCCAGGTCGATCTGCCGCTGGTTCTGCATGTACTTGAAGATCATCGTCATCACGGTGTCGGCGTCGTACCCGGGGATGGAGCCGGTCATCACGCGCAGGATGGGCAGCGAGTTGAACACGTTGATGATGTTGATCAGCACCGCGACGGAGACGGCGCCCCGAAGCTGCGGCAGCACCACGCTGAGATAGGTGCGGACCCCGTTCGCGCCGTCGAGGCGCGCCGCCTCGACCGTCTCGCCGGGCACCGTCTGGAGCCCCGCGAGGATCGTGTACGTGGTGAACGGCAACGACACGAACACGGCCACCACCATGGCCCACGCGAACGCGGTGCCTGCGTGCCTCGTCCAGCCGTAGCCCTCCGGCGTGTCGATGAGGCCGACGTCCACGAGGAACGAGTTGATGATGCCGAAGTACGGCTCCAGCCCGTAGTGCACCACGAGGGTGGTCATCACGACGCTGGAGGCCCACGGCACGATGACGGCCATGCGCACCAGGCGGCGGCCGGGGAACGCCTTGTTCAGCAGCGCCGCCAGGGCGAGCGAGATCACCAGCGTGCACGCGACGACGACGACCACCCAGACGACGGTGCGGCCGAGGATCGGCCAGAACGCGTCGAACCCCACGACCGCCGCGAAGTTGTCGAGCCCGACGCCACCCTTGTCCACACCGCTCTGGCTGATGTCGCGGGTCGAGTTCCAGAACATCAGGCCCACCGGGAACAGGACCACGGTCGCGATGAGCGCGACCGCGGGCCCGATCCACGGCAGGGCCTTGAGCAGGTCCTTCACGGCTGTCGTCCGATCAGCCCGCGTCGACCTGCGCCTGGATGTCCGCCAGGACGTCCTCAGCCGACTTGTCGCTGTCGAGCTGGCCGAAGAGCGCCTTGAACGCGGAGTCCGTGGCCTGCCAGTCCGGGTTGGTCGTCGGGTAGAACTGCGCGTCCGGCAGCACCTCGAGGAACGGCGCGAGCGCCTCCTCGTCGGCCAGCTCCTCGGAGCCGGACAGGGTGGTGGGCAGGAAGCCCTCGGCCTGGACCCACGGCACGTACACCTCGGGCGAGTAGAAGTAGTCGAGGAAGGCGGTGATCGCCTCCTGCTTGTCGCCGTCGTTCTGGAACGCCATGAGGTGGTCCGCCACGCCGAGCGTGAACGGCGAGCCGTCCTCGGTGGGGATGGGGTGGACGGAGTACTCGAGGTCGGGGTTGTCGGACTCGATCTGGCCGACGGTCGGCGGGAGGCCGACCTGCATGCCGATCTTGCCCTGGACGAAGATGTCCATGAGCGGGCTGCGGTCCGTCGCGCCGGCGTCCGCCTGCGTCGCGCCCTCGTCGATCATGGTCTTGATGAACTCGGCGCCCGGAAGGTTTTCCGGTGCGTCCACGGTGATCGCGTCGGCGTCGCCGAAGGAGCCGCCACCGCCCCACAGCCAGACGGCCGCCTCGGCCTGGGCCTCCTCCGAGCCGAGCGGCATGCCGTAGCCGGCCACGCCGCCACCGAGCTCCGAGACCTTCTTGGCGGACTCGAGCAGCTCGTCCCACGTGGTCGGCACGTCGGCGCCGGCCTCCTCGAGCAGCGCGTCGTTGACGAACAGCGCACGGGCGGACGCGATGAACGGCAGGCCGTAGACGGTGTCGCCGACCTGGGCGTTCTCGAGGAACGTGGGCTGGAAGTCCGCGAGGGTGTCCTCGGACACGACCTCCTCGGCCGGGTACAGGAGCTCGTCCTCGGCAAAGCCCGCGAAGGGGCCGCCGTTGTAGATGTCCGGTGCGTCGCCGCCCTGGATCTTGGTCGCGATGACCGACTCGAGGTTGTCCCAGGACTCGACCTGGAGGTTGACGTCGATGTCCGGGTTCTCCTCCTCGAACCCGGCGATCACGTCGTTCCACAGGCCCTGCGTGGCGTCGGAGTAGCTGGGGACGAGCAGGTCGAGGGTCGTGCCCCCGCCGCTCTCCTCACCGGACGACCCGCCGAAACCGCAGGCTGTGAGTCCCGTTGCCGTCGCCAGCGTGATCGCCATGATCCCGCCGAGCCTCTTGTACTGGGCCATGACCGTGCCTCTCCTTCGTGGTGGTGCTGGTCACGTTTTCATCGGGCCGCGCAATCTGTCAATGGTTCTAACAAACCTGTGACCTCCGGGTGACACGCCGGTCATCCAGCCCCTCGGGGGCGCTCCTGGGCCGCCTCCGGGGTAGCAGGAAGGGCCGCGGTACGCAGCCGCGGCCCTTCCGGGCGCCGGTCAGCAGCCGCAGAGCTCGGGCAGCCAGCCCGTCGACCTCGCGTACCGCGCCGTGCCCGGGTAGGTGACCTTCCAGTACCCCGGGCGCGTGGTGACGTCGGTCGAGATCCGGCCGTCCCGGATGGTGAGGTCCCGGACGAACTTCGCGGGCTTGTCACCCCACGGGCCGTCCGGGTCGGCGGAGAGGATGGCCCGTCCCGAGCGGATGGTCAGCCACGAGATCGAGCCGTCGTCCGCTACGCGGAGCACCCGCGCCCTGGCGGTGATCCGCGCGGGTCGCCCGTCCTTCGCGTCCGTCGAGATCGTGGCGTCGACGGAGACGGCGCGCTTGAACTGGACCCGCTGGGCCTCGTCGACGTCGATCACGTGCCGCACCCGCGTGCCGTCCGCCTTGCGGATCACGGTGAACACCTCGACGCCGACCCGGTACGTGCCCGGCGCGATGGTCCCGGTGAAGTTGATGGCGCCGTGCCGCGCCATCCGCGTGCTGCTGGTGCGATCGAGCACCACCGTGCGCTTGCGCACCGGCGTGCGGTCGATCTTCTGGAGCGTGACCTGGACCTCGGAACCCAGCATCGTGCCGCCGGAGGCCTCGAGGATCACGGTGTACCCGAACCGGGCGGGGTCGAGCTTCTGCCGCTTCACGTCGCCGGTGATGGTCGCGCCCGACGCGGACAACGACGTCCGCACGGTGGTGCCCTGGGACCTTTGGACGTCGACCACCGGGGTGGCCTGCGCCGACGGCGCCACGACCAGGCCGCCGGCCAGGAGGGCCGCCGAGGTGGCCAGCGCCACCAGCCCGCGACGGAGGGAGGAGGAGGTACGCGTGGTGCTGTGCTGAGACATCGCGGTGTTCCCGTCTGTGTGAGATGCCTGCCCGGCGCGAGCGCGTCGCTCGCCGTGGGCCTTCACGCATCAGTACGGACGGGTGCCGGCGATCGTTGTGGGTGAAGAAAGAGGGCCGCGGCACCTCGGTGCCACGGCCCTCTCGTCCCCGCGGGTCAGCGCTCCGTGGCGCCGATCATCGGCAGGCCGAACGACAGGCCGACCACGAGGATGCCGCCCACGAACAGGTACGGCGACGCCGCGCCGGCGTCGGACCCCCCTGCACCGATCAGGACGATCCCGGCCAGGAACAGCACCAGGCACAGGATCGCGCGAACCAGCAGAGTCGCCGTGGGCTCCTGCTTCTGCCTGCGGGCCACCTCGAAGTTGCTCATGAGCCCAATCTACCGGGCGATCCGCGGCGAGGCGGGGGGCGATCTCCGGGTGACTTCCCACCGGCCCGGACAGTCCCCGACCAGGCACGGGACACCCCCGAACTGCACAGACGCGCGGATAGGTGGAGCACACCTGACGAGTTCCGCAATCTTGTTCGCTGAGCGCGAAACAGGGGCGCGTCCGGGTGACACTACGATGCCTGCGTGGCAAACACGTCCCCCGCCTTCGACCAGCGTCCTGCCCGTGTGCGCACGGACTGGGGCATCTCCGGCGCGCTCGCCCTCACTGCCGCCGACGCACGCTCGTCGCTGGTGGTCATCGTGGACGTGCTCTCCTTCTCGACCACGGTGACCGTGGCCTGCGAACAGGGGGCCGGGGTCTACCCGTTCCCGTACCACGACCCGGCCGGCGCGGCCCGGCTGGCCCGCACGATGCGCGCGGCCCTCGCCGGCCCGCGGTGGGAGGACGGCATCAGCATCTCCCCCGCCTCGTTGCAGGACCTGGACGCCGAGCGGCTCGTGCTCCCCTCGCCCGGCGCGGCCCAGATCTGCCACACCATCGCCAGCCGCGGCGCGCTCATCGTCGCGGGCAGCCTGCGCAACGCCAAGGCCGTGGCCGGCCTCGCCGCCGCGCACCTCGACGCGAACGAGCGGCACGACGTCGTGCTGGTCCCCGTGGGCGAGCACTGGCCGGACGACACGCTGCGCCCCGCGCTCGAGGACCACCTGGCGGTCGGCGCCATCGCGGCCCGCCTCATGGCCATGCTGCCGGGCATGAGCATCTCGCCCGAGACCGCGGCGGCCGCGACCCTGTGGAAGGGCACGAAGGACGTCGCCGACCACGTGGGCGGCTCCGCGAGCGGACGTGAGCTGCTGGACTCCGGGTTCGCCGACGACGTCACGATCGCCACCGATCTCGACGCCACCGACGTGGTGCCCGTCCTCATGGACGGCGCCTTCGTGCCGCTCGGCCGGCGGGCCGCGGCGGCCCGCAACCGGCTCTCGGCGGGCTCCCGCTAACCGGTCACCGCCCGGCCGCCGGCGAGGTGCCGGGCCAGGGCCGCCACGATCGGCACGTCGCCGTCCAGCCACGGCACGTCGTCGAGCTCGTCCGCGGCGAGCCAGCGCAGCTCGTCGTGGTCCTCGAGCGGCGCGGGCGTCCCGTCGACCAGGCTCGCGAACCACACGCGCATGCGGTGCGTCGCCGTGATCGGCCACGCCGCCCCCTCGGGTGCGATGAGCTCCGCGCCGAGGGCGACGGTCACCCCCAGCTCCTCCGCGAGCTCGCGGTGCAGCGCGGCGTGCCGCTCCTCACCCGGCTCCACCTTGCCGCCGGGCAGCTCCCAGCGACCCGCGAGCGCCGCAGGGGCCGAGCGACGGGCGGCCAGGAGCCGGGTGGGCCGGTCGAGATGGTCGACGATCGCCGCGGCGACCACGTCGACGGTGCGCGTCTGCATGCCGAGCAGTCTCGCACCCGGCGGGATCCCCCGGACACAGCACGACGACGGCACCTCTGGGGAGGGCGCCGTCGTCGTGGGACTGTCCCGCCGGGGCGGGGCTCACCGGGCTCAGTCGGCGAGCTGGTACTCCTGGGCCTTCGCGATGGCCTCCGCGCGCGAGGACACCCCGAGCTTGCGGTAGACACTGCGGACCTGGGTCTTCACGGTGTTGCGAGTGACGTACAGGCGACGAGCGATCTGCTCGAGGGTGGCGTCCTCACTGAGGTTCGCCAGGATCACCCGCTCACGGCGGGTGAGGGTCGGCACACGGTGGTCTAGGGTCATCGCGGTCATGATCGTTTCCTCCACACAGCGGCCGGTTCTGGGGTTCCGGCCTACGGTTGCTGCTATGGGGTAGAGCGCACTGCATGGAGTTCATGACGCGGTTCTCGACAGAAAACGTGACCGTTATCGTTTCGAGACCGAAAGAGGCCCGAGAGCGCGAGCGAGTGACGCGGAGTGGCGTTACTTTTCGCCGTTCCCGCGAGCTCCGGCGACGAACGCCGGAGCCCACGGCGGATCAGCTCCCGGCGTGCGCGGCGTACTCCTCGGCCGTGAGCAGCTCGCCCGCACCGGTCACCTCGACCTTGAACAGCCAGCCCTTGCCGTACGGGTCCTGGTTGACGATCTCGGGGTTGTCGACGGCCTCGGTGTTGACCTCGGCCACGGTGCCGCTGACCGGCGAGTAGAGCTCGGACACCGACTTGGTGGACTCGATCTCGCCCACCACCGAGCCGGCCTCGATCTGCGCGCCGACCTCGGGCAGCTCCAGGTAGACCACGTCACCCAGCGCCTCGGCGGCGACGTCGGTGACGCCGACGACGGCGGGCGTCGAGCCGTCCAGCCACTCGTGCTCGGTCGTGTACTTCAGGTTCGCGGGGAAGTCGGCCATCTCGGCTCCTCGTGGTTCAGGTGGTGGTGCGAAGGGGGAAGGACGGGTTCAGCTCTGGGGACGACGGTAGAACGGCACGGGCACGACGACGAACGGTTCGGCCCGCCCGCGCACGTCGACGGCGAGCTGCGTGCCCTCCGCCGAGACCTCCGGCGTCACGTACGCCAGGGCGATCGGGTGACCGAGCGTCGGGGACGGCGCGCCCGAGGTGACCGTGCCGACGGCCGCGCCGGGCCCGCCGTCCGCGGTCCGCTGCACGACGTCGTAGCCCGCGCGGGCCGGGCGCCTGCCCTCCCCGCGCAGCGCGACGAGCACGCGTGCGGGCGGCGACGCCTTGCGCGCCGCGAGGGCCTCACGGCCGACGAAGTCGACGGGCTCGCCGTCATCGGTGACCTTGTCGAGGCGCACGACGCGGCCGAGGCCCGCCTCGTAGGGCGTCGTGGTGGTGTCCAGCTCGTGGCCGTACAGCGGCATGCCGGCCTCGAGGCGCAGCGAGTCGCGCGCCGAGAGGCCCGCGGGCACGAGGCCGAACGGCTCGCCCGCCGCCAGCAGCGCGCGCCACAGGGACACGGCGTGCTCGGCGGGCACCCAGATCTCGAACCCGTCCTCGCCCGTGTACCCGGTGCGGCCGACGAGTACCGGGTCGCCGTCGAACCGCATGCCCAGGCACGCGTAGTACTTCAGCTCGTCGAACGCGGTGCCGCCGGCGAGCTCGGCGTCCTCGGCCAGGCCCGGCGTCGCACGGAGGATCTCGGCAGCCCGCGGGCCCTGCACGGCGATCAGCGCCTGGCCGGGCTGGATGTCCTCGAGCTTCACGTCGAAACCGGTGGTGCGCTCCTGGAACGCGGCGAGCACGACGGCCGCGTTGGCGGCGTTGGCGATCACCGAGTACACGCCGGGCGCCTTGTGGTAGACGATCAGGTCGTCCAGCACGCTGCCGTCCTCGGCACAGATCATCGAGTAGCGGGCGCCCCTGAGGCGCACCTTCGAGATCCAGCCGACGAGGGCGTGGTCGAGGAACGCCGCGGCGTCCGGCCCCGTCACCTCGATGTTGCCCATGTGGGAGAGGTCGAACAGACCGGCGGCCTCGCGCACGGCGCGGTGCTCTGCCAGGTCCGACGTGTACCGCAGCGGCATCAGCCAGCCGCCGAACGGCGTCATCGAGGCGCCGAGCGCCACGTGCTCGTCGTGGAGGGGGGTCGTCTTGTCGGTCACGGCAGGTCCCATCACTCGGCGAAGGCTTCGATCGGCGGGCAGGCGCACACCAGGTTGCGGTCGCCCTTGGCCCCGTCGATGCGGCGCACCGGGGGCCAGTACTTGGTGGCGCGCAGGCTCGCCACGGGGAACGCGGCCAGCTCGCGCGAGTAGGGCTTGTCCCACTCGTCGCCCAGCAGCGACGCCGCCGTGTGGGGGGCGTTGCGCAGCGGGTTGTCGTCCCGCGGCCACGTACCGGCGCCCACGGCGTCGATCTCGCCACGGATCGCGATCATCGCGTCGATGAACCGGTCGAGCTCCGCCAGGTCCTCCGACTCGGTGGGCTCCACCATGAGCGTGCCCGGCACGGGGAAGGCCAGCGTCGGGGCGTGGAAGCCGTAGTCCATGAGCCGCTTGGAGACGTCCTCCGCCGTCACACCGGTCTCGGCGGTGATCTGGCGCAGGTCGAGGATGCACTCGTGCGCCACCAGGCCGTTCGGCCCGGTGTAGAGCACGGGGAAGTGCGGGTCGAGGCGGCTGGCCACGTAGTTGGCGGTCAGGACGGCGGCCTTGGTGGCCTCGGTCAGCCCGTCCGGCCCCATGAGCGCCACGTAGGCGTACGAGATCGGCAGGATGCCGGCCGAGCCGTGCCGCGTCGCCGACACCGGGGCGCCCGCTGCACCCGCGCCCGCCCCCGTGAGGCCGGGCGTCGGGTCGCCGGGCAGGAACGGCACCAGGTGCTCGGCCACCGCGACCGGCCCGACGCCGGGACCGCCGCCGCCGTGCGGGATGCAGAACGTCTTGTGCAGGTTGAGGTGCGAGACGTCACCGCCGAACTCGCCGGGCCGGGCGAGGCCGACCAGGGCGTTGAGGTTCGCACCGTCGATGTACACCTGGCCGCCCGCCTCGTGCACGAGGTCGCACACCTCGCGCACGTGCTCCTCGTAGACGCCGTGCGTCGAGGGGTAGGTGATCATGATCCCCGCGACCTGGGCACCGTGCTCGGCCAGCTTGGCGCGCAGGTCGTCGAGCAGGATCGCGCCGTCGTCGGCCGTCGCCACCACGACGACGCGCAGGCCCGCGAGCGCCGCCGACGCCGCGTTGGTGCCGTGCGCCGAGGCGGGGATGAGCACGATGTCGCGGTGCTGCTCGCCGCGCGAGGCGTGGTAGCCCTTGATCGCGAGCAGGCCGGCGAACTCGCCCTGGCTGCCCGCGTTCGGCTGGAGCGAGACCGCGGCGTAGCCGGTGATCTCGGCGAGCTGGGCCTCCAGGGCGGAGACGAGCTCGGCGTAACCCTGCGTCTGGTCGGCGGGGGCGTAGGGGTGGATGTCCGCGAAGCCGGGCCAGGAGATGGCCTCCATCTCGGCGGTCGCGTTGAGCTTCATGGTGCACGAGCCGAGGGGGATCATCGTGCGGTCGAGCGCGAGGTCCTTGTCGGAGAGCCTGCGCAGGTAGCGCAGCATGCTCGTCTCGGAGCGGTGGCTGTGGAAGATCGGGTGGGTGAGGTACCCGGTCGTGCGGACGAGCTCGGCGGGCAGCTCCGCCGCCGCGCCGTCGACGGTGGGCGCGGCGTCGAGGCCGAGCACGCGGAGCACGGTGGCCGCGACCGTCTCGACGTCGGCGGGCGTGGTGGTCTCGTCGGTGCTGACCTGCACGTGGTCGGCGTCGGGCACGTAGAGGTTGTAGCCGGCGTCGGCGGCGGCGCGGGCGATCTCCTGCGCCCGGCCGGGCACGGCGAGCCGCACGGTGTCGAAGAAGGTGTCGTGCTCGACCGTGACGCCCGCGGTCCGCAGGGCCGCCGCGAGGGTCACGGCGCGGGTGCGCACGCGCTCGGCGATCGCCCGCAGGCCCTCGGGCCCGTGGTAGACGGCGTACATGCTCGCCACGATCGCCAGCAGCGCCTGGGCGGTGCAGATGTTGCTGGTCGCCTTCTCGCGGCGGATGTGCTGCTCACGGGTCGCGAGCGCGAGGCGGTACCCGGCGGCGCCGTCGACGTCGATGGAGACGCCGACGAGACGGCCGGGGAGCTGGCGCTCCAGTCCCTTGCGCACCGCCATGTAGGCGGCGTGCGGGCCACCGAAGAACAGCGGGACGCCGAAACGCTGGGCCGAGCCCACGGAGATGTCGGCGCCGAGCTCGCCCGGGCTGACCAGGAGCGTGAGCGCGAGCAAATCGGTCGCGACGGTGACGAGCGCCCCGGCCTCCTTGGCCTCCGCGACCACGCCGCGCGCGTCGAGGACCCGGCCGGACGCGCCGGCCTGCTGGATCACGACGCCGACGAGGGGGCCCGCGGGCAGCTCCGTGCCGCCGTCGACCGCGGCGTCGAGACCTGCCTGGAGGCCGTCGGTGAGGTCGGCGACGACGACGGGCAGCCCGATGGCCTCGGCGCGCCCGCGCGCGACGGCGAGCGACTGGCCGAACAGGTCGGCGTCGAGGACGACGTAACCCTCCGTGGCCCGCGACGCGCGCCACATGAGGGCCACGGCCTCGGCGACGGCGCTGGCCTCGTCGAGCAGCGACGCGTTCGCGATCTCGAGGCCCGTGAGGTCCTCGACCGCGGTCTGGAAGTTGAGGAGCGCCTCGAGCCGGCCCTGGCTGATCTCGGGCTGGTACGGCGTGTAGGCCGTGTACCAGGCGGGCGACTCCAGCACGTTGCGGCGGATGACGGCCGGCGTGTGCGTGCCGTAGAAGCCCTGGCCGATCATCTGCGTCTTGACCTGGTTCCGCGCCGCGAGCTCGCGCAGGTGGGCGAGCACCTCCGGCTCGGTGCGGGCGGCCGGCAGGTCCAGCGGAGCCTGGGTGCGGATCGCCTTGGGGACCGCGCGGTCCACCAGGGTGTCCATGGTGTCGATGCCGAGCTGGTCCAGCATGGTGCGGACCTCACGGCCGCGCGGACCGAGGTGCCGGTCGGCGAAGACGTCGGGGTTGTGGGGCGTGCTCACGGCGTGCTCCTGGCTGTCCGAGGGCGTGGGGACGACTGCGGTCCCTCCCCGCTCTGTCATCGGACGCGGACGTCGACCTGAGAGTTTTGCCGGTCCGCCTTCCCTCGCGGGACGGGGCGCGCCGGCTTGCACCGTCGGTGGAGCCCCCTGCCCGACGGCGGGCGGCTCGCTTTCCAGAGTTGCCTCACCGTGGCGGTACCTGGGGCCTGAGAGATTCCCGGGGAGGGGTTTGCTCCTTCGGCGCCGGACCCTGCGTCGTCCTCGGACGGCGGCGCGGGCCGGACTCTCCCGTCGCGGCTGATGGCGGCGTGTTCGGTTGTGGGTCGTGCTGTGCTGGGACCCAGCCTACTGTGACGCGGGCCGCGGCCCTGCCGGGCGGGCGTGATCGGACTGCGCGGCCGCACGGCTAGCCCAGGTCGATCTCGCGCGCCGCCGTCACCATCTCGTCGACCACCGCACGGACGATGGGTCCCGGCTCGTGCCGGTTCTGCCGGTGCCGCACCACGAGCCGGCGCGAGCCGAGCCCGGCGAGCGAGACGACGGCGACGCTGTCGGGCACGTCCTGCTGGAGCGCGAGCGCCGGCAGCATCGCGACGCCCTGGCCTGCGGCGACGAGCGCGATCGCGGTGTCGAAGTCCTTGTACGCGTGCCGCATCTCGAAGGTCGTGCCGAGCTGGGCCGCGAGCCGGTTGGTCGCGCGCTCGGCCGCGGAGCCGGCCTGCGGTCCGACCCACGCGAGGTTGGCGAGGTCGTCGAGCCGCTCGGGCTCCGGCAGACCGGTCGGCACGACGATGCGCCACGGCTCGTCGAGCAGCGGGACGTCGTGGGCGCCGCGCGGGGCCGGGGCGTCGACCTCGACGTCGCGCTCGAGCACGACCGCGTCGAGGTCGCCCGCACGCAGCTTGCGCACCGAGTCCACGGGGTCGTACTCCTGCACGTCGACCTCGATGTGCGGGTGGCGCTCGGCCAGCGAGACGAGCACCGGGGCGATGACGGTGCGGATCGCTGTCTGGATGGAGCCGACGGAGACGCGGCCCGTGAGCTCACCCTCGAGCGCTGCGACCGCCTGCCGCGCCTGGACCAGCTCGTCCTCGATGCGCTCGGCGGCCTCGGCCAGCACCCGGCCGGCCGGGGTGAGGGTCACGCCGCGCGGCCCGCGGTCCAGCACGTCGACCCCTTCCTCCGCCTCCAGCCGGGCGATCTGCTGCGACACCGCCGAGGGCGTCACCCGCAGCAGGTCGGCGGCCGCGAGCACGCCGCCCGCACGGTGGACGGCAAGGAGAAAAGCGAGTCGTCGGGGGTCGGTGGCCATGAAGCGATGCTACATCCCGGAGTCACGAACATTCGATTGTGCTGAACGCAGATCTGTCTCATCATTGAGGGGTCGGTGGTGGAGCTCGCTCCAAACCACGACGCCCCCCACCCTTGTCACGGATGATCCCGGCCCTCGACCTCCGGGTCATCCTCGAATCGTTTCGATCCTACGTTCTCAGGAGTACCTGCCATGTCCCTCATGATGGTCGTCACCGTCCTCGGCTGGTTCGGCGCGCTCGCCGGGCTCGTGGCATATGCCATGGTCAGCCGTGGACGCTGGAGCGCCGACTCGCTGGCGTTCCAGTGCACCAACGTGGTGGCGGCGGGGACCCTGCTCACGGTGGCCGCGGTGAACGGCATCTGGCCGTCCGCCGCGTCGAACGTCGCCGCCATCGTGATCGGCGCGAACGCGCTCTTCACCGTGGTCCGCGGCAAGCGCCGTGCCGTGGACGAGGCAGCCGCGCTCACCGTGGTCGAGACCGAGACCGAGACCGAGCCGACCCCGGTGGCCGAGACCGCCGTCGTGCCGCAGCGGGTCTACGCCGAGGCCGCCTGACGGGTCCCGCATCCGCCCCGACCCTTGCGAGTCGGGGCGGATGTGCTGCGCTGGAGGCATGACTCCCCGCCTCCGCTCCGTCGTGCTCGACACCACCGACGCCCGCGCCCTCGCCGAGTTCTACCGCCGGCTCCTCGGCCTCGGGTACCGCGAGGGCGACGCCCCGCCGCCCGACGGCGAGCCCTCGACACCTCCGTGCCCGACGCCGCCGCGCTGACCGCCGCCCGCGACCGCGCGCTCGAGCTCGGCGCGACCCAGCTCCACGACCGGTTCGACGACCCGGAGGAGCCTCTCTACGTCCTCGCCGACCCGGACGGCCACCCGTTCTGCATCTTCGTGGCCTGAGCCGGCGCGGCCGGGCGTCAGCCCGCGACCGGCAGGTCCGCGACCAGGGCGCGGTGGTCCGAGACGCCCGTGTCGACCGCACGGCCCGTCGCCGCGCCGAACCGAGCCGGCCCCGCGCCCTCGTCCAGCAGGATGTGGTCGATCTGGAACCGCGGCGCGTGCCGGGGAAAGGTGTCGTCGGTCGCGAGCGGGCGCCACCCCGTGTCCTCGGCGGGCAGCGGCGCGCGCAGGTTGAGGTCACCGAGCAGCACCAGCGGCCGCGAGAGCGTCGAGACCCAGTACCGCAGGCGGTCGAGCTGGTGCACCCCGTGCGGCGTGCCGGCCGGACCGCTCCGGTACCCCGCCATCCGGCGGGCGAGCGTGCGCACCCGGCTCGCCGCCGGGTACCGGTACACGCTCAGGTGCGTACCGACGACGGTGAGCGGCCCCGACGGTGCGTCGACCAGGGCCGCGAGCGCCACCCGCGGCTCGTCGGTGCCGAGCTGGACGCGCCCCCACACCCACGGTGTCGCCGGGGGCAGGAGCAGCGCGCGCCACGCGCGCACCGGGAACCGCGAGAGCAGGGCGACACCGTACCCGGGCGTACCGGGCGGCTCGGCGCTCCGCGCGCGGCGGCGGACCCCCGGCGAGCCGAACGGGCCGGTCAGCGCGTGGAGGAACCGGTGACCGGCGGCCCCCATCGCCTCGGCGCAGAGGCCTGCCTGGTCGGCGCCGCCCGACCGTGCCTGCCGCAGGTCGACCTCCTGCAGCGCGACCACGTCGGCGTCGAGCGCCGCGACGGCCGCCGCCAGGCGGTGGTTGTCCACGCGGCCGTCGGGTCCCAGACCGTGCTGGATGTTGAACGTCGCGATCCGCACCGACCGGCTCACTCGCTCTCCGCGAGCTTGCGGGTCTGCCGGTCGATGCCCACCGGGTCGATGCCACGCTCGCGCAGCAACGCGTCGACCTTCGCCTCGAGGCGCTGGTCCCCCTCACGCGACTGCGACGACCCCCAGAAGTAGAACAGCATGAGCCCGGCCGCCTGCCAGATGAGCTGGAGGAACTCGGACTGCCAGTTCTCGAAGGTCGAGGCGAGGAAGTCGGGCCAGTACTCCGCCCACGAGAACGTCCCGCCGTGGTCGCTCGCCTCGTTGGCGAAGCCGATCGCCTGGAAGACGAACTGCCCGACCCAGGACACGAGGAAGAACGCCCCGGTCACGAGCCCGAACGAGTAAGCCTTCCAGAACACCGGACGAGAGCGCTTCTCGTCCGTCTGCGCGTCGCTCATCGCACCTCCCGGGCACTCGGCCGGCACCCCCGCTCCGGGGCGCCTGACCACCAACCTAGGACGGCGGACGGCCGGTCGCCCGGCGGGCGACGCGGGCGCTCAGTCGTCGGCCGGCGGCTTCGGGTGGCGCAGGAACTCGTCGATCGCCTCGCGCGTCGGGAACACGGTGACGCCGGGCCCCGAGAACAGCTCGACCAGGGTCTGCGCGATGTGCCGCACGGCGATGTTGGCCGCGTTCGAGGCCTGTCGCAGCAGGTCGAACGCTGCTGCCTCCTCCACGCCGTAGACGACCATGAGCACGCCCTTGGCCTGCTCGATCACCGCGCGCTTCTCGGCCGACGCCTGGATCGAGGCCGTGGCCTCCCGTGCAGCCGCCTCGCGGTGCGAGTCCGTCACGTCGATGAAGTACCCGAAGAGCTCGACGACCTGGCCGGTCGCGGGGTCGCGCCGACCCTGGCCGGTGACGGCGAGGGTGCGCGTGGCGCCGTGCGCGTCGCGGATGCGGTGCACGGAGCTGAACGGGCGGCCGGTCTCGGCGGCACGCCGCAGGACGCCGCCGACGCGGGCGCGATCGTCCGGGTGCTTGTGGGAGAGCATGAGCGGGGTGGTGGGCACGATCTGGCCCGGCTCGAAGCCGTGCATCTCGTAGACCTCGTCCGACCAGGCCCACTCCCCCGTCGCCAGGTCGAGCCGGTAGCGGCCGACGGGCGGGCGGATGCCCCCGGCGAACACCTCTTCCAGGGCACCGTCGAACGTCCGCTCGGCGGGGGTGTGTCCGGAGTTCACGGGGCTCCTTCAGGGGTCACGTCGGTACAGGTGTTCCGAACAGTACGGGACATGCGACAGAACAGCGGCACGGCTAGCGTGGGCGGCAGGTCGAGAACTGGCCACGGACCTCGACATGCACCACGGAGGACCTCATGAGCCAGGACCAGCCTTTCCCCCCGCAGCAGCAGGAGGCGCCCGGTACGACCGATCGCATGATACCGAGTCCCGACCACGGTGAGGCGAGCTACGTCGGCAGCGAGAAGCTGGTCGGCCACAGGGCGTTGATCACAGGAGGCGACTCGGGCATCGGGCGAGCGGTCGCCATCGCGTTCGCCCGCGAGGGGGCCGACGTCGCCCTCTCCTACCTCCCCGAGGAGGAGCAGGACGCGCGGACGACGGCGGAGTGGGTCGAGCGGGCCGGCCGGCGCTGCGCGCTGCTGCCCGGTGACCTCCGGGACGAGGCGACGGCGCGCGGCGTCGCGCACCGTGCGGCGGGCGAGCTCGGGGGTCTCGACATCCTGGTGAACAACGCGGGCTACCAGATGGCACGGCGGGACTCCGTCGAGGACCTGACGACGGACGAGCTCGACCGGGTGCTCAAGACCAACCTGTACGCGCTGTTCTGGGTGACGCAGTCGGCCCTCGGCCATCTCGGCGAGGGAGCCTCGGTCATCAACGTCTCGTCGATCCAGGCGTACCAGCCGTCGAACGCGCTGCTCGACTACGCGGCGACCAAGGCGGCGATCAACAACCTCACCGTGAACCTCGCGGCGGAGCTCGGCCCGCGCGGCATCCGCGTGAACGCCGTCGCACCGGGCCCGATCTGGACGCCGCTGCAGCCCGCGACGCAGCCGGAGGAGAAGATCCCGTCCTTCGGCTCCGACACGCCGCTGGGCCGGGCGGGCCAGCCGGCCGAGGTGGCCCCGGCCTTCGTCTACCTGGCCTCGCCGGTCACGGCGTCCTACGTGTCGGGCACCGTGCTGGGCGTGACGGGCGGCAAACCGGTGTTCTGACGACAGAGGTCCGCCCCGGCCGGGCGGTCCGGCATGCTCCGTCAGCCGGCAGCATGCCCGATCGCCTGGTCGGGGCGGACCTCGTGGGTGGGGACGGGCGTCAGCCCACCGAGATGTTCACCTTCGCCTGCGACGACGCCTGGAGGTTGGTGCCCGGGTACTTCGCCGACCACGCCCCGGACCCGCTCGCCGTGACGTTGGTCGAGTAGGTGCCGGTCGAGCCCGTCTTGATCGTCTTCTTGAGGACCGGCTCGGCGGAGCCCGCCGGGTCGAACCAGATCTCGACCGTCGTGTTCGGCGCGGGCCGCTCCTGCGCCCCGCCGCCGCTGACGAGCTGCACCTTGCGCACCTCGCCGGACAGCTTGACCGTGCCGGGAGCGGGCAGCGACGTCTTCGACGCGGTGAGGGTCGTGCTGCTCGCCCGCTTGACCACGACCGTCGTCACGGTCGGGTCCTCGACCAGCACGTCGTGCGTGCAGCTGCTGGTGCCGCCCTCGAGGCCGTCCC
The DNA here is from genome assembly GCF_013004695.1 of Promicromonospora citrea. Classification (GTDB taxonomy): domain Bacteria; phylum Actinomycetota; class Actinomycetes; order Actinomycetales; family Cellulomonadaceae; genus Promicromonospora; species Promicromonospora citrea. The sequence continues at coordinate 40,241 of NZ_JABEMG010000001.1, forward strand.
AGACGGGCGCTCCGCACGCCTTCATCGCGTCCCGGACACCGATGTCGTAGACGCCGGCGGGCAGGGTCGCGTTGAAGGTGAGCGTCACGTGGCTCGTACCGATGCCCGCGTGCACGAGCTCGCGCTGCATGCGGTACCCGTTCGGGTAGTTGCCCTCGGCGCGCCGGCTCTCGGCGCTGACCCAGCCGGACCGGCCACCGATCGAGAAGTTCAGGCTCCCGACGTCGACCCGGCGGTGCACCGGCGCGAGCCCGACGACGACGTCGTGCGTGACCAGCCGGTCCCCCGCGGTGTAGCCGCCCTGCGACGCCTGCACCTGGCCCTGGCGCAGCGTCGTGGTGCGCTCGCGCTCGGCCGACGTGATGGTCCACACCGTCTTCGCGCCCGTGTCCGTCTGCGGCATCTCCGCACGCCACTTGCCCGAGGCGCCCGGCTTCTGGCGGCTCGTGAAGTACCCGCGCGCGTCGGTGGTGAGCGTGGCGCGCAGCGCCTCCGGCGCCGACCCGTCCGGGTCGAAGTACAGCTTGACCTGCTGGCCCGTCGCCGGCTCGTACTCCCCGGTGCCGAGGCTGCGCTGGTTGGCCGCACCGTGCACCTGGAGGTCCGCACCTGCGGGGGCGCTCGACGGCGACGTCCAGATCAGCGGGATGTTCCGCTGCGCCCGGAACGGCACCGTGATCGGCGTCTGGGTGCGGATCGGCACCTCGGTCACGCCGTCGTCGGTCGTGACGGCGACGGTCGCGTTCAGGCTCACGTCGTAGAGGCCCGGCGCGGCGTCCTCCGGGAGGGGCACCGTCGAGGTCCAGGTGTCGGGCGTGCCGGTCGCCACGAACTGCTCGCCCAGCAGCTCGCGACCGTCCGGGTCGACCATCGTGATCCGGCCCGACCTCATCTCCGACGACGTGCCGTCGTGCGTGATGGTCAGGGTCCCGGTGATGGAGCCGTTCACGGACGAGCCCGGCGGCAGCGAGATCTTCGCCGTCACCGCCGCGGCCGCCGTGCGCGCGCTCACGCTCGCCGTCGTCGACCCCGCGGGCGGGGCGGGTGCCACCGCCACGTCGGGCGACGCCGCCGTCGGCGGCGTCGCGGACATCCCGGGCGCCGCGGCGCCCGCCACCATCAGTGCTGCCCCGAGCGCCACGCCCAGCGACACCCGCATCCTTGCTCTCGTCACGTTGCAGCCCCCTCGTTCTCGGGGACCTCTGACCTGTCCCCGCCCTGCGCATGGTCACCCGGGGCACGGGGCACGGCCACGGGAGCGGGTGATAAGCGCGGGTGAATTTCGCGGGGCTCCCGGACCTTCCAGACAAGTTGAGACAATGAGACGGTGCACACCGACGATCGAGGCGAGTCACCGGCCCAGCGCGCGGACCGGAACTGGAACGAGCTGCTCCAGGAGCTGCGCGTCATGCAGACGGGTGTGCAGATCCTCACCGGCTTCCTGCTGACGCTGCCGTTCCAGTCACGCTTCGCCGACCTGGACGACTACCAGCGCACCGTGTACCTGGCCCTCGTGGTGACCTCCGTGCTCGCCACCGCCCTCATCGTCGCGCCCGTCAGCGTGCACCGGTCGCTGTTCCGGCAGCAGATGAAGCGCGCCATCGTCACGCTCGCCGACCGCCTGACCCGCATCGCGCTCGCCGTGCTCGCCGTGGTCATGGCCGGCGCGGCGCTGCTCGTGTTCGACGTCGTGGTCGGGCGCACGGCCGGCATCGTCGCGGGCTCCGGCGTGCTCGTCGGCCTGGCGGTCGTATGGGTGCTCCTGCCGGAGCTGCTGCGCCGTCGCGGCTGATCAGAGCGTCTTCTGCCAGGCGACGATCCGGTCGGCCGCGCGCGTCACGGTGTCCAGCGACGACGCGAACGACAACCGCACCCAGTCCGTGCCGTGCACGCCGTCGAAGTCGGTGCCCGGCGTGATCGCCACGTCGGCCTCCGCGAGCAGCCGCGCGCAGTAGGTGACGGAGTCCAGCCCGAAGGCCGAGACGTTCCCGTACAGGTAGAACGCGCCGTCGGCGGGTGCGACGGGCCGCCAGCCCAGCTCGTCGAGCCGGTTCAGCAGCAACGTGCGCGACGCCGCGTACCGCGCCACGTTCTCGGCGGCCGCCGCGTACCCCTCGGGAGTGAACGCCGCGATGCCCGCGTGCTGCGCCAGCGCGGGCGGGGAGAGCGCGACGTTGCCCGCCAGCGCGTCGACCGGCGCGACGAGCTCGTCGGGCAGCACGAGCCAGCCGAGCCGCCAGCCAGTCATGGCCCAGTACTTGGAGAAGGAGTTGACCACGACGGCGCCCTGCTCGGTGTACGTCGCCGCCGTCGCCTGCGCGACCTCGTCCGAGTAGGCGATGCCGTGGTAGATCTCGTCGCTGATCAGCCGCACGTCGTGGTCCTCGCACCAGGCCGCGATCGCCGCGAGCTCCGCGGGCGTGATCATCGTGCCCGTCGGGTTCGCGGGCGAGGCGACCATGACGCCGTCGAGCCCGCCGCCGTAGTACGCCTCCTCGAGCTGTGACACCGTCGGCTGGTAGCGCGTCTCCGGGCCGCAGTCGAGCTCGACCACCTCGCAGCCCAGCGCGGCGAGGATGTTCTTGTAGGCCGGGTAGCCGGGCCGGGCGAGCGCGACGCGGTCCCCGACGTCGAACGCCGCGAGGAACGCGAGCACGAACCCGCCGCTCGACCCCGTGGTCACGGCGATGCGCGCCGGGTCGACGTCGACGTCGTACCACCGCCGGTAGTGCCCGGCGATCTGCTCGCGCAGCGCGGGAACGCCCATCGCCTCCGTGTAGCCGAGGTTGCCGTCGCGCAGCAGGGCGACCGCCCGCTCGCGCACGACGTCGGACGCGCCGGTCGACGGCTCCCCCGCGCACAGGTTGAGCACGTCGGCCCCCGTGGCGCGGCGCGCGTTCGCCGCGGCGAGCACCTCCATGACGGCGAACGGTGGCACGTGGGACCGGCGCGAGACCTTCATGGGGCCATGATGGTCCACCCGTGCGCCCGGTGGCTGCCACCGTGCCCACAATAGTGTGTACGTGCGCATAATAGTGCGTGCCGCCCCGTCGAAAGGCAACAGACGATGGACTGGAACCACCCCGAGCGCGCCTTTGGATCGGGCCTTGAACCTGTGATCCTCCGCGTCCTCTGGCGGGCCGGGGTGCCGATGACCGGCAGCGAGGTGCACCGGGTCGCGGGCACGGGCTCCGCGAACGGCATCCGGTTGGGACTGTCACGGCTCGCGCGCCAGGGCGTGGTCGTGCCCGCCACCGTCGGTTCATCCGTGACGCACGAGCTCAACCGCGACCACCTCGCGTACGCCGCGATCGACGCGGCGTTCTCCGCCCTCAACCCGTGGGACGACTTCCGCTCGCGCGCGCGCAGGGTTGTGATGCACCATGTTCCTGACGATCCTCTATCTGTCTCGGTGGCGCTGTTCGGGTCCGTCGCGCGTGCAGAGTCCCGACTCGACTCCGACATCGACCTGGCAGTGGTCGTGCGCGACGCGGACGAGCGGGCACAGCATTTGGTCGACGACCTACGCCGCACCCTCGGCGCGGCAACCGGTCAGGAGATCCAGGTCTACCTGACCACGCCGGCCCGGTTGCGCGACGCCGTGCGCCTGGAGGACCCCATCGTCGAGTCCTTCCGCTCCGACGCCCGGGCCGTCTCCGGGCCGGACCTCCGCACGTACCTCCAGGAACACTGATGACTCCACGCCGTATGCCCCGGACCCGAGCCATGACCCGAGGTGACGTCCGTGTCCGCGCGGCGACGGCGCGCAAGTATCAGGAGGTGGGCGAGATGGTGCTCGGCGAGGACCCGGAGGAGCGTCAGGTCGCGGGCGGCCTGGCCGCACTCGCAGCCATCGCTGCGGCCGACGCCATCTGCGGTGCCCGGCTCGGTCGCTGTGCGACCGGTCAGGACCACGGGCAGGCCGAAGACCTCCTCGCCACGGTGAACCCGGGAGGGAAAGATCTTGCGCGGAAGTTCGCAAGGGTCCTCTCGGCGAAGTCCAGCGCCCACTACGGCACGACCTACCTGACCACGTCGGAGACCTTGACCATGGTCCGGTGCTCCCGTGCGCTCGTCGACGCCATCGAGGCCCACGTCGACTGAAGGTGGCCCAGCCGCCAAACCCCCTTCCCAGGCCGCTTGTGAAAGTCGTAACATGAACCGATGGCGCCGGTACCCCACGAGGACACCGAGAACGACCCGCTCCGCCGCGCCGCGCAGTACCGCGTGGACCGCGAGACGGCCAGGGAGCGGGACGGGAACGGTGCGCCCGAGCCCGAAGCAGACGGTGCGCAGGACGACGGCGACCGCGCGGAGGCCCAGCGCCCCGGCAGCATGACCCCCGAGGAGCGCGCGCGGTACGTCGACGTCGTCGTCGACCAGGCGATGCGGCGCGGCGAGTTCGACGACCTGCCGCTGCAGGGCAAGCCGATCCCCGGCCTGACCGGCACGTACGACCCCGACTGGTGGATCAAGGGCCTCATCGAGCGGGAGAACATCACCGGCGTGCTGCCGTCGGCGCAGCTCCGCAAGGAGTCCGCCGAGCTCGAGGGCCGGCTCGACCTCGAGCTGTCGGAGGAGCGGGTCCGGGAGATCCTCACCGACTTCAACGCCCGCGTCGTCGACGCGCGGCGTCAGCTGCAGGGTGGCCCGCCGGTCGTGACGCCGACGCGCGACGTCGACGACGAGGTCAGGAGGTGGCGGGAGCGCCGCGACGCCCGGCGCGCCGCTCGCGCGGCGGAGCAGACACCGCCCCGCGAGGAGCGCCGCTCCGGATCCCGCCCGTGGTGGCGGTTCTGGTGAGGGCGCTCAGAACCCGTACGTCGTCACGATGACGACGGCCGTGGCCAGCCAGTAGGGCACCGATCCCGCGGCGAGGCCCAGCCCGGCCGCCACCACCATGCGGGCCCACGACGCCCCGAACCGGGCGGCCGTCGCGCCGACTACCATGGCGAGGCAGCCCGTGATCGTCACGCCCTCCGCGGCACCCGGCGAGACGAGCATCCCGAACACGGCGGCCGCCAGCCCCACGACCACCTCGCGCCGTGCGAGGAACGGGCCGCCGCGGCGAGCCCGGTGGTGGGTCTGCTGGTGCGTCGTCATGGCACATCGCCCCTCGTGCCCTGCGTCGGTGCGGGCACCTCTCCTCCAGGATCGCACCGGGGCGCGCGGGTCGCCAGGCGCGCAGGACGGCCGCGCGTCAGCCGCGTACGTACCCGTCGAACCAGCGCCGTGTCTGCCGCCAGACCTCCTCGCGCACCGGTGCGGCCGAGAGCGTGACGTCGTGCAGCGCGCCGTCGACCCGGACCAGCGTGACGAGCGACCCGACGTCCGGCACCCGGCGGGCGATGCCGATCACGTCGAGCACCGAGTCGGTGCTGCGCATGTCCTCGCTCCATCGCGTCGGGATGGTGCTCCGCGCACTGAGCAGCACCAGCACGGGCACGTGGATGCCGAGGCCGCGCGCCACCGTCTCCTGCCCCCGGAAGATCGCGGCGAGCCACCCGGGCAGGGCACGCCACCCGGCGTCGGGACGCCACGCGACGTCGTAGTCCCACTCACCGTCGAAGCGCGCCGAGATCGACCGCGCGTAGAGACCCCGGTCCAGGTTGACGAGCGGACGGCGCGGCGCGATGGCCGACTGCACGCGGATACCCGGCTCCATGAGCTTGCGGACCGCCTCGCGCGGCTGGAACTCGAGCCACGGCGAGTTGAGCACCAGACCGGCCACCCGGTCCTGGTTCCGCGCGGTCCACAGGCTCGCGGTCAGGCCGCCCGTCGAGTGGCCCATGAGGACGAGCCGACGCTCCGGCCGGTCGTCGGGCCCGTGCCCCATGACGGCGAGCGCCGCCTCGATGTCCTCGGCGTAGGTGCGGAGGCTGCGCACGTAGCCCGGCGTCTGGCCCTCGCGCAGGCTGCGGCCGTACCGCCGCAGGTCGAGGGCGTGGAACCGGACGCCCTGCGCCTCCCAGAAGTCGGCGAGGTGGACCTGGAAGAAGTAGTCGAGCCAGCCGTGCACGTAGAGCAGGTCCACGCCGGCGTCGGGCACCTCGGCGGGCGGCTCGCCGCCGGGCAGGTCGCGCCGGCCGCCCAGGCGCAGACGCCGCCCGAGCTCGGACAGCTCCTCCCACAGCCGGGCGACCTGCGGGTTGCCCGCACCGACCGGGTGGACGCCGTGGGCCGGGCCGGGTTCCCGGGGCGGCTCCGGCCGGGCGCGTCGCACCAGGGTCGCCACCACCTCCGGCTCGTCCTCGTCCGGCGCCAGCGGAAGGGTGCGGCGCTCGAAGCCGGGCAGCACGTCGGGCTCCCAGGCCGGCTCGGGTCCGGGGGAGTGGCTCGTCATCTGACCGACGGTAACCGCAGGTGGGCCCACTCCGCCGGGTAGTCGTCGAGCCAGTCGGCGAGCGAGCGGGCGCGGCGGCCCGCCAGGTGCCCGACGTCGGGGCTGACCCGGGCGAGGTCGCCCCGCTCGATGGCCTGGCACAGCGTGATCCAGTCCTCCACCTCGGCGGACGTGGAGCGGTAGAACAGGGCGCGGGCCTGCTCGACGGTCTGCGGCACGTACCGGATGGGGCGCCCCGTCGCCTCGGCGAGCGCCGCGGCGACCTCGTCGAACGCGAGAGCCTCCGGCCCCGTGAGGTGGTAGGTGCGGCGGGTGTGCCTGCCCTGGTCCTCGTCGAGGAGCACGGCGGTGGCGACGTCGGCGACGTCGTCGTGCGACACGGACGCGACCCGGCCGTCGCCCGCCGGCGCCTGCAGCACGCCCGCGCCGTCGGCGCCGGACGCCTCCGTGTGGACGGCGAAGGTCAGCGTGCGGTGGAACACCGAGGCGCGCAGCACGGTCCAGGACAGGTCGGTGCCGCGCAGGTACTGCTCGGTGAGCCAGTCGTCGCGCGCGACGGCCGAGACGGCGTCCGGTCCCGCACCGACGGACGACACGTGCACCACGTGCCGCACCCCGGCGAGCACGGCGGCGTCGACGGCGGCGCGCTGGAGGGGGAGCCGGCTCGCCCGCACCGCGCTCGGCACGAGGAAGACCGCGTGCGCGCCGGCGAACGCCCCGGCCAGGACGCGCGAGGTGGTCTCGGGCGAGCCGTCGGTCAGCTCGGCCGGGACGGTGACGACCTCCGTCTCCGGCAGGGGCGCGCCGTCGGGCAGACGGGGAGTGGCGCCGCGGCCGGTGACGAGCAGGCGCTGGCGACCGCCTGCCGCTGCCACGCGGAAGGCGAGCCTGGACCCGAGGCGGCCGTCGGCGCCCATGAGGACGACGAGCCGGTCGGACGACGCGCGCGTCATCTCTCCACGGTAGTCGGCCCGCGCCCGCCGGGCCGGTCGGCCAGGCCGAGCCGGCCCCGGACGAACGCGACCACACCGTCCGCCGCCGCCTCGATCTCGGCGAGGCACACCTCGAAGTCCTCGGGCCCGCCGTACCAGGGGTCGGCGATGTCGAGCCGCTGCTCGGGCAGGCCGTCCGCCGCGGGGTCGAACGAGCGGTACATGCGCACGACGGCGCCGTCCCCGTCGGCGGGTGCGAGGGCGCGCAGCGCGCGGGCGTGCCGAGCGGTCATGGCGAGCACGAGGTCGTGACCGCGGACGTCGGCAGAGGTGACCTGGCGTGCCCTGTGCCCGTCGCCCGTGGGGTAGCCGTGCTCGGCGAGGACCGCGCGGGCACGGGGGTCGACGGGGTTGCCGTGCTCCTCGTCGCTCACGCCGGACGAGTCGACCACGACGGCCTGACCGAGGCCCGCGGCCTCGAGGCGGTCGCGGAGCACGATCTCGGCCATGGGGGACCGGCAGATGTTTCCCGTGCAGACGGTCATCACGCGGTAGGGGGTCATGCTGGCATTCTCCCCGACCCGTGCGCGGGCACGGGAAAGCCCGCGGGGTGGCCGATGTCGGCCGGCCGTGCTGGACGAGGGCACGGCACCCGCGGGCTCCGGTGGTCGCGTTGGAGTCGCCACCTTGTCCCGTGCCGCCTCGACCGGATCAGGAAGGCCCCGTGCTGAGCCCCCGGACCGGTGTCGGCGCAGAACGCTTGCGCGTCACGCGACTAGCGCGCGACCACCTCATGGGTCCGATGTGAATTCACTGCTCGGATCACCTCCCTTCTCATGTGCCCACGAACCTACGCCGCGCGCGGCGGTGCGCCCAGGGTTTTTTCTCGCGGCGAAACCGGTGCGACGACTTTCCGGTCCCCGACCCGTCTGTCCCTGTATGACGACCCTCACCGCCGACGCCTACACGACGTCGTCCGACGGCACCCGGATCGCCTACGACCTGACCGGCCCCACCCCCGGCCTGGCGCCCGCGGTCGTGGTGGTCGACGGCGTGCTGGCGCACCGCCTGCCCGTGACGCACGCGGTGGCGACGGAGCTGGGCCAGGAGGTCACGACGCTGCGCTACGACCGCAGGGGCAGGGGCGCGAGCGGTGACACGGCCCCGTACAGCGTGGACAGGGAGGTGGACGACATCGCGGCCCTGCTGGACGTCACGGGCCCCGCGGCGCTCGTCGGCATCTCGACGGGCGGCTTCCTCGCCCTGCGCGCGGCGGCCGACCTCGGCCCCGGCGTCACGGCCGTCCTGTGCTGGGAGCCCACGTACGACGTCGCGAGCGGCGAGGCACCCGCCGACCCCCGCATGATCGCGGGTGTCGAGGCGTGCGTCGCGGCGGGCGACCCCGGCAGCGCCGTCGAGCTCTTCCTCGACGTCGTGGGTATGCCCTGCGGTCTGGTACCGCGCATGCGGGCGTCGGCGTCGTGGGCGGACCTCGAGGCGATCGCCCCGACCATCGCCTACGACGGCCGGGTGCTCGCCGCGGTCGCGCTCGGCCGCCGGGCGCTCATGTGCCGCTGGGACCAGATCGTGCAGCCCGCCCTCGTCGCCGACGGCACGGCGAGCGCGGCGACCGTCCGGACGGCGGCCGACTCGCTGGCCGCCGTGCTCCCGGCGGCACGCCGCACGACCCTGCCGGGCCACGGTGCCGACGTGCCGCCCGCCGCGATGGCCGACGCGGTGGCCGGCCTGCTCAGAAGGGCCGGCGTGCCGTGACGAGGATGCGCGGCGCCTCGTCGACGAGCTCGTTGCCCGTGGCGAAGTACATGTGCAGCGCGCGCAGGCCCGCCTCGTGCCGGGCGACGGCGCCCGGACCGAGCTCGGCGAGCTCCGGCACCTGCCATGCCGCCCTGCGCAGGTACCAGAGCACCGACGACAGGTCCCGGAACGTGCGGGTGCCGACGTGCTCCGTCGCCTCGACGATCTCCAGGCCCGCCGCGACGAGCCCGTCCGCGATGACGTCGACCGTGACGGCGTCCGGGTCCCAGCCGAGCGGCACGCCGAGGGCCCTGTTGAGGGCGATCCCGTCGCGCGTGTCGACCTGCTCGGTGAGGAAGGTGCCGCCCGGTTCGAGCACGCGGCCGACCTCCGCGGGGTCGACCGGGCCGAACCGGCTGAGCACGGTGCTGAACTGCCCGTCGAAGAAGGGCAGCAGCACGTCGCCGGTCCAGGACGGCTCGGCGCGGCGCACGTCGACGCCGAGCGGCTCGAGGCGGCGGCGCGCCGTGAGGAACGCCGGTCCGGTCTCCGTGGCGGCGGAGCCCTTGGGCAGGGGGCCGAGGCCCGCGAAGAAGTCGCCGTCACCGGTACCGATGTCGAGCACGGCGCCGCGCGACCGCTGCACGACCTCCTGGGCACGGGCGGGGTAGTCCCACTCGGGGGTGTCGACCGTGAGACGGTCGTCGACGGGGGTGTCGTCGAGGCCTCCGGTGAACAGCGCCGCGGGGGACGACGGCGCCGCCGGAACGGCGCGAGCCCATTCGACGTGGTCCTCGAACGGCGCGTCCGGCGCCGGGGCTGGGGCGATCGAGACGTCAAGCATGGGGGAGATTGTGGCGCACACTCGGACGAACGGGGTAACACTGACGCAAACTCGACCGGAGGAGTGGGAACGATGGGGCAACCGTTGCCCGGAGAGGGCGCCTCACCTGCGACGGAACCTGTGACCGGGCACGGTTCGCTGCGGGTCGTGGGGCTCATGTCCGGCACCTCGCACGACGCGGTCGACGCCGCGGCGTGCGACCTCCGGCTCGACGACGACGCCCTGGAGCTGACGCCGCTCGGCCACCTGTCGGTGCCGTACCCGGCGGCCCTGCGGGACGAGCTGGTGCACGCGCTGCCGCCGTCCACCACGACGGCCGAGACCCTCTGCCGGCTCGACACCGGCGTCGGGCAGGCGTTCGCCGCCGTGGCCGCCCGCGCGGTCGGCGAGCTGTGCGGCGGCCGGGCCGACCTGGTCGTGTCGCACGGCCAGACGCTCTTCCACTGGGTGGCCGACGGCGCCGCCCGGGGCACGCTGCAGGTCGGCGAGCCCGCCTGGATCGCCGAGGCGACGGGTTCGCCGGTGGTCTCGGGCCTGCGCACGCGCGACGTCGCCGCCGGCGGGCAGGGCGCGCCGCTGGTCGGGCTGTTCGACGCGCTCTGGCTCGCCGGCCGCCCCGGCACGGTGGTCGCGCTCAACCTGGGCGGCATCGCGAACGTCACCGTCCCGCGGCACGACGGCGCCCCGCTCGCCTTCGACACGGGCCCCGCCTGCGCGCTGCTCGACGCCGCGACGCGGCACGTCACCGGCGGCCGCCTCGCCTACGACGCCGAGGGCGCGCTCGCCGCCCGCGGCCGGGTGCGCCCCGACCTGCTGGCCCGGCTGCTCGACGAGCCGTACTACGCGCGCCCCGCGCCCAAGACGACCGGCAAGGAGCTGTTCCACCTCTCCTACCTGCTGGACCGTGTCGGCCCCGTGGAGATCCCGGCGGAGGACCTGCTCGCCACGCTCGTCGCCCTCACCGCCCGCACGGTGGCCGACGCCGTCCGCGGCACCGCGACGGAGGTCGTCGCCTCGGGCGGAGGGACGCGCAACCCCACCCTCGTGGCGGCGCTGCGGGCGGAGCTGCCCGGCGTGCCCGTGCGGACCTCCGACGAGCTGGGCGTGCCGGGCCAGGCCAAGGAGGCGCTGGCGTTCGCGGTGCTGGGCTGGCACACCTGGTTCGGCCTGCCCGGGGTGCTTCCCGGGGCGACGGGTGCGCGGCACCCGGTCGTCCTCGGGTCGGTGACGCCCGGCGCGGACGGGACGTTCCCGCCGGGGCGGGCCGCGGGCGTCGCGCCGCCCGTGCGCCTCGTGGTGTCGCCGCGGGCGTGACGCGGCCGGAGGGGAGAGGTACCCGTCGGATCGCAGCCCCCGGAGCACGACGAAGGCCCCGACTCGGGGAGCCGGGGCCTTCTTGTCAACGTGCGCGAGGGGGGAGTTGAACCCCCACGCCCTTTCGGGCACACGGACCTGAACCGTGCGCGTCTGCCTATTCCGCCACTCGCGCGCTGCTGGATGAGGCTAGCACGTCCCTGACCCCTGCTCCGAATCCAAATCCGGTGAGGTGGTTCACGTGCTGCCGCAGGTCTAGTAGCGTGCGGATCCGCCCACGCCTCTCCTCATCGCGCCACCTGAGGGAAGATCGGAGAAGATCCGCAGGACATCCACAGTATTGGAGTCTGCGGGCACCTACCGGTCTATACGATCTAGGTAGTCTGCCCGGCGCAGACCCTGGAAGGAGGTGGCATGGGCGCCCTGGACCGCTTCGAGAAGAGCGTGGAGCGCATGATGAACAACGCGTTCGCCAAGGTGGGACGTGGCGAGGTGAAGCCTGTCGAACTGGCGAGCAGGCTGCGGCGCGAGCTGGACGACCGTGCCGCGGTCGTCGGGCGCGACCGTACCGTCGCGCCGAACGAGTTCACCATCGAGCTCGCCCCCGACGACTTCGCCCAGATCGAGGCGTGGGGCGCGCAGACCCTCGCCGACGAGCTCGCGTCCAACATCACGGCGTACGCCGCGACCCAGCACTACGCGTTCGTCGGCCCGGTGAGCGTCACGTTCGACGAGCAGTACGAGCTGGTGCCCGGCCGCTTCACGGTCCGGTCGCGCAGCGTGCAGGGGAGCGTCGCGCCCGCGACGTCCGGCGCGCCGACCGGCCGGCACCCGCTGATCGACATCGACGGCCAGCGGTACCTGCTGACCGGCCCCGTCACCGTCATCGGGCGGGACGCCGAGGCGGACATCGTCGTGGACGACCCGGGCGTGTCCCGGCGCCACCTCGAGATCCGCGTCACGCCGGACGGCGTCGTCGCGACCGACATGGGCTCGACGAACGGTCTCTACGTGGAGGGCCACCAGGTCCCTGCCGCGACGCTGCTCGACGGCAACACGATGACCATCGGCCGCACCCGGATCATGTTCTGGACCGGGAGCGCGTCCGGTGCGGACAACGAGGACTGGTGACTGACCCGACATGAGCGAGCTGACGTTCACCCTGCTCCGGCTGGGCTACCTCGTGCTGCTGTGGGTGTTCGTGCTCTCCGCCGTGGCCGTGCTCCGGCGCGACCTCGCCGGGCCGCGCACCACGAGCGGCCGCCGGCGCCGGTCGGAGCTCCCGGGGCCCGCCGCGACGCCGGCCCCGGGCGGCGGCGCGCCGCGCGCGCCCCAGCGGGGTGGCCCGTCGCGGCTCGTCGTGGTGGCAGGCCCGCTCACGGGGACCACCATCCCCCTCACCTCGTCCGGTGTGCTCATCGGGCGCGCACCCAGCTGCACCCTCGTGCTGGACGACGACTACTCGTCGTCGCGTCACGCGCGGATCTTCCCCCAGGGCGGTCAGTGGTTCGTGGAGGATCTGGGCTCCACGAACGGCACGTACATCGGCGAGGAGCGGGTGCAGGGCATCGTCCCGCTCGCCCCCGGTGTCGGCGTGCAGATCGGACAGTCCGTCGTCGAGCTCCAGGGATGACCATCACGTGACCGTGACCTTGCGGTATGCCGCGCGTTCCGACGTCGGCCTCGTCCGCTCCAACAACCAGGACTCCGCGTACGCGGGGCCCAACCTCCTCGTCGTGGCCGACGGCATGGGCGGGCACGCCGGTGGCGACGTCGCGTCCGCGCTGACCATCGCGGCGCTCGTCGGCCTCGACCGGCCGGACCACAGCTCCGAGCAGTCGATGTCCGCGCTGGAGCGGACCATCGACCAGGCCAGGCAAGACCTCGTCGACGCGACGGCCGCCGACCCGGACCTGGCAGGCATGGGCACGACCGTCACGGCGCTGCTCAAGTCCGGCAACACCCTCGCCATGGCCCACCTGGGCGACTCGCGTGCCTACCTGCTGCGCGACGGCGTGCTCGCGCAGGTCACGGTCGACCACACCTTCGTGCAGCACCTCGTCGACACGGGCCGCATCACGCCCGACGAGGCCGAGACCCACCCGCAGCGGAACGTCGTCATGCGGGTGCTCGGCGACTTCGACCTCGACCTCACGCCCGACCTCTCCATCCGCGAGGCGATCCCGGGCGACCGCTGGATGCTGTGCTCGGACGGCCTGTCCGGCTTCGTCCCCGAGGACCAGATCGCCGAGGTGCTCGTCTCGGTGGCCGACCCGGAGGACGCCGTCGAGCGCCTGGTCTCCCTGTCCATGCGCGCGGGCAGCACCGACAACATCACCGTCGTCGTCGCCGACGTGCTCGACGAGGGCGCGGCCGCCGGTACGGCGGCCACGGTCGTGCCGGAGATCGTGGGCTCCGCGGCCCTCGCCGGCGTCACCGCGGCGGGCGACGACGCACAGACCCCGACCCACCTCCCCGTGCCGTCGCCCGGTGTCGACGGCGACACCGTGACCGGCTTCGTCCGCGGCCCCGCGGCCGACGACCAGGGCGGGACCGCCCCGGCCGCGGTCAGCGTGCTGGCGGGCACCGTCACGCAGGACGGTCTCGCCGACACCCTCGAGCAGGCCGTCATCGCGAGCGGCTCCGAGGACGAGCAGTACCAGCCCGACGTCCGCCCCGACGACGAGGACGAGGAGAACGACGAGGACGCCCGGCCCGCGCGCGGCAAGCGTGCGTGGCTCACCGTGCTCGGTGCGCTGCTGCTCGTCGTCGGCCTGGGCCTCGCCGGCTGGGCCGGCTACCGGTGGACACAGACCCAGTACTACGTGGGCGAGTCGGACGGCCAGGTCGCCGTGTTCCGCGGGATCCCCGCGACGGCGGGCCCGCTGACCTTCTCGACGGCGGTCGAGCTCACCGGCACGCGCGTCGACGAGCTGCCGCCGTTCGTCGCCGACCGGGTGCACGAGACGATCCGCGCCACCTCGCTCGAGGACGCGCGCGGGCGCGCCGACCGCCTCATCGCCGACGCCGCGGAGGAGGCGGGCGCGACACCGTCGCCGACCCCGTCCGCCACGCCGTCCTCGACGCCCACGTCCACGCCGTCCTCGACCCCGACGCCCACGCAGTCGAAGAAGGCCTCGGACGACTCGGCCGGGGAGAAGAACGGATGAGCATGCTCCGGCCCGAGGAGGGCGCACCCGCCCGCGTCGCCGAGGCGGTCCTGCTCGTCGTCGCGCTGGCGCTCGGCATGGGCGGCATGTGGATGGTGGGCTACTCGCTCGACGACGCGCTCCCCGAGGGGTTCTGGACCTACTCGATCGTGCTCGCCGCGCTGGCCTTCACCACGCACATCGTGCTCCGCCTGCGCGCGCCCTACGCCGACCAGGTGATCCTGCCCGCCGTCGTGCTCCTCAACTGCCTGAGCATGGCGACGATCCTGCGGCAGACCGGTGTCGTGAGGGACGCCGACGCGTCGCGCCACCTCATGTGGAGCGCGCTCGGCATGGCCGTGGCCTGCGTGGTGCTCTTCGTCATCCGTGACCACAGGAGCCTGCGCAAGCTGACCTACACCGCGATGGTGGTCGGCATCGTGCTGGTCATCCTCCCGCTGATCCCCGGCCTCGGCCGCGAGGTGAACGGCGCGCGGATCTGGATCTACATCGGCAGCTCGTCGGTCCAGCCGGCCGAGTTCGCGAAGATCGCGTTCGCCGTGTTCTTCGCCGGCTACCTGGTCGCCAACCGCGACACCCTCGCGCTGGCCGGCCGCAAGGTGCTCGGCCTGCAGCTCCCCCGCCTGCGGGACCTGGGGCCGATCCTCATCGTGTGGGCCGTGTCCCTCGCCGTGCTCATCGGCGAGAAGGACCTCGGGACGTCGCTGCTGTTCTTCGGCCTGTTCGTCGGCATGCTCTACCTCGCGACCGACCGGGTCGGCTGGATCGTGATCGGCCTGATCATGTTCGCGGGCGGCGCCGTCGTCGCGTGGTCGATCTTCAGCCACGTGCAGCTCCGCGTGAACATCTGGCTCGACGCCTTCAACCCCGAGCTCGTCGAGGGTCCGTCGTTCCAGCTCGTGCAGGGCCTGTTCGCGATGGCGTACGGCGGCATGTTCGGCGCGGGCTGGGGCGGGGGGTACCCGAGCTTCGTGCCGTTCGCCTACTCCGACTTCATCTACGCGGCCATCGGCGAGGAGCTCGGCCTGACCGGTCTGCTCGCGATCCTGCTCGTCTACCTCGTCATCGTGCAGCGCGGCCTGCGCCACGCGATCGGCGTGCGCGACGGCTTCGGCAAGCTGCTCGCCGGCGGCCTCGCGTTCGTCATGGCCCTCCAGCTCTTCGTCGTCGTGGGCGGCATCACGCGGATCATCCCGCTCACCGGTCTGACCCTGCCGTTCATGGCCCAGGGTGGCTCGTCGCTCGTCGCCAACTGGATCGTCATCGCCCTCATGCTGCGCATCTCCGACGCCGCACGGCGCCCCTCCCCGCTGCCCACCCGGGGCGCGCTCGCCGAGCCCGCGCCCGCCGTGGTGGGCGGCCCCACGAGCGGCGCCATCGAGGTCGGGGGCGGCCGGCCCGTCCAGGCCGGGACCGAGGCGGGCGCGGGACGTGGCGTCACGCCCGACGACGCGACCCAGATCGTCCGGGGGGTGGACCGGTGAACTCCACGCTGCGCAAGCTGTCGGTCGTCGTGATGACGATGTTCATGGCGCTCATGATCTCCACGACCTGGATCCAGTTCGTGGCCGCGGGCGAGCTCAACGACCACGAGCGCAACTCCCGCGCCATCTACAGCACACTCGGGCGCGACCGCGGGCCCATCGTCGTCAAGGGCGGCGAGCAGATCGCCACCTCGGTGCCGGTCGAGGACAACTACAAGTACCAGCGCACCTACTCCGACGGCGAGGCGGGGCCCGCGTCGCTCTACGCGCCCGTGACCGGGTACTTCTCGGTCAACGGCACCGTGACGGGCATCGAGCGCTACGCCAACGACTACCTCGCGGGCGAGGACGACTCGCTGTGGCTGGACCGGCTGCAGAACCTCATCACCGGCGAGGAGGCGCAGGGCTCGTCGGTCGAGCTCACGATCGACCCGAAGCTGCAGCAGGCCGCCTGGGACGCGCTCGGTGACCGGAACGGCGCCGCCGTCGTGCTCGACCCGAAGACCGGGGCGATCCTCGCGATGGTGTCGAAGCCGTCGTTCGACCCGAACGTGGTCTCGAGCCATGACTCCCAGGCCGCGGCGGACGCGGCGACCGCGCTCATCAACGAGCGGCCCGTCGTCGGGAGCACCGACGGCGAGGAGCGGCGCAGCGTCTACGGCCCGATGATCAACCGCACGATCAACGCGACGTTCCCGCCCGGCTCGACGTTCAAGATCCTGACGTCGGCCGCCGCGATCGAGTACGAGGGCCTCACGCCCGGCGCCCAGGTCGACGCGCCGAACTCCTACACGCTGCCGGGCACGAGCACCGACGTGGGCAACTTCGGCGGCTACGCGTGCTCGCCGACGCAGCGGATGTCGCTCCTCGAGGCGCTGGAGAACTCCTGCAACACCGCCTACCTCAAGCTCGCCACGGACGTGGGCCGGGACGGCATGCAGAAGATGTTCGAGGACTTCGGCTTCACCGAGTCCCTCGAGGTCCCGATGACGACGTCGGTCGGCGCCTACCCGGGCCTCATCGGCGGCGACAACGACGACGACTCCGACGCGCGCATCGCGCTCTCGGGCATCGGCCAGGGCAGCGTGCGGATGACGCCGCTCCAGGTCGCCATGATGTCCGCCGCCGTGGCGAACGACGGCGAGCTCATGGAGCCGTATCTCATCCAGAGCGTCCGGGACAGCGACCTCGAGCTGGTCAGCCAGACGAAGCCGAGCCGGTACCGGAGCCCGTTCTCGTCGTCGACCGCCGACGCGCTCACCGAGATGATGCTCGCGGTGGTCAACAGCGGGTCCGGCACGGCCGCGCAGGTGCCGGGCGTGCAGGTCGCGGGCAAGACGGGCACGGCCCAGGACGACCCGCGGTCGCCCACGCTCTGGTTCACCGGGTTCGCGCCGGCGGACGACCCGCAGGTCGCGATCGCGATCGTGCTGGAGAACGAGGGTGAGTCGACCCTCGAGTCCTCGGCCGGCTCGATCGCCGCGCCGGTCGCCGGCGAGATCTTCAAGGCGGCGGTCGGCCAATGAGACCGGTCGAGGGTCTGACGCTCGGTGGGCGCTACACGCTGGTGCGGCGCATCGCCATGGGCGGCATGGGCGAAGTGTGGGTCGCGCGCGACGAGAAGCTCGCGCGCGACATCGCCGTGAAGGTGCTCCGCGAGGAGTACACGGGCAACGAGGACTTCCTCCGTCGCCTGCGCACGGAGGCACGGAACTCGTCGACCCTCGTCCACCCCAACATCGCGCAGATGTTCGACTACGGCGAGGAGCGCGGCGCCGGGTACCTCGTCATGGAGCTCGTGCTCGGTGAGCCCCTCGCCGACCTGCTCGAGCGCGAGCCGGTGCTGCAGCCGGCCCGCCTGCTGCCGATCCTGGCGCAGACGGCGCGCGGCCTGCACGCCGCCCACGTCGCCGGCGTGGTGCACCGCGACGTGAAGCCGGGCAACATCCTGCTGGAGCACACCGGCACGGTGAAGATCACCGACTTCGGCGTCTCCGTCGCGCAGAACCAGGTACCCATGACCGCGACGGGCATGGTCATGGGCACGGCGCAGTACCTCTCGCCCGAGCAGGCCGTCGGCCAGTCGGCCACCGGGGCCTCCGACATCTACGCACTCGGCGTGGTCGCCTACGAGGCGACCACCGGGCGTCGCCCGTTCACCGGCCGGACGCCGGTCGACATCGCCATCGCGCACGTCAACGCGCCTGTCCCCCTGCTGCCGACGTCGGTGCACCCGGGCCTGGCCGAGACGATCACGAAGATGCTGGAGAAGGACCCGGCCCAGCGCATCTCGTCGGCCGACCAGCTCGCACGGCACCTCGACCAGCTCGCCGCGGAGATCGCGGAGGACCCGTTCGGCAGCTCGCGCTACGCGCGGCGGTCGCGACGCGAAGGCCAGGGCGCGACCCAGCGCGCGGGCGGGCGGAGCGGCGGCCGGGCCGCGGCGGCTCAGCCCGGCCCCTCGCACGCCCGGCGGCAGTCGCCGTTCGGTGGCGGCGGCAACGGGCGGCACACCACCGTGGCGAGCGCGCAGTCCGCTCCGGCAGGCCCCGACCAGGGGACACCGGGGGGCTCCGGGTCCGGCACACCGGCCGGCGGGTACGGCAGCGGCACGCCCGCGGGCGGCTACGGGTCGGACGGTACGGCGAACGGGTCGTCGTCGAACGGCTACGGCACGACCTCCGGCGGGTACGGCACGTCGTCGGGTACGTACGGGACGGACGCCTACGGGCGGCCGTACTCCCCGGCGCCCGGCAACCCCGCGGGCAGCCCGAACCCGTTCAGCCCGACGTCGGGTGCGGCGTCGGGCGGCTACGGGACCGACTCGGCCGGCTACGGCACGACGTCGGGTGCGCACGGCTCGGACACGCACGGACAGCCGCACGGTGCCGGCGGGTACGTCCCCCCGCCGTCGGGCGGCTCCGCGAACGGCGCCCGCGCCTACCCGTCCCGCCGCGACCTGCACTCGAGCCGCCAGGACGGGCGTCGTGGCCCGCAGCAGAGCCGCTCAGGCGGGCACCCCGGGAAAGGGCGCAGCCTGTCGTCGGACATCCAACGGTGGGTGGGCGAGCTCGAGGACCGGTTCGGCGTCCGGGTGTCCTGGCCGCTCGTCGCGCTGGTGGCCTTGCTCCTCGCCGTCCTCATCATCACGCTGGTGACGGGTGGTGGGGACGACACCGCGTCGGAGCCGTGGGGTTCCTCCCAAATCTCCGCCGAAACGCTGAGGTCCTCAGCAGCGGCCGTTCCCGCCGTTTCTGGGATGATGCTCTTCACCGAGCCGTTTGCCTCCGGGCCGACGGCCACGACATCAAAGGACGTATGAGTGGTGGACAACACGCCCCGCGTACTCGCCGGCCGCTACGAGGTCGGTGAGCTGGTCGGCCGCGGCGGTATGGCCGAGGTGCACATCGGCCACGACACCCGCCTCGGTCGCACGGTGGCGATCAAGGTGCTGCGTTCCGACCTGGCCCGTGACCCGTCCTTCCTCACTCGGTTCCGGCGCGAGGCGCAGTCCGCCGCCGCGCTGAACCACCCCGCGGTCGTGGCCGTCTACGACACGGGCGAGGACGTGCACCAGAACGCCCAGGGCGAGGACGTGCACGTGCCGTTCATCGTCATGGAGTACGTGGAGGGCCACACCGTCCGTGACATCCTCACCGACGGCGCCGCGGTGCCGATCGAGGAGGCCGTCGAGATCACCGTCGGCGTGCTCAGCGCGCTCGAGTACTCGCACCACGCCGGCATCGTGCACCGCGACATCAAGCCCGCCAACGTGATGATCACGCCGACGGGTGCGGTCAAGGTGATGGACTTCGGCATCGCGCGCGCGATGGCCGACTCCGCCGCGACGATGACCCAGACCCACGCCGTCATCGGCACCGCGCAGTACCTCTCGCCGGAGCAGGCGCGCGGCGAGCAGGTGGACACCCGCTCCGACCTGTACTCGACCGGCTGCATGCTGTTCGAGCTGCTCACGGGGCGGCCGCCGTTCCAGGGCGACTCGCCGGTCGCCGTCGCCTACCAGCACGTGGGCCAGGAGCCGCAGCGCCCCTCGGAGATCGCCACCGACGTGCCGGAGGTGCTCGACCGCATCACGCTCAAGGCGCTGACGAAGGACCGCGACCAGCGGTACAGCACGGCGGCGGAGTTCCGCCGCGACCTGGAGGCCGCGATGCGCGGCGGTCAGGTCACCGCACCCATGGTCGGTGCGGGCGCCATGATGGGCGCGACCCAGGTGGCCGGCCAGCCCGCCTACGGCGCCACGCAGGTCATGGCGCCGACGCCGAACGCGTGGGGCCCGGCCACCGCCCAGCAGAGCCCGGTCACGCCGGGCAGCGGGTACCCGGGGCCGGGTGCGCGCCCCGACCAGCGCCAGCCCGAGAAGAAGAGCCGGGCGCTCATGTGGTGGCTGCTCGGCATCGCCCTGGCGGCCGTGGCGGCGATCGTCATCGCGATGATCGTCAACGGGCAGGACAACGCACCGCAGACCGTGCCTGTGCCGACGATCGCGGAGAACCTCACCGCGGACGAGGCACGGCAGCAGATCGAGGCGGCGGGCCTGACGTTCGAGCAGGCCATCGATAAGGACTCCGACCTCGAGGAGGGCCGGACGACCGGCCGCACGGACCCTGCGGCCGGCGAGGAGGTCGCACCGAGCTCGACCGTCACCGTCTACGTGGCCGGTGCCCCCGGCCAGGTGACGCTGCCCGACCTGAAGAACCTCAGCGAGGCCGACGCGCGGGCGAAGCTCGAGGAGCTCAAGCTCAACGTCGGTGAGAGCCAGACGGAGAACAGCCCCGACGTCGCCGAGGGCATGGTCACCAAGACCGAGCCGGGTGGCGGGCAGACGGTGCAGGAGGGCTCCGACGTGGTGCTCTACCTCTCGACCGGCCAGGTGACCGTCCCCGACCTCGCGGGGCAGACGCGCGAGGCCGCCGAGCAGCAGCTCAAGTCGCTCGGCCTGAACTTCCAGTTCAAGGACGAGGAGACCGAGGACGTCAACGAGGGCCTGGTGGTCCGCACCGACCCCACGGGCGACGTCGACCAGCGCTCCTACGTCACGGTCTTCCTCGCGAAGGCGCCGCAGAAGCAGGAGACCACGGTGCCGGTCGACCTCGTCGGCAAGTCCCTCGAGGAGGCGCAGCTCGCCTGCACCGGCGCGCAGATCAGCTGCCAGCAGGCCTCGGAGGAGCCGTCGGACGTCTTCCCGGAGCCCGGCACGGTCATCCGCTCCGACCCCGCGCCCGGGTCGCAGGTCGAGGTGGGCTCCTACGTCAACCTCGTCGTGTCGTCGGGTCCCGCGAACGGCGGTGGCGGCGAAGGTGGCGGCGAGGGCGAGGGTGACGGCGGGGACATCTTCCCGTAGCCCCGTCCGGCTCAGGTCCGCAGCAGGGTGATGGCGTCGCAGGTCACGAGGTGACCAGCGGCGCCATTCCCGTCGCCCGCTCGACAGCACCCTCGAGGCCGCAGACCTCCAGCCAGTTGGCGAGCAGCCGGTGGCCGCCCTCCGTGAGCACCGACTCGGGGTGGAACTGCACGCCGTGCAGCGGCAGCTCCCGGTGCTGCAGCCCCATCACGATGCCCGACGCCGTCGTGCCCGTGACCTCGAGCTCGTCCGGGACGCTCTCCGGCGTCACGGCGAGGGAGTGGTAGCGCGTCGCGGTGAACGGGTCCGGGAGGCCGCTGAGCACACCGTGCCCCTCGTGCTCCACGAGGCTCGTCTTGCCGTGCATGAGCTCGGGCGCGTGGGTGACGGTCGCACCGTAGACCTCGGCGAGCGCCTGGTGCCCCAGGCAGACGCCGAGCATCGGCGTCCGGCTGCGCGCGCACGCTCGGATGACGTCCTCCGAGGCCCCGGCGTCGGCCGGTGTGCCGGGCCCGGGGGAGACGAGCACGCCGTCGTAGGGCACGGAGGTGCCGTCGTCGTCGTAGCGGTAACGGCCGTCGGCGTCCGGAGCCGGCACGGCGTCGTTGCGGACGACGACCGTCTCGGCGCCGATCTGGTCGAGGTAGCCGACGATCGTGTAGACGAACGAGTCGTAGTTGTCGACGACGAGGATGCGCGTCATGCAGGCATGCTACGCGCCGACCGTCGTGTCGTTGAACGGCATGTACTCGCTGAGCCAGGGGAAGAACTCCGTGAAGCACACGGCGATCACCCCGAACGCGAGCACGAGGCACACGAACGCCTTGAACCACCCCGGGCCGGGGATGGCCCGCCACAGCAGCCCGTACATCAGCTCACCAGCTCCTTCGGCATGCCCTCGTCCACGGGCGCCCAGTAGTCGAGCTCGCCGTGCACGATGTACCGCTCGGTCGCGGAGAACATCGGGTGGCACGAGGTCAGCGTGATGAACCGCTGCGTGAGCTCGGGCATCTCCTGGTCCGCGGTGACGCCGGGCACCGGTGCGATCACCTCGACGTTCTGCGGGTAGACGATCTTCGACTCGGTCACCTTGTAGACGTACCAGGTGTCCTCGGTGCGGACCACGACGGCGTCGTCCGGCTTGAGCTCGGCGATCTTGTTGAACGGCTTGCCGTACGTGGTGCGGTGCGCGGCGACCGCGAAGTTGCCGAGGTCACCCGGCATCGCGGTGCCGACGTAGTGGCCGATGCCGATGGTGTCCAGCACGGTCGCCTTGTCGGTGCCCTCGGCGACGGGCTTGACGTAGTCGTCGCCGAAGCGGGGGATGTACATCTGCGCGAACAGGGTGCCGACGCCGGGCTCCTCCATGACGGGCGGCGCGTCCCGGTGCTCCGTGACCGTCGCCGGCCCGGTCGGGGCGTTCTCCCAGTCCATCTCCGCGATGATCTCGTTCTGCGCACGGGCGCCCTCGACGTCCGTCCACCACAGCTGCCACACGACGAAGAGGCCGAGGACGATACCCGCCGTCACGAGCAGCTCGCCGAGCACGCCGATCAGCCAGGCGACCGGCCGCATCGGGGTCGCACCGCCCTGCGGTCTGCGCGCGTTGCGGGGACCCATCCCGGACGGTCCCCGCCGGTACGCGATGGGGAACACCTCCTGGGGCAGGGGCACGTCGTGGCCTGCCTGCGCGTGGGTCATCCAAAGACCTCCGTACCCTCGGGAACCGTCGCGTGCTGCAGACCTCCACCGTCGTACGCGGGGAGGTCCAGGTGGTCGCTGCGCCGCACGTCCCAGCCGAGGTGCACCCACTCGACGTACTCGAGGTACGTCCGCACACCCTTCGACCGGTCGAGCGACGCCTCCATCTTCGCCGGGTCACCCACCGCCGTCACCTCGTAGGGGGGTGAGAACACCTTTCCGTGCAGCAGGAGGATGTTCCCGGAGCACCGGAACGCCGACGTCGACGTGACGCGCTCGCCCTGGAGCGTCATCGCCTCGGCACCGCCCGCCCACAGGGCGTTGATGACGTGCTGGAGGTCCTGCTGGTGCACGACCAGGTCGTCGGGCTGCGGCTCGACACCGCCCGGTCCCGCGCCGACCGCCGTGGACGGCGCGTCGTCGAGCGTCACGGTGAGGCCGGGGCCGGAGACGGGGAGCGACCCCGAGATGACGCCCTCGCGCTCCACGAGGGCGGGGTCGGGGGTGGGCACGGTGGTGCCCGTCCGGGCGGAGAGCGTCTCGATCTCCTGGTCGAGCCGCTCCGAGCGCTCGCTGAGCTCCGCGACGCGTGCCGTCTCGGTGTCCACGAGCTGGGCGAGGTCCTGCGGGTCCCGCGTGCCGGCGCCGCCGCCGTCGGCCAGGCGGGCGCTGGCACTGAACATGAGGCCCGCCAGCACGGCCACGCCGCCCACGCTGACCCACGAGCGCCAGCCGGCGTCGAGGGACGCGCGGAAGAAGCGTCGCGCCCCGCGTGCCGACGACCCCTGCGTCGGCTCGCCTCCGCTCACGTGCCCCTCCTGCCACGATCGTCAAACCTGCGGACACGTCCGGTCACGCACAAGGCCTGTGGACCACTACGCTAGTCCACGAAGATGCAGACGTCGGCCCGGCACACCCTTGGCGGGGCCATCACCAGGACAGGAGCGCGTCTCGTGCCCGAGTCGAAGTCCCGCAACAAGAAGAAGGCCGCCCCCCGGACGGACAAGTCCGAGGCAAAGGCGCTGATGCCCGGCGAGTCCGTGAACCCGCGCTGGCTGGCGCCGGTGATGCTCGGCCTGATGATCCTCGGCCTCGCCTGGATCGTGACCTTCTACCTCACGAGCTCGGACCTCCAGCTGCCGATCCCGCAGATCGGGCAGTGGAACCTCGCCGTGGGCTTCGGGCTGATCATCGTGGGTTTCGGCCTCACCACGCGCTGGAAGTGACGGCGGCTCCGCGGCCGCACAGCGGCGGCCGCGGAGCTGTGTCCCCATTTATCCACAGCTGTGGGTAAAGCTGGGGAAAAGAGGACGGTGTCACATCCCCAGGACACCCAGGGACGAGTAGCGTCCCACCGCCAGCGCGACCAGCACCGCGACGCCCACCACCGGGACGAGCCACGCGACGAGGGCGCGACGCTCCCGCGGCGCGTACGCGTACGCGACCGCGACGAGCGCCCCGACGACCAGGCCGCCGAGGTGCGCCTGCCACGAGATCCGCGGCACGAAGAACCCGATCGCCCCGTTGATCGCGAGCAGCACGAGCACCTGGCCCAGGCTGCGGCCGAGCCGGCGGAGCACCGGGAGCATCGCCCCGAACAGGCCGAACACCATCCCTGACGCGCCCACCACCGGCGTCACCCAGGCCGACGACGTGTACGGGTCGCCGGCGAGCAGCAGCACGGCCACCTGACCGCCGACCGCCGCGAGCAGGCAGAGCACGGTGAACCGCAGCCGGCCGAGCAGGGGCTCGAGGAACTGGCCGGTGATCCACAGGGCGTACATGTTGAACAGGATGTGCAGCGGCGACGTCGAGTGCAGGAACGACGCCGTGAGGAACCGCCATGGCTCGACCGCTCCGCCCCAGGGCCAGAACCAGAGCAGCTCCGTCCACCGGCCGCCCGTCACGAGCTGCAGGATCCAGCTCACCACGCAGATCCCGATGATGGTGAACGTGACGACCGGCCGTGCGGCCGTCGTCGTGCCGCCCACGACCCCGCCGAACACCGTGCGGGCGCGGGGTGCGGTGCGGCGCGACTCGCGCACGCAGTCGACGCACTGCACGCCGACGGCCGCCGGCCGCTGGCACTCCGGGCAGGCAGGCCGCCCGCAGCGTTGGCAGCGCACATAGGCGACACGGTCAGGATGGCGCGGGCAGACCGGTGGAGCGGCCTCGGTCGGCTCCTCGGCGGCCGGGTCGTTCATCGCGATACGTCCTCAGTCCCCTCGTCACTCAGGGTCGGGCTTCGTCGGTGGTCCCGGGCCGTGGGCCCGGTGCACCGGCGCTCAGCGCTCGATCGTGACCGACGTGATCGTGATGTCCTCGACCGGACGGTCGCCCGGACGGGTGCGCGTCGTGCCGATGGTGTCGACGACCTGGCGCGACGCGTCGTCCGCGACCTTGCCGAAGATGGTGTGCTTGCCGTTCAGCCACGGCGTCTCGGCCGTGGTGAGGAAGAACTGCGAGCCGTTGGTGCCCTCGACCTCGCCGGTGACCGGGTTCCGGCGCTTGCCGGCGTTGGCCATCGCGAGCAGGTACTTCTCGGAGAACTGCAGCTCCGGGTGGATCTCGTCGTTGAACGTGTAGCCCGGACCGCCGGTCCCCGTCCCCAGCGGGCAGCCGCCCTGGATCATGAAGTCGTCGATCACGCGGTGGAAGATGAGGCCGTCGTAGAACGGGTCCTTGCGCTCCTCACCTGTCCGCGGGTCCGTCCAGGCCTTCTCACCCATCGCGAGCCCGACGAAGTTCTCGACCGTCTTGGGCGCGTGGTTCGGGAAGAGCTCGATGCGGATGTCACCGGAGGTGGTGTGCAGGATTGCGAACATGTATCAATCCTCCCACGGAGCGGCCCGCTGGTGCTGCACCGCCGCCGTCCGGCCTCGCAAGCAAGCGGGGACGGTGGCAGAGTGGCACCTCGAGGAGTTCTTGAACAGTTCGGGGGAAGCTTCATGACCCGCAAGAAGGTGACCGACCACGTGGACACCAGCAAGATCGACACCGAGAAGGTCAAGGAGAAGGCCGCCGAGGCCACGGCCCTGCTCTCCGACGTCAGCTCCAGGGCCGCGACGCAGGCCGGAACGCTCGCCGCACAGGCCAAGGACCGCGCCACGTACGCGCGGGACTGGGCCCAGCCGCGCGTGAACGACTTCGTCGCCTGGCTCACACCCCGTGCCGAGAAGGCCTGGCAGGACAGCCTCCAGGCGGCGGCGCCGCAGGTCGAGAAGGCAGCGACCAAGGCGGCACCGCTCATCGACACGGCACACGACAAGCTCGTCGAGGACGTGCTCCCCAAGATGGTCGCTGCGTTCAACGTCGCGGCGGCCAACGCGGCGGCGGCACAGGGCAAGGCCTCCCTCGCCGAGAGTGTCACCGACGCGGCGGAGAAGGCCCACCGCAAGGGTTCGCGCAAGGGTTGGGTCGTCGCGCTGGTCGCGGGCGGTGCCGCCGTGGCGGGCTACGTGTTCTGGAAGCGCGCTCAGCCCCAGACCGACCCGTGGGCCGAGCCCTGGGAGCAGGCGGCCGGAGCCGACTACTCCAACGGCACGGCGCGGGCCTCCGGGGTCGGCGCGGCGGCGGGCTCCGCCGTCGCCAAGGGCCGCGAGGCCGGGGCGAAGGCCGCGCAGACGGCCAAGGACCTCGGCGCGCGCGCCTACTCCGCCGCGGGCCCTGCGTTCGAGGCGGCCAAGGAGAAGGCGGGGCCGGTCCTCGACGCCGCCAAGGAGAAGGCCGCGCCGGTCATCGACGCGGCCAAGGCCCGGGTGCAGAAGCCGGGCGACGCGACGGCGGGGTCCGCCGACCTCGCCGGTGAGTCCGGGGCGTCCACGACGGGTGAGCCCGCCGTCAACGCCGCCGGTACGGCTGCACCTGCCGACGCGTCCGGTGCGTCCACCGCCGCCGGCACGAAGAAGCCGGGCGGGAAGAGCCGGTCCGCCGAGACGCCGATCGCCGACGAGGTGGCCGACGCCGCGGCGGACGCGTCGAAGCCGAAGGGCACCGGCGGCAAGCAGGGCTGAGACCGCAGGCAGCGCAGCGCCCGCCCGGCCGGCACCTCGAGTGCCGGCCGG
Source organism: Promicromonospora citrea (assembly GCF_013004695.1). GTDB lineage: Bacteria > Actinomycetota > Actinomycetes > Actinomycetales > Cellulomonadaceae > Promicromonospora > Promicromonospora citrea. The sequence continues at coordinate 67,213 of NZ_JABEMG010000001.1, forward strand.
GCGGGCGCGCTGTCGTCCCGGTCGGTGCTCAGCCGCCGATCGGCGTCGCCGCCCCGCTGAACGGGTCGAGCTGGATGAACGCCTCGGCCGGGTCGCCGTCGTGCACGAGCGACTCCTGGTTGACGACGTCGTCGAACGCGAAGGCGTACGCCTTGCCGTCCGCCATCTGCTCGTGGATGAACTTGGCGTAGTAGTTCGTCACGGCATCCTGGTAGAAGCCGGCCGGGTCGTCCGTCGGCTGGGTGGCGCTGTCGAGCAGCGACGACCGGTTGAACCCGGCGCACAGGGTGCGCGCGATCGCGCCGACGTCGTCGTTGGGCGCCGCGAGGTCACCCGCGCAGCCGAAGATCGACTCGCCCGACGGCCTGGGGAACGTCGCCACGACGGCGCCGGACGTGTCCGTGAAGGTCATCGTGTCGCCCGCGACCGTGCCGAAGAACTTCGTCTCCGGCTCGTGGGCGTAGGGCACGACCGTGAGCGTCTCGCTCGAGTACTTCGCCCACACCCGGTCGACGTAGTCGGACAGCACGTCGGCGCCGATCTGGCCGGTCCCCACGGCGTGGCCGGGGGACAGGACGCGCAGGACGTTCCCGTCCGGACCGGTCTGGGCGAGCCCGTCCCAGCCGTCCTGCTGCGAGAGCGCCGAGACGACGTTGTCCCACCCGTCGGGCTTGAGCATGCCGGTGTGCCGCAGCTCGCCACCCGCGGTGCGCAGGCCCGTCTGGTACGGCGCGGAGAAGAAGTCGACCTGCGTGCTGTTGATCCAGAGGCCGGAGTCGTTGAGCGTGTACTCCGTCCAGTTGAACAGGATGTCCCGGTTGGGGTCGTCGGGGTTCTGCACGGCCGGCTGGACGAGCTGACCGTCGTTGACGATCTTGAAGTCGAGCTTGCTGCCGTAGGAGAAGTAGACCCGTCCGGAGAGCTTGGGCATCTGGATGGTCAGGTCCTGCCCGGCGGCGGGGCCCGCGATCGACGCGTCGGGCGCGGGCTCCGGCACGCTGCCCGCGTCCGGCCACGGGTGGAACGTGCCCGCCGCGTCCGCGTACCCGAGCTCGCCGCCCTGCTCGCCGAGCACGTACACGAAGACCTCGTCGCTGCGGCCCGAGTCGTTGCTGATCGTGAGCGGGATGGTGGCAGGGACGGCGGTGGCGGACGGGGTGGCGACCACGGCGGCCGAGACGGCTGCGGTCATGACGGCGACACTGCCGATGATTTTCCTGGTCAGGGACACTCGGTCCTCCTCGAGACGACGAGGGGCCGGTCAGGTGGGTGGTGCTTGCCCCTCGCTCTCGACGATATGGAAGGGGTCCTGCCGTGTCAGTTTTCACCCCCTGATCGGAGGCGAGAACGGCCATGAGCGGGCAAAGATACGTGGTCGCCACGACCCGGAGCTACGTGGTCTCCCGGACCTTCCACCGCCCGGGAGCCGTGGGAACGCTCCCAGCCAGGATCACCGGGCGTTCCGGCGCCACCGCGAACCCCTCACCAGGACGAGCCCGAGCACGACGGCGGCCGCGGCTACGAGGGCCGTGGAGCGACCGTCGAAGCCGGTGGCGGCCAGGTCGTCGTCACGCTCCGTCGTCGAGACGTCCGAGCGCGAGGAGTCGGACCGCGTGGTGTCGTCGTCCGGGTCGACGGCGGCCGCCGTCGCGACGTTCGTCAGCGGCTCGCCCGTCAGGTCGGCGGCCACGACCTCGTACGTCGCGGTGCACGTCACCTCCTCGCCGGGGAGCAGGCGCACGTCCTCGGGGCAGGTCACGGGGGAGAGCGTGCCGCGCCCGGAGAAGTCCTGCTCCTCGACGGTCGGGTTCGTCAGGGTCACGCGGCCGGTGTTCGTCAGGACGAAGGAGTACGTGACGACCTCGCCCGGGCGCGTGACGCGGTCGACGTCAGCCGTCTTGGCGAGGCTCAGCCCCGCCACCGGCGCCTCGGTGATCTCCACCGTGGACGGGTCCGAACCCACCGGGTCGCCCGCCGGGTCGGTGCCGGTGGCGACGGCCGTGTTCTCGACCGATCCCGCGTCCACGTCGTCCTGGGTCACCTCGTACGTCGCCGTGCACGTGACGGACGCGTCCGGCTCGAGCACCACCGGTGCGCCGGGGCAGGTCACCGCGGAGAGAGCACCGGCGCCGGTGAAGCCCGTCTCGGTGACGGTCACGTCGACGAGCGGCACGGTGCCGGTGTTGGTGACCTCGAAGGAGTACGTGACGGTGTCCCCGACCGTCAGGCCCGCACGGTCGGCGGTCTTGACCAGAGTGATCGCCGGGTCGAGGACCCGCACGGTCGCCGACGACTCCGCCGAGCGGACCGGCTCGACGCCTGCCGGCGGCTGCGCCGTCGCCACGGCGGTGTTGTCGACGACCCGTGCCGCGCGGTCGGCCGCGGTGACGGTGTAGGCCGCCACGCAGTCGACGGCGTCGCCCGGCGCCAGCGGCCCCGTGGGGCACACGACGTCGCTGAGCTCGCCGCTCCCGGAGAACTCCACCTCGTCGACGAGCGGGTTCACGACCGTCACGTTGCCCTCGTTCGTCACGCGGAAGGCGTACCGGATCTCGTCGCCCGCCGAGGCCTCGGTCGGGTCGGCCGACTTCACGAGGCCGAGGGCGGGTCGCTGCTCGGCGGTGAGGGTGGCGTCGCTCGGCGCCGTCGAGAGCGGGTCGGTCGCGCCCGCAGGCGTCCCCGACGCGGTGGCCGCGTTGTCGACGGCCCCGGCATCGAGGTCGGCCTGCGTGGTCGTGTAGGTCGCCGTGCAGGTCATCGACTCACCACCGGCGAGGGTGGTCGCGGGACAGTCGACGGCGGAGAGGTCACCGCTGCCGGTGAACAGGGTCTCGTCGACCACGACGTCGCCCAGCGACCGGTTCCCGGTGTTGGTGACCTCGAACGCGTAGGTGACCTCCTGACCGACCGCGGAGTACGTCTCGGTGCTCGCGGACTTCACGAGCGTGAGGCCGGCGGCCGTCTCCGGGATCGTCACGCGCGCCGTCGACTCCTCGGACGTCGTGGGGACACCCACCCGCGGCGTCGCGGTCGCGGTCGCGGCGTTGTCCACCAGGCCCGCGTCGACGTCGGCCTGCGTGAGCGTGTAGCTCGCGGTGCAGTCGACGGCGTCCCCGGGCGCGAGAGGGCCGGCGGGGCAGCTCACCTCGGGGGGTCCCGCCCGTGCCGGTGAACGCCGTCTCCGTCACCTGCGGGTCCGTCAGCGTGACGTTGCCCTGGTTCGTCAGGTGGAACGTGTACTCGACGGAGTCGCCGGCGTTCACCACGGTCTCGGGCTCGACCGACTTCTCGAGGCCGATCGCGGGTTCGGCGACCCCCGGGATCTCGGCGTCGTGCTCGGCGCTGACGGGGTCGCCACCACCGACCGGGGTGCCCGTCGCGACGGCCGCGTTCGTGACCCGTGTCGCATCGACGTCCTCCTGGGTCAGCGTGTAGGTGGCGGTGCAGGTCATCGAGCGCCCGGCCTCCAGCTGCTCGTCCGGGCAGTCGATCGGGGACAGGTCGCCCGACCCCGAGAAGGCCGTCTCCTCGACGGCCACGTCGTCGAGCGGCACGTTGCCGGTGTTGGTCCCGACGAAGTCGTAGGTGATCTCCTGGCCCAGCACGAAGGACGCCTCGTCGTTCGGGGTGGCCACCTTCGCCAGGGAGATGCCGGGCGCGGGTGCGGTGAGCAGCGTCGACGTGGACGACGGGTCGGACGTCACCGGGTCGACGGTGCCCTCGGTGACGCCGGACGCCGTCGCGGTGTTGGCGACCACGCCGTTCGCCAGGTCCTCGGCGGTCACCGTGTAGGGATCGTCGGCGGTGCACGTCACCGTCTCGCCCGGCGCCAGCGTCCCCGCCGGGCACGTCACACCCCGACGAGCGGATCGTCGACGGCGACGTCCACGACGGGCAGCTCGCCCGTGTTGGTGACGTCGAACGTGTACCGGATCTGGTCACCGGCGTCGGGCAGGCCGTTGACGTTCACGTCCTCCGGGCTTCCCGCACGCTTGAGCAGCAGGAGGCTGGTGGGCTTCGCGGTGTTCGTGACCGTGCACGAGACGAGGTCACCGATGCCCACGTGCACGTCCGCCGCGGGGCCGACGCCGAGACCGCTGGGCAGCGTCGGGTCGGTCTCGCCGTTGCGGGTGCACGCCCAGGACGAGTCGTACCGGTCGAGGCTGCCGCTGGTCGCCCGCTCGGAGAACCGGAAGGTCGCGCCGCGGTCCGTCGCGAGGACGGTCTGCCGGCCGGTCGTCGCCGAGGTGCCGGTGGGTCCCGTGGCCGCGGCGAAGAGACGGGTGCCCGCCTCGTCGTGGACGGCTACCTCGAAGGCGTCCCCGGTGAACCGGGACGCGACCTCCTTGGTCAGCTCGACGCGGGAGAGCAGCACTCCGAACGCCACCGCCTGGCGCCCACCACCCACCATGCGCTGGCTGAACGTGGCCGGCGCCTGGCTGGCGACGATCGCGGTCCCGGTCTTGCGGGCGCTGCCCGCGCCCGCGCACGTGACGCTCCGCGTGCCGAGCCCGGTGAAGCCGCCTGCGCACGCGTTGCCGATCCCGGCGTCGTCACCGTCGGCGGTGAGCGAGTAGAGCGGGTCGCTCGAGCTCGGTGATCGTCCCGCTGCCCGACTGGTAGAGCGCGGGCCGCCCGCTCACGCCCGTGTAGGAGCCGTTGCCGAGGTAGGCCGCCGAATAGGTGGGGAAGGTCGCCCCGCTCACGGAACCGCCGGAGGCGACGAGGTCGAACGTCAGCGTGGACCCTCCCGGTAGGGCGACCGACATCGGCTGGCCGCCCGGGCTCGTGGCCTGGGCCGGGTCGTACCCCGTGAAGTCGAACCAGCACAGCGTCGACGCGTACCGCCCGGAGCTCTCGTCCGCCGTGGAACAGCTCGTGTCCGTCGCCGCGGCGGCGGGCCGGGCCGACGAGAGGTACGGGACGACGGACGTGAGGAGCGCCGCCGTGACCAGCACGGCTCCGGCCGCGCGGCTCCGACGGGCACGCTGCTGGTACGTTCCCACGCTCTTCCCCCTGCTTTCGTGGACCGCCCCTGGGGGCTGGCCTCATTTTGAGGGAACGGATTCGAGGCGGCGAGCGGAACCACGGGAATCGTCACCGTGTTGCCCGGTTGCTACCGGAAAATGCCGAAGGCCGTTGAACCGCATACTGCGGGTTCAACGGCCTTCACGGGGTGGAGCCAGCGGGACTCGAACCCGCAACCCCCTGCTTGCAAAGCAGGTGCGCTACCAATTGCGCCATGGCCCCGCTGCGGGGGGCTCAGTCGATGGAGTCGGTGACCTCGGACCAGAGATCGCGTCCCGAGGCGTCCTCGTTCAGCTTGCGCCAGAGGACGTAGCCGGCACCGGCAGCGAGCAGCAGTACGAGCAGCTTCTTCACGGGTTCCTCCTGAGGAGCCTCTGCGGGCCGGGGAGTGGGGCTAGGAGGACTTGAACCTCCGACCTCTTCCTTATCAGGGAAGCGCTCTAACCGTCTGAGCTATAGCCCCGCGCGAGCGTTGTGCACGCTGTCGCGACACTGGAGATTACCCCAGGTCGGGACGATGTCCCAAACCGAAATGGCGGTCTGCGGTGTGACATGCGTCGACCTGTGCGTGACAGCGCACACGAACGCTCGCGGGTGGTGCGTGGACGTGCTGGTCAGTCGTCGGTGAGCGTCAGGTGGACGCCGCCCACCAGCGCTGCCGTGATGTTGTACAGGAACGCCATGATCGTCGCGATCGCGGTGAGCAGCACGATGTTGCAGATGCTGATCAGCGTCGCGAGCGAGATGACGCGGGGGAACTCCACGAACTGCGTGAGGTTCACGTTGCTCTGCGGGCCGACGGCGTCCTCCACGAAGCCCTGCACCGTGGTGAACACGCCGAAACCGTCGAGCACGGACCAGAAGACCGCCGTGGCCACGACCGTCATGATCGCGACGGCGACCGCGAGCAGGAACGCGAGCTTCATGACCGACCACGGGTCGACCCGCGAGATCGCGAGGCGGACGCGGCGCGGGCCGGCGGGCGCGGGCGGCGGCACCTGGGGCGTCGGCACGGACGCCGGGCGGGGGCCCGCCGTCGTGCCCGCGGCGGCAGGGGCCGGGGTGGCGGTACCGCGGACGCCGGCGGCCGTGTAGTGCATCTCCGGCCGCGGGTTGGTCGCGTCCGCGGCGTTCGACGGGGTCGCCGGCGTCTCGTCCGTCCCGATGGACGACACCTTCCGCGCCGCGCTGCGTGCCGCGTCGAGGGCGGCCTGGGCCGCCTTCATCGCGCCGGAGCGGACACCGTCCGTGCCTTCGGCGGGAGCGGGGGGAGCGGGCGGCGCGTCAGGCGCCTGGACCCGGTTCCACGACGTGGTGCCCGCGGGCTCGGCAGACGCGTTCTGCGGGGATGCGGCAGCCGCGGACTGCGCCGACGCGGGAGTGGAGCTCGCGCCGCTCGGCGTCGCGGTGGACACGTCGGTGCGGCCCGCGTCGTAGGCGGCCCGCCAGACGCCCCCGGTGGTGGGGACGGCAGAACCCGGCTCCGGCGGGGCCGGCGGCGGGGAGGCGGTGCCCTTGGCAGCGGTCGGGGCGGCGGGCTTGCCCGGGGAGGCCGGCGCGGCCGGGGCCGACGGTGCGGGCGCCGCAGGCTTGCCCGGGGACGCCGGCTTGCTGTCAGCGGGCGCCTTGGCAGCGGGGGCCGACCCGCCCTTCGACGATGCACCCTCGACGGTGGCCGGCTCAGCCGGCGCGCTCGCACCGTCGGACGACTCCGGCGCAGCCGTGTCCGACTCCTGCGGCTCCGGGGTGGGCTCCGAGGCCTGGGGGCGCGGCACGTCCTTGCGGACCCTCGTGTCGTCCAGGTCCTCGTCGAGGTCGGGCGACGCCGTACGCACGGGCCCGCTCTTGTCACTCGTCATCAGCTGTCCTCGCGTCCGGTGCTGTCCTGCTCAGGGCTGCTCGGAACTTCGTCTGGGGTCGGGATCTCTTCCACGGTAACCCGGTCGGTGGGCTCACCGCCGGAGTTCTCGTCGGCAGCGATCGCGGTCTCGCTGGAGTCCTCGCGCTCCGCGTTCCGCGCGACGGCGATGATCCTGTCGCCCTTGTCCGGCTTTGCGAAGGTTACCCCCTGTGTGTTCCGCCCGGTGAGGTTGACCCCGGCGACCGCGGACCGCACGATCTTGCCGCGCTCCATGATCACAAGGACTTCGTCATCGGTGTGGGTGACGAGAGCCCCCACAAGATCACCCCGAGCCTCGACCAGGTTCGCCACCTTGATGCCGAGCCCACCGCGACCCTGGATGCGGTACTCAGAGATCCGCGTGCGCTTCGCGAAGCCGCCCTCGGTCACGACGAACAGGTCGGCGTCGTCCTCCACGACGTCGGCGGCGAGCAGCTCGTCGTCCTCCCGGAACTTCATGCCGGTGACCCCGGAGGTGGCGCGGCCCAGCGGTCGGATCGACTCGTCGTCGGCGTGGAAGCGGATCGACTGGCCCTTGCGCGAGACGAGGATGAGGTCGTCGTCCGCGTTCACCAGGCGGGCCGAGACGACCTCGTCGGTGTTGCCGTCGGCGTCCTCGCGCAGGTTGATCGCGATGAGTCCACCGGACCGCGGCGAGTTGTACTCGCCCAGGCGCGTCTTCTTGACCAGGCCCCTGCGGGTCGCGAGCACCAGGTAGTCCGCGGCGTCGTAGTCTCGGATGTCGAGCACCTGGGCGATCTTCTCGCCCGGCTGGAACGCGAGCAGGTTGGCGACGTGCTGCCCCTTGGCGTCCCGGCCGCCCTCGGGGAGCTCGTAGCCCTTGGCCCGGTACACGCGGCCGAGGTTGGTGAAGAACAGCATCCAGTGGTGCGTCGTCGTCGTGAAGAAGTGGTCGACGATGTCGTCCTCGCGCAGCTGCGCGCCGCGCACGCCCTTGCCGCCGCGCCGCTGGGAGCGGTAGTTGTCCGTCCGCGTCCGCTTGGCGTAGCCGCCGCGCGTGATCGTGACGACGACGTCCTCCTCGGGGATGAGGTCCTCCATCGACATGTCGCCGTCGTAGGGGAGGATCGTCGTCCGGCGCTCGTCGCCCCAGCGCTCGGTGACGTCGTCGAGCTCGTCGCCGACGATCGTCCGCTGCCGCTCGGGGCGCGCCAGGATGTCCTGGTAGTCGTCGATCTCGGCCTGCAGGCGCGCGTGGTCGTCGAGGATCTTCTGCCGCTCGAGGGCCGCGAGCCGGCGCAGCTGGAGCGCCAGGATCGCGTTGGCCTGCTGCTCGTCGATGTCGAGCAGCTCCATGAGGCCCGTCCGCGCCTGGTCGGCGTCGGGGGAGCGGCGGATCAGGGCGATGACCTCGTCGAGCGCGTCGAGCGCCTTGAGGTAGCCGTCGTAGATGTGGATCTGGCCCTGGGCCTCGGCGAGCAGGTACTCGGTGCGCCGGCGGACGACCTCGATCTGGTGCGTCGTCCAGTGCCGGACGAACGCGTCGATGCTGAGCGTGCGGGGCACGTCGTCGACCAGCGCGAGCATGTTCGCGCTGAAGTTCTCCTGCAGCTGCGTGTGCTTGTAGAGGTTGTTCAGCACGACCTTCGCGACGGCGTCGCGCTTGAGCACGATGACGAGGCGCTGGCCCGTACGGCCCGAGGACTCGTCACGGATGTCGGCGATGCCCTGGATGCGGTTGTCGTTGACGAGGTCCGCGATCTTGGAGGCCAGGTTGTCCGGGTTGACCATGTAGGGCAGCTCGGTGACGACCAGGCAGATCCGGTTCTGGATCTCCTCGACGTTGACGACGGCGCGCATGGTGATCGAGCCGCGGCCCGTGCGGTACGCGTCCTCGATGCCCTTGTGCCCGAGGATCTGCGCGCCGGTCGGGAAGTCCGGGCCCTTGATGCGCTGCAGCAGCGCCTCGAGCAGCTCCTCGCGCGTCGCGTCGGGGTGGGCCAGGTGCCAGCGCACGCCCTCGGCGACCTCGCGCAGGTTGTGCGGCGGGATGTTGGTCGCCATGCCGACCGCGATGCCCGCGGAGCCGTTGATCAGCAGGTTCGGGATGCGGGACGGCAGGACGACGGGCTCCTGCGTGCGGCCGTCGTAGTTGGGCCGGAAGTCGACGGTGCCCCGCTCGATGTCGCGCACCATCTCCAGCGCGAGCGGGGCCATCTTGCACTCGGTGTACCGCGGGGCGGCCGCGGGGTCGTTACCGGGCGCGCCGAAGTTGCCCTGGCCCGCGACCAGCGGGTACCGCAGCACCCAGTCCTGCACCAGGCGCACCAGGGTGTCGTAGATCGCGGTGTCGCCGTGCGGGTGGTACTTACCCATCACGTCGCCCACCACACGCGAGCACTTGGAGAACGCGCGGTCGGGCCGGTACCCGCCGTCGTACATCGCGTAGATCACGCGGCGGTGCACCGGCTTGAGGCCGTCCCGCACGTCGGGCAGCGCGCGGCCCACGATCACGCTCATCGCGTAGTCGAGGTAGGAGCGCTGCATCTCCAGCTGCAGGTCGACCTGCTCGACGCGGCCGTGCTGCACCGCGACGCGCGCCTCCTCTGCAGGCATGCCGTCGTCGGGGCCGTCCACGCCGGGGGTCTCGTCCGTCACCGTCTGTACTTCCTTTCCACGCCGCTGGGCGTGTCACTTCGTCGCACGTCGACATCGTCCGGGGCGGTGCGCCCCGCGCCACGTCGCGTCAGATGTCGAGGAACCGCACGTCCTTGGCGTTGCGCTGGATGAAGGTGCGCCGGGACTCGACGTCCTCGCCCATGAGGACGGAGAAGATCTCGTCCGCGGCGGCCGCGTCGTCCATCGTCACCTGCAGCAGCGTCCGGTGGTCCGGGTCCATGGTGGTGTCCCACAGCTCGGAGTAGTCCATCTCGCCCAGGCCCTTGTAGCGCTGGATGCCGTTCTCCTTGGGGACCCGCTTGCCCTGTGCCGCACCGGCCTCGAGGAACGCGTCGCGCTCCCGGTCCGAGTAGACGTAGTCGTGGGGGGCGTTGGTCCACTTGATCCGGTAGAGCGGCGGCTGCGCCAGGTACACGTGGCCGTGCTCGATGAGCGGGCGCATGTACCGGAACAGCAGCGTGAGCAGCAGGGTGCAGATGTGCTGGCCGTCGACGTCGGCGTCGGCCATGAGCACGATCTTGTGGTAGCGCAGCTTCGAGATGTCGAAGTCCTCGCCGATGCCGGTGCCGAAGGCCGTGATGAGCGCCTGGACCTCGGCGTTGGACAGGGCCTTGTCCAGGCGCGCCCGCTCGACGTTCAGGATCTTCCCGCGCAGCGGCAGGATCGCCTGGTTGTGCGGGTTGCGACCACGCACCGCGGAACCACCGGCCGAGTCACCCTCGACGATGTAGATCTCGCACTCGTCCGGGAACCGCGACTGGCAGTCCTTGAGCTTGCCCGGCATCGCGGCACCGTTCAGCACACCCTTGCGCCGGGTGGCCTCCCGCGCCTTGCGCGCCGCGATCCGGGCCTGCGAGGCCTGCATCGCCTTGCGGATGACGTCGCGCCCCTCGTTCGGGTGGGCGTCGAACCAGTCGGTGAGCTGCTCGCGCACCACGCGCTGCACGAAGGTCTTCGCCTCCGTGTTGCCGAGCTTGGTCTTGGTCTGACCCTCGAACTGCGGCTCGCCGAGCTTCACCGAGATGACGGCGGTCAGGCCCTCGCGGATGTCGTCACCCGTGAGGTTCTCGTCCTTCTCCTTGATGATGCCCTTGTCGCGGGCGTACGTGTTGACCAGCGAGGTCATCGCCGCACGGAAGCCCTCCTCGTGCGTGCCGCCCTCGGTGGTCGAGATGGTGTTCGCGAAGGTGTGCACCGACTCGCTGTACGCGCTGGTCCACTGGAGCGCGATCTCGACGGCGATCTTCCGCTCCGCGTCCTCGCTCTCGAACGAGATGACGTCGGGGTGGATGAGGTCGACGCGCTTCGCCGAGTTGAGGTGGTGCACGTAGTCCATGAGCCCGTCGTCGTACTTGTACGTGACGGTGCGCAGGCCGGTGGACTCCGCCGCCTCGTCGGCTCCCTCGGCGGCCCCCGGGCTCTCGACGCCGTCGGCCGCCGCCTCGGAGTCGGCCCCGGTGACCTCGTCGGTCGCGGTGGCGTGGCCCGCCCGCTCGTCGGTGAGCGTGATCTTCAGGCCCTTGTTGAGGAACGCGTACTGCTGGAACCGGGCGCGGAGCGTCTCGAAGTCGTACTCCGTGGTCTCGAAGATCGAGCCGTCGGCCCAGAACGTCTGGGTCGTGCCGGTACCCTCGCCCTCGGCGAGCGGCTCGAGGCGCTCGACCTCCGTGACGGGGTTGCCACCATCGGTGTACTCCTGGCGCCAGTGGTAGCCGTCGCGCCGCACCTCGGACACGAAGCGCGTGCTCAGCGCGTTCACCACGGACATGCCGACGCCGTGCAGACCGCCCGAGACGGCGTAACCGCCGCCACCGAACTTTCCGCCGGCGTGCAGGATCGTCATGACGACCTCGAGGGTGGGCTTGCCCTCGGTCGGGTGCATCGCGACCGGGATGCCGCGGCCGTCGTCGGTGACGCGCACGCCGCCGTCGGGCAGCAGGCGCACGTCGATCTCGGTGGCGTGGCCCGCGAGGGCCTCGTCCACAGCGTTATCCACAATCTCGTACACAAGGTGGTGGAGCCCGCGTTCGCCGGTCGACCCGATATACATGCCCGGTCGCTTACGAACGGCCTCGAGACCTTCCAGGACGGTGATGTTCCCGGCGTCGTAGCCGCCGTCGATTCGCTCTGTCACGGGCGGGGTTGCTCCTCGTCTTTCAGGCACACGATGCGCACGACGGCGGACGTACCAGCGGCAGCACGAGCGGCGGGGGGTCTGGGGGACCGACCGAGCTCGGTGTCCGGTGCATTGTCCGACGGTTCGTCGGTGCTCAGCGTTCCGGGCCCTCAGGACGGTCCTGGGGACCCGGCGCGGTTGACCCCTCCATACTACCGTCTGAGCGGCGAAAACCCGGGATCCTGGGCCGTTTGCACCCAGTCCTCCACAACCTTTCTCCACAGGGTGATTTCTGAGGTCCTGACCGGGTTCCGCGAGGTTCCCCGCGCGCGCTGACAGCGCTGCCCGGCACCCTCCGGCGCGGGTCGCCCGGACGGTCGTACAGACGTTCGGCGGACCCGCTCCGAGGCATCCGTTGGTGACCGACGAACCATGCGTCCGTCTGCAGAAGGTCAGGCGAATTCCCGATCGAAGCAGACATTTCGTTGATTTACCGTTTTCTGCTCTAATAGCGCCGACCGGTCAACAGCGCGACCTCGCTTCGCGCACCGTCTCTCTCTTCGAAGGGCAACAGAGTGAAGAAGCTTCTTGCCGGCGGAACTCTCGCCGTCCTGACGTTCGGTGGCGTCCTCGCCGGCGCCGCCACGGCCTCCGCGCACACCCCCAAGGTCGCCGCCGACTGCGGCTGGCTCGAGGTGAACCTCCAGGCGTACCGGGGTGCCACGGTCACCGTGACCATCGACGGCGCGGTCGCGCACGAGGAGGAGTTCCAGAGCGGCTTCTCCAAGAAGTTCGAGGGCCTCGCGCAGGACGTCACCCACGACTGGACCGTCACCGTCGACGCCTACGACGGCTACGACGGCACCCAGTACGACTGGGAGGACTCCGGCCAGATCGACCCCTGCGTCGAGCCGGCCCCCGAGCCCTCGCCGAGCGTCCCCGCCGAGCCCGAGCCGAGCGAGCCGCCCGCCACGGAGCCCGAGCCGGAGCCCTCGGACGAGCCGTCCGTCGCCCCGTCCGAGGAGGCCGCGGTGCCCCCGGCCGAGCCGTCGGAGTCGCCCAGCCCCGTCGCCGAGGAGCCCCCGGTGCTCGCCGCGACCGGTGCGACCGTGGGCGGTGCCGTGGCGTTCGCCGCGCTCCTCGCCGCCGGTGGTGTCGCCCTGGTGTGGGCCCGCAAGCGGATGCAGCAGAGCGCCTGAGCAGCTCCTCCCCGCGCTGAGGCGCGGGTGAGCTGAGAAGGGCCCCCGGCTTCGGCCGGGGGCCCTTCGTCGTACCGCGGGTGCGGGGGCGCGGCGCCCCGCTCGGCTGCAGGTGTCGCTCAGCCCCAGGTGTCGCGCGGGCCCGGACCGCGCACGGCCCGGGGGCCCCTCCGGAAGCCCGGGCCCGCCGGGCCGAGCACGGTGACCTCGTCGACGACGCCCTCGCCGATCTCCTCCGCCATGCGCCGCAGGAGCGTCGGCACGAGCAGCCGGAGCTGCGTGGCCCAGGCGGTGGAGTCGGCGCGCACGACGAGCACCTTGTCCTCGAACGTCTCGGGGGCGCAGTGGTCGGCGATCTCCGCCCCCACGACCTCGCGCCACCGGCCCATGACGCCGCCGACCGAGACGTCCTCCGTCCACCCCTTCTCACGCAGGAGCCGTCCGACGAGCGCACCGAGGAGCTGGGGATCGCGGGCGCCCGGCCCGGCACCGCTCGTCCGGGGCTCCGCGAGCGGTGAGCGACGGGCGGGCGATCCCGGGCGCAGGCCGCGGGCGCGCGCGGCCGCCTTCGCGCGGTTGAGCGCCGCCCGCGCGACCTCCGACGGCGGCGTCAGCGCGGGCTCGGAGTTATCCACAGGCGGCTGTGGAGAGTCGTCAGTCACGGGTCACCGTCCCGGGTTCCACGTGAAACCGTACCCCGTCGAGCACTGCGGGCACGTCCTCCGGGACTGCCGCGGTCACCAGCACCTGCCGGGCGGGGAGCACCAGGTCGGCGAGCCGTTCCCTCCGTCGCACGTCGAGCTCGGCGAACACGTCGTCCAGGATGAGGACCGGGTCGGCGTCCGTGCCGAGGTCGGGGTCCCAAAAGGCGGGTGAATCGGCTGAATTCTGCGGATCTCCCCCCAGAAGACGGAAGGACGCGAGCCGCAGGGCGAGCGCGAACGACCAGGACTCGCCGTGACTGGCGTACCCCTTGGCCGGCAGCCCGCCGAGGGTCAGCACGAGGTCGTCGCGATGCGGCCCGACGAGGCTCACGCCCCGCTCCAACTCCTGGGGACGGACCTCTCCGAGCGCCTCGAGCAGCAGGTCGCGGAGGTGTTCCACAGAGACGGAGTTATCCCCAGAACCTGTGGACAACTCCGGTGGACGAGCATCCTGGAGCGCGGGCAGGGACGACCGGTAGTCGATCTCGGCGTCCCCGTCGGCGTCACTCACCTGCGCGTACGCCGCGGCGACCGCCGGGCGGAGCGCGTCGACGAGCTGGAGGCGCAGCGACAGGATCTCCGCGCCCAGCTCGGCGAGCCGTGCGTCCCACACGTCGAGCGTCGCGAGCTCCGCGGCCGCCGCGCTCTCGGTCCGACCCGAACCGCCCGACCGGCGCACCGCTCTGGCCGACTTCAGCAGCGCAGAACGCTGACGCAGGACGCGGTCGTAGTCGGAGAGCATCGCGGACACGCGCGGCATCATGAGCACGAGGAGCTGGTCCATGAACCGCCTGCGCCCGTCCGGGTCGCCCTTGACGAGCGCGAGGTCCTCCGGCGCGAAGAGCACCGTCCGCAGGATCCCCAGCACGTCGCGCGCCCGGACCTGCTGACCACGGTTGATCCGGGCACGGTTCGCGCGGCCCTGCGTGATCTCGAGCTCGACGGTGCTGGCCCGGTCGCCGCGCACGATGCGCGTCCGCACCACCGCTCGCTCGGTGCCTGCCCGGATGAGCGGGGCGTCCGTCGCCACCCGGTGCGACCCGAGCGTCGCGACGTAGCCGATAGCCTCGACGAGGTTCGTCTTGCCGCGGCCGTTCCGCCCGACGAACGCGTTCACACCGGGTTCGAGCTCGAGGTCGGCGGCCGCGTACGACCTGAAGTCGAGCAGCGAGAGGTGGGAGACGTACATCAACAGGTGATCGTACGTGCCCCCGAGGTCAGTCCGCCTTCTTCACCGCGTGGCCGCCGAACTGCTGACGCAGGGCCGCGACGGCCTTCATCGCCGGCGACTGCTCCTGGCGGGACGCGAACCGCGCGAACAGCGCCGCGGAGATCACCGGCAGCGGCACGGCGAGGTCGATGCCCTCGTCCACCGTCCACCGGCCCTCGCCGGAGTCGTCGACCCAGTCGTCCAGCATCGCGAGCTTCGGGTCGTCGGCCAGCGCCTTGACCATGAGGTCGAGGAGCCAGGACCGCACGACGGTACCGCGGCTCCAGGCCTGCACGGTGCCGTGCACGTCGTCGATGAGGTCCGACTTCGCGGCGAGCAGCTCGTAGCCCTCGGCGTACGCCTGCATCAGGCCGTACTCGATACCGTTGTGCACCATCTTGGCGTAGTGGCCGGCACCGACGCCGCCGGCGTGCACGAAGCCCTCCTCGCGGGGACCCTCGGGCCGGAGCGCGTCGAAGACCGGCATGACCGCCTCGACGTCCGCGGCCGACCCGCCCACCATGAGGCCGTAGCCGTTCTCCAGGCCCCACACACCGCCGCTCACGCCGACGTCCAGGTAGCCGACGCCCTTCTCGGCGAACTCGGCGGCCCGCTCCTGGTCCTCGACGTAGTGCGAGTTCCCGCCCTCGATGACGATGTCGCCCTCGGTGAGGATCTCGCGCAGCTCGGCCAGCACGCCGCGAGTCGGCTCGCCCGCAGGCACCATGACCCAGACGACCCGCTTCTCCTGCGGCAGCGCCGCGGCGAGGTCCGCCAGCGACGGCACGTCCGTCACCTCGGGCCGAGGGTCGTACCCCGTGACCTCGATCCCGCCCTTGCGCAGACGGGACCGCATGTTGTTGCCCATCTTCCCCAGGCCGACGAGGCCGATGTGGGTGACCATGTGTTGCTTCCTCCCAGGTCGATCGAACGACGTCGCTCGTGGCGGTCGTCCTCGATGCAGGCTGATCGTCACAGGCTGATCAACCGGTGCAACCTGCGTCCGAAGCCGTCCATTCCGGGCCCGCCGGGCGGCGGGACCGAGCCGTCAGCCGGTGAACCGGATGGGGACCAGCAGGTACCGGTACGACGAGTCGTCCTCGCCGTCCAGGCTGCCCTGGCCGGTGAACTCGACGGGCTTGTTGGGGTGCGTGAACGACAGCCGGACGAAGTCGGTCCCCAGGGCGCCGAGGCCGTCGAGCAGGAACTGCGGGTTGAACGCCACGGCGATGTCCTCACCGACCAGCACGGCCTCCAGGGCCTCGGACGCCTGGGCGTCGTCCCCGTGCCCGGCGTCGAGCACGACCTGGCCGTCGCTGAACGAGAGCCGGATCGGGGTGTTGCGCTCGGCGACGAGGCTCACGCGCTTGGCCGCCTCGATCAGCGGCGCGGTGGCGACGACGGCGTGGATCGGGGTGCTGTCAGGGAACAGCCGGCGCACGGCGGGGTAGTCACCCTCGACGAGCTGCGACGTGGTCTGGCGTCCGCCTGCCTCGAAACCCACAAGGTCGAGGCCCTGGCCTGTGGACAACCCGACGTTCACGAGACCGCCGCCCGACCCCAGCGACTTGGCCACGTCGTTGAGCGTGCGCGCGCGGATGAGGGCCACGGCGGAGTAGCCCGGCGTGGCCGGGGTCCAGGTGAGCTCGCGCAGTGCGAGGCGGTAGCGGTCGGTGGACAGGAGCGTGATGCGCTCGCCCTCGATCTCGACCCGGACGCCGGTGAGGAGCGGCAGGGTGTCGTCACGGCTGGCCGCGACGGTCACCTGCGCGACGGCGTGCGTGAAGGCGTCCCCGGAGACCGTGCCGCTCACCTCGGGGAGACCGGGCAGTGCGGGGTACTCGTCCACAGGCATGGTGAGGAGCGTGAACCGGCTGGCGCCGCACGTGACGACGACCTTGCTGCCCTCGAGCACCACGTCGACCGGCTTGTTGGGCAGCGCGCGGGAGATCTCGGCCAGCAGGCGGCCCGAGACGAGCACCGTGCCAGGCTCGGCGACCTCTGCGGGGATCTCGGACCGCGCCGAGGTCTCGTAGTCGAAGCTCGCGAGGTTGATCACACCCTGGGCGTCGGCCTCGATCCGGACGCCTGCGAGGACGGGAGCCGGCGGACGCGTGGGGAGCGTGCGAGCGGTCCATGTGACGGCATCGGCGAGGACGTCGCGCTCGACCCTGAACTTCATGCCGTTGCATCTCCTCTTGTTCCTGGGTTGTCGAGAGAAACCCTACGCGAGTCGGGGGCCTGGTGGCACTCGAGAGCAGGGGGTGTGGATGGACAACTCCGAGGCACTCGTACTAGTGTTCGAACCGGGTTGAAGCAGCGCGTCGCACCGCCTGATGAAGGCGCTCGACTTCCCTCTGAGAGATAGATGTCGTCGTAGTAGTAGGTGTTGTGGAAACTGGGGATATCCGGTCTTTTCGCAGGTCAGAGGCTGTTTTCTCCTGTGGAGGAGTTGTGGGCGCAGCTGTGCAGTAACTAGGGGCCCCTGTGGAGAGCGATTCTGTACCCACAGGCCGTCCACCGATCTGGGTGTCGTCGCCCACAGAAATTGGGCCGTCATCCACACCCGTCCACAGGCTCGTCCCCAGGCCAGGAACGCCCTCGTCGGCTGTCGCCCTAGTTTCTGCACAGAGTGTGTCCACATGGCTGGGGACAGGCGGGGGTGAACCGCCTGGTTCCGGGGACCCGCATGTGGAAAGCGTTGTGGAGGTGCGGATACGCAACAGCCCTGTGCGCGTCGCGGCTGTGCACAGGGCTGTTGATGAACTGTGGATACAGGTGATTCGGGTGATTTTGCCGGGCCGGCGGCCGTGCGCGGGCGCGGTGCGCGGGTGAGGGGTCAGCCGCGCTGCTGCTGCTTGATCCGGCTCGTGAGCTCGGTGACCTGGTTGTAGGTCGAGCGTCGCTCGGCCATCTGGCCGGCGATCTTCTTGTTCGCGTGCATCACCGTGGTGTGGTCGCGGCCGCCGAACTGTTGGCCGATCTTCGGCAGCGAGAGGTCGGTCAGCTCCCGGCAGAGGTACATGGCGATCTGACGCGCGGTGACGAGCACACGTGACCGTGACGAGCCGCACAGGTCCTCGATGGTGAGGCCGAAGTACGCGGCGGTCTGGGCGATCACGACCGCGGGGGTGATCTCCGCCGTGTCGTCGTCGTCGGTGATGAGGTCCTTGAGGACTATCTCGGCGAGTGCCAGATCGACCTGCTGCCGGTTGAGGTTCGCGAACGCCGTCACCCGGATGAGCGCACCCTCGAGCTCGCGGATGTTGGTCGAGATGCGTGAGCCGATGTAGGAGAGGACGTCCGCCGGCACGTCGAGGTGCTCGCTGGCCGCCTTCTTCCGCATGATGGCGATGCGCGTCTCGAGGTCGGGTGGCTGGACGTCGGTGATCAGTCCCCACTCGAAGCGCGACCGCAGCCGGTCCTCGAAACCGTTGAGCTGCTTGGGCGGGACGTCGGACGTGATGACGACCTGCTTGTTCGCGTTGTGCAGCGCGTTGAAGGTGTGGAAGAACTCCTCCATCGTCTGCTCCTTGCCCTGCAGGAACTGGATGTCGTCGATGAGGAGGACGTCGACGTCGCGGTAGCGGCGCTGGAACGCGCCGGCCTTGCCCTCGCCGATGCTGTTGATGAAGTCGTTGGTGAACTCCTCGGAGTTCACGTACCGCACGCGGATGTGGGGGTACAGGTTGTGGACGTAGTGCCCGATGGCGTGCAGCAGGTGGGTCTTGCCCAGTCCCGAGTCGCCGTAGATGAACAGCGGATTGTACGCCTTGGCCGGCGCCTCGGCCACCGCGACGGCGGCCGCGTGGGCGAAGCGGTTGGACGAGCCGATGACGAACGTCTCGAAGATGTACTTGGGGTTCAGCCGGGTCGGTTCGGCGGACGGCTTCGGGGCCGGCTGCGGAGCGACGGGCATCTGTGCCTGCTCCGGCTCCGGGGGCTCCTGCTCCAGGGAGAGGGTCGCGGGCCCGGAGATCTGCGACGGACCTGCCAACGTGCTGCTGCTCAGCTCAGGGTCTACGGTGATCCCGAAGCGGACATCACGCCCGAGCACCGACGACATCGCGGAGACCAGGTCGTCCCGGACGGCGGTCTCCAAATAGGTCCGGGTCTGCTCGTGCGGGACGGCGATGAAGACCATGTCGTCCAGGACGGCCATCGGCTTGGCCAGGCGGATGAAGGCGAGCTGCCGTGGGCTCATGTCGGGCCGGGCCTCGAGCGCCGTCAGGGTCTGTGCCCAGACGTCGCCGATGTTCTCGTCCGGGTTGGCCACTGGCTTTCCTTCGTCTCGTGCGTGGGTGGAGCGCGCGCTGGGGGTGTCTTGGAGTCTGCCATGATGAAGCACCGTCCACACAGTTGTCCACAGGTTGTGGATTGCGCGGATCACCCCGGAATCAGTGGTACAGGCGCCTGCGCCGCGTCATGTTTCCACGGGCTCGGACGGGCCTGCCGAAGCCGCCGGTGTGGCGCGCACGACACGCGGGATCCTGCCGTTCTGGTTTGACCAGGAGGGCCTCGGCGGCGTAACGTCAGACAGCCGTTCCAGGTACTTCTGCGCGCCCACGCAGGGGACGCGCGCCACGTTCTGACGTCGGCCGCGACCAGTGGGCCGGGCCCCGGGTCGGCGAGGCCGATCGTCGTACAGAGCGGCCACCTTTCACTGCATCGTCGAGGACAGACGGTGTGCCTCCCCCGACGTTCTTGGAGTACCTCGTGAGCAAGCGGACCTTCCAGCCGAACAACCGGCGTCGTGCCAAGACCCACGGCTTCCGGCTGCGCATGCGCACCCGCGCCGGCCGCGCGATCCTCGCGGCCCGCCGTCGCAAGGGTCGCGCCGAGCTCTCTGCCTGAGCCATGTTGCCCGCGGCGCACCGTCTGCGCCGTTCCGTCGACTTCGAGCGGACGGTGCGTCGCGGCACGCGTGCAGGTCGATCGACCGTGGTGGTTCACCTCCTGGTTCCGGACGAGAACGTCTCGGACGCCGGAGCGGGAACTCCACAGGTCGGTTTTGTCGTTTCCAAGGCTGTGGGCAACTCCGTGCAGCGCAACCTCGTGAAGCGTCGGCTCCGTGCCGCCGCCGCGGGGCGTCTCGGCATGCTCCCGGACTCCGCACGCGCCGTCGTGCGCGCGCTGCCGCCGTCGGCGGGGGCGAGCTACGGCGACCTCGACCGTGACCTCGACTCGTGCCTGCGGCGCGCTGTCGCGCGTGCGACAGGAGACGCGGCGAGATGACCACCGTCCCCGTGCCCGAGGGTGAGGCACCGCCGCGAGAGCCCTCGCTGATCGGTCGGCTCCCGGTGACCTTTCTGGTCGGGATGGTCCGGTTCTACCAGGCGTTCATCAGCCCGATGAGCCCCCCGAGCTGTAAGTACTACCCGTCCTGCTCGCAGTACGCCGTGATCGCCCTCCGGCGCCACGGTGCGCTGCGTGGGCTGGGACTCGCGCTGTGGCGCCTGCTGCGGTGCAACCCGTGGAGTCTCGGCGGCGTCGACGACGTGCCGCCCGTGCGCGGCGCGCACACCCACGCCGAGGGCTGATCTGCCCCGGCGCGCGTCGCCGACACGACACCGCACCCCGCAGACTTCGCGTCACCGACTCTGGAGCTTTCTGACCGATGGACTTCTTCGCATTCCTCTGGCCGATCGAATGGGTGGTCTCCTGGATCATCTACGGATCGCACTGGCTCTTCACCAGCCTGGGCCTCGCCTCAGGTCCCGGCACCGCGTGGGTCCTGTCGATCGTCGCCCTGGTGATCGTCATCCGTATCGCGCTCATCCCGCTGTTCTTCAAGCAGATCAAGGCCTCGCGCGGGATGCAGATGATCCAGCCCGAGCTGCAGGCGATCCAGAAGAAGTACAAGGGCAAGACCGACCCGGCCTCCCGCGAGAACATGACGCGGGAGACGATGGAGCTCTACCGCAAGCACGGGACGAACCCGTTCGCGTCCTGCATGCCGATCCTGCTCCAGTCGCCGATCTTCTTCGCGCTGTTCCGCGTGCTGAACAGCCTCAAGGCGATCTCGGAGGGCAATGCCGACCCGATCGGCCCCATCACGCGTGACGTCGCCGGCGACATCGAGTCGTCCACCCTGTTCGGCGCCCAGCTGAGCGACGTGTTCCTGCAGACCGACTCCATGGTGTCCCGCATCGTGGTGATCGCGCTGATCGTCGCGATGAGCGTCACCACGTTCACCACGCAGCGCCAGCTGACGATGAAGAACATGCCGCCGTCGGCCCTCGAGGGCCCGATGGCGCAGACGCAGAAGCTGATGCTGTACATGCTGCCGATCGTGTTCGCGATCTCGGGCGTCAACTTCCCGGTGGGTGTCCTCATCTACTGGACGGTGACCAACCTGTGGTCGATGGGTCAGCAGTACTACACGATCAAGCGGATGCCGACGCCGGGATCGCTCGCCGAGAAGCAGCTCAAGGAGCGGCAGGCGGCCAAGGCGGCGAAGCGCGCCGAGAAGCGCGGCGAGGTCATCGAGGACGCGACGCCCGTGGTCGAGCAGCCGAAGAGCAGCGGCCAGCGGGTCCAGCCGAAGCGCAAGAACCGGCAGAAGGGGTCGGCCGCTCCCGCCCGTCCCGCGGTGGCGCAGTCGGCGCCGGAGCCGGTGGACAAGCCCGAGGGCACGAGCACGCAGCAGGGCACTCCCGGCACCAAGCCGTCCGGCAAGCCGTCCCCGTCGGGCAGCGCGCCGAGCCGGCAGCCCGGCTCGAAGCCCAAGGCATCGGGTACGCCCGGGACGACCTCGGCGTCGTCCGGCAAGAGCAAGCAGAAGAAGTAGGAGGCGGACGCGATGAACGCGAGCACAGGCACGACCGCGCCGGACCCCGCGGCGCCCGCGGTCGACTCGGACCGGATCAAGCGCCTCGAGGAGGAGGGCGAGGTCGCGGCGGACTACCTCGAGGAGCTCCTCGACATCGCCGACCTGGACGGCGACATCGACCTCGACATCAAGCACGACCGGGCGGCCGTCGAGATCGTGGCGGACGACGCGGAGTCGCTCGCCCACCTCGTGGGCCGGGACGGCGAGGTGCTCGACGCGATGCAGGAGCTGACCCGGCTGGCCGTGCAGACGCGGACGGGGGAGCGAAGCCGGCTGATGCTGGACATCGCCGGCTACCGCGCGGGGCGCCGCGTGGAGCTCACGCGACTCGCCACCGAGGCCGTCGAGCGGGTGCGGGCCTCGGGCGAGGAGGTCGAGCTCGAGCCGCTCAACGCCTTCGAGCGCAAGGTGGTGCACGACGCTGTCGCCGCTGCCGGTCTGGTGAGCGACTCCCGGGGCGTCGAGCCGGAGCGGTACGTCGTGGTCCAGCCGGCACAGGAGCCGGCGACGGCTGACTGACCTGACGGGACGACGAGGGCCGGTGCGCGTCGCGGGACGCGCGCCGGCCTTTCGTGTGCTTGGCTTCGACGGATGACGAGGGAGAGGACTGGACGTGAACGGTCCGGACACGGGACGGGCGGAGACCCCTGCTGACGAGGCGCCCGACAGCGAGACGCTCGGGACGAGCGAGGCGGTGCGCACGTACTTCGGCGACTCGTACGAGCAGGTGGTGCGGTACGCCGAGCTGCTCCGTGAGCAGGGTGAGCTGCGAGGGCTGATCGGTCCCAGGGAGGTGACGCGCATCTGGGAGCGGCACATCCTCAACTCTGCGGCTGTGGTGCCGTACCTGCCCACGTCCGGAGCCGTTGCGGACATCGGCTCCGGGGCCGGCCTCCCGGGCATCGTGATCGCGGCGATGCGCCCGGATCTCGAGGTGCTGCTGGTCGAGCCGATGGAGCGTCGGACGACCTGGCTCGGCGAGGTCGTCTCGGAGCTCGGTCTGACGAACACGGAGATCAAGCGGGGACGCGCGGAGGAGTACCACGAGGCCTTCGAGGTCGACGCCGTCACGTCACGCGCGGTCGCTGCGCTGTCGAAGCTCGCGAGGATGAGCCTTCCCCTGGTACGGGTCGGCGGCGAGATGGTGATCCTCAAGGGCCGGAACGTGGCGCAGGAGGTCGACCCGGCCCGGAAGGTGCTCCGCCGGTACGGCGCGACCGACCCCGAGATTCTCGAGGGGCGGACGGTGGACGGCGTCGAGGCGACGACGATCCTCCGGGCGCGACGGACGAAGTAGTGCGGTTTCACGTGAAACGGGGCGGCCACCACGCGGTGACCGCCCCGTTTCATGTCGGCCTCAGCAGCCGCCGCAGTTGTAGTAGAGGATGTCCCAGTGGTTGCCCTCGTCGGTGTACAGGTTGCCTGACGCGGACCGGTACTGGTGGCCCCATCCTGAGATGTAGCCGACGTACGTGAACGTCGAGGTGATGTAGCTGTCGAGGCACGTGCTGTGCCGGATGTCGAGCTTGTAGCCGTTCCAGTGCGAGTACGTGCCGCTCGAATGGCCGGTCTCCGTGCCGCCGGTGATCGTGATGGCGCACCCGGTGGCACTGCGGAGTGTCTTGATGCCGTCGATCGTGGTCTGCCGGACCTGGTCGAAGGAGGTGCACGTCGCGACATTGCGGTCGCTGCACCCTCCGCTCGAGGTCCACGAGATGCCGGCGGCGCTGAGCTGGCTGGTCGCTTGGGCATGCGTGAGGAATGTCGCGGCGTTGGCTGGTGCGGCGATACCGAGCACCAGTGCAGCGGTGAACGCCGTGAGAAGTGAGACCGCTCGGGTGATGTGTCGGAACAAGGCGCCTCCTGCGGATCGGGCGGACACGGGCCTACCGAGGATAGGGGTGAAAGGTGCTCGGCAGGTCATACCGGTCTGTCATACCGCCACTCGTTTCACGTGAAACGAGCCAGGGGTCGAGATCGCGGACCTCGGCCGGGGTGCGCTCGTTTCACGTGAAACGGGGCAGCGCCTGCCGGCACCCGGCGGAAGTCGCCCCCGGCCGGAACTGATCGCCCTTGGGTCGGCGTTTCGACACGCCTGAGCAGGGCGGCGACCGTAGCGTTGCACGCGTGTGCTTCTTCAGACGAAAGTCCAAGCGAAAGGCCGCGGCGGCCGCAGCGGCCGCCACTGCGCCGGTAGCGACGACCGATTCGTCCCTACCCGCGCCCGCCGCGAGCGAGCTCGCGCCCGACGCGCGGTCCGGTCCGTCGTCTGAGTCGGAAGTGACGGTCGGTTCCGCAGTCGCGACGTCGAGCGTGGCGCCGCCGGCTGTCTCGGCGGACGTGGCCGTGGGTCACGGAACGACCGCTTCGGAAAGGGGCGTCCTGACCGAGGTGCGGCCTTCTTCCGCGGCCGACGGATCCAGGGAGGGGGAGGGCGGCATCACGTCCTTCGACGTGGAGCTGCTCTCAGGCGGTCCGGGCGGTGACGATCCTCAGCGGCACGAGGCAGCGCAGGAGTCCGCCGACTCCGCCCCCGACCCCCGGGAGGCAGAGGACGAGGACGCGGCGACGACCGAGCCTTTGAAGGATGCCGATGTCGTCGAGGCGCCGGTCCGTGTCACTGGGACGGGTGGCGAGGACGGGTCGAGCGCGCCGGGGACCCTGAGGGATGCCGAGCAGGTGGGTGCACCGGGGTCTGTCCTGGCAGAAGAAGGTGTGGTGTCGTCGGCGGACATGGCGCCGCCGCAGCAGCCCCCGGCGCCGGGTGCGCCTCGGGACGCTGTCTGGGGTCAGGACGGCGCCGACGGCAAGAGCGCGGCGGTGCTCAGCGAGCTGATCGACGCGGTGACGCGGCCGTCGGACTCGGACGCAGGCGGCGAACAGGACACCGAGGGCGGCGACGCCGAGACCAGGAGCGCGCTGGAGCACGCGGGTGCCGACGGTGGTCGCCCCGACGGGGCTCGGCCTGGCGAAGGATCAGAGGAACCTCGCGAACCGATCGGCCCGCAGGGCACCGGTGCGACCAGCGGAATCGCCGGCACGGAAGAGGGCGCGACCGACGTGGATGAGCTCGCGGGCGGGGAAGGCTCCGCGAGCCCCCGTGCAGACACGGTCGTCGAGACAACGGCGGCAGAGACGACAGAGAGCGATGCGATGCCCACCACTGCGACCTCCGCGCCGGAGGAGACGCCCACACCGGACGCCACGGACGAGGCGTGGCCGACGATGGCGGTCGACCCGGACGACCCGGACCTCATGGAGGCGCCGTCGAACAGGCCGGTCCCGGAGGACGCGATCCGGCGCGCGAGCGAGGCGCTCGACGCCGCGGTGAACGCCGCACCCGCCGTTCTCGGGCCGGTGGCGACGGCGGACGAGATGGATGACGACGAGGTGGTGGCGTACGTGGACGGGGAATTCACACATTCCGACACTGAAACCGCGGCGGAGGCCGAGCCAGATGGTGTGGCCAGCGATTACAGTGTCCGCGTGACGGATCCGATTCCTGTGCAGAGCCTCTCCGCTCCCGGTGTTTCACGTGAAACGTCCGGGCCTGCGCCGACGGCCCACGGCACGCAGCAGCCCACAGGCGGCCCGCACGGTAGCGATGACGAGCGGAGGTCCGCCCTCATCGCCACCGTCCCTGCCGTTGACGACACGACTCCTGTCGCCGCCGAGCTCGCCATGGACGCTCGCCGACGCATCGAGCTTCAGGGTCGCAAGTTCCCGCGACCGCCGAAGACTCGCATCATCACCGTGGCCAACCAGAAGGGCGGCGTCGGTAAGACGACGACCACGGTCAACATCGCGGCCGGCCTGGCGCAGTCCGGCCTCAACGTCCTGGTGATCGACAACGACCCGCAGGGGAACGCCTCCACGGCTCTCGGCATCGAGCACCGCGCCGGGACGCCGTCCGTCTACGAGATCCTCGTCGAAGGCGAGTCCCTGGCCAGTACCGTTCAGGCGTGCCCCGACATCCCCAACCTGTGGGGCGTCCCGGCGACGATCGACCTCTCGGGCTCGGAGATCGAGCTCGTCTCGCTCGTTTCACGTGAAACCCGGCTCCGCAAGGCGATCGACAAGTATCTCGCCGACCGTGTGGCCGCTGGCGAGGAGCGGATCGACTACGTACTCATCGACTGCCCGCCGAGCCTGGGTCTGCTCACCGTGAACGCGTTCGTCGCGGGCCGCGAGGTGTTCATCCCGATCCAGTGCGAGTATTACGCACTCGAGGGTCTGAGCCAGCTGCTCAAGACGATCGACCTGATCCGCTCCCACCTCAACCCGGAGCTGCGCGTCTCGTCGATCCTCCTGACGATGTACGACGGGCGCACCAACCTCGCACAGCAGGTCGCCGGCGAGGTGCGCTCGCACTTCCCGGCGGAGACCTTCAAGACGACCATCCCGCGGTCGGTGCGCATCTCCGAGGCACCGAGCTACGGCCAGACGGTCATGACCTACGATGCGACGTCGACCGGAGCGCTGGCGTACCTCCAGGCGTCTCGCGAGCTGGCTGAGCGGGGTCAGGGAGGATCGAGCCCTCGACGCGCGATGAAGGCGGAGACCGTCGGAGCGCAGGACTGATGCTCGGCAGTGACGAACGGGGCGCGCGGCGCACCGTGACGATGGAGACCACCCCTGTCCGTGCGCGGCGCCGGACCGGAACCGACGAGGAGACACGATGAGTGCGAAGCGACGCGGGCTCGGGCGGGGCCTGGGTGCCCTGATCCCGACGGGTCCTGAGCTGGACGAGCAGGCGCCCGGGGCGGGGCGCGGTGAGCCCGACGACGCGAGCACCGGTCTGGGCGGCACGGTCGCGACCGTGGTCGAGGAACGTCCGGCGGACCCGGAGCGGCAGGCTGCCGACACCGACACCGCGACGACGCCGTCGGACGCCCCGGCGGAGCGGAAGCCGGCGAAGAGCTCTGGTCCGCGGCCGAGCACGGTGAAGTGGGACTCGGCGATCGCGAGCGGTCGCCTGTCTGTCGCGAACGACGCGGCGGAGGGGGGCGCCTCGGCGCTCGACAACGCATTCTTCGGTCGCGACCAGGAGGACCCTGCTTCCGTTTCACGTGAAACGGCCGACGACCTGGTTCCCGTCCCTGGTGCCCGCTTCGCTGAGCTCCCGGTCTCGGCGATCCGCCCGAACACCTGGCAGCCGCGCACGGTGTTCGACGAGGGGGATCTCGACGAGCTCATCGACTCCATCAAGGAGATCGGTGTGCTGCAGCCGATCGTCGTGCGTCCGGACAAGGACGCTCCGGGCGAGTACGAGCTCATCATGGGCGAGCGGCGCTGGCGCGCGACGCAGGCGGCCGAGCTCGAGACGATCCCGGCGATCGTCCGGGACACCGATGACGGTGACATGCTGCGTGACGCGCTGCTGGAGAACCTGCACCGCTCCGACCTGAACCCCCTCGAGGAGGCGGCCGCCTACCGACAGCTCCTCGACGACTTCGGTTGCACGCACGAGGAGCTCGCGACGCGCATCGCGCGCAGCCGGCCCCAGATCTCGAACACGCTGCGGCTCCTGCGCCTGCCTCCGCTGGTACAGCGCCGCGTCGCTGCGGGCGTGCTCTCGGCAGGTCACGCTCGCGCCCTGCTCGGTCTGAGCGATGGTGCGGAGATCGAGCGGCTCGCGCAGCGCATCGTCTCCGAGGGGCTCTCGGTGCGCGCCACCGAGGAGATCGTGATGCTCACCGAGTCGGAGGGCGGCTCCACGAAGCCACGGAAGTCGCCGCGTGCCGGCACCCGGAGCGAGGCGGTCGACGAGCTGGCCACGCGGCTCTCCGACCGGTTCGAGACCCGGGTCAAGGTGTCGCTCGGCAAGACCAAGGGTCGGATGACGGTGGAGTTCGCGTCCGTCGAGGATCTCAACCGAATCCTGCAGGTCATGGCGCCCGAAGAGCAGGGGCTCCTCAAGTCGTCGTCGGCGGACTGAGCACCACGTGCCCGGTCGGGCACGAAGAGAACAGACGACGAGGGCCGGCATCCCGGAGAGGATGCCGGCCCTCGGCCGTGCGTGGCGTCACCGGCGCTCAGCGCACAGCGTGCACCGCCGTTTCCACGAGAGACCGGTACAGGCCCGGCAGGTCGCGCCCGCTCGCGACCACGGCCTGGGGGAGCAGCGACATCTCCGTCATCCCCGGCGCGACGTTCACCTCGAGGACGTACGCCGTCCCGTCCGCGTCCAGGATGAGGTCGGTGCGCGAGAGGTGCCGCAACCGCAGGGCCGCGTGTGCGCGCACCGCGACGTCCGCGACGTGGGCCGCCTGCTCTGCCGTCAGGCGGGCCGGGGTGAAGAACTCCGTCTCGCCCGGCACGTAGCGCGCGCCGTAGTCGTAGCCGTTCTCGGCGACGATCTCCACGGCGGGCAGCGCCTCCGGGCCGTCCGGCCCGTCGATCACGCTCACCGCCAGCTCGACGCCGTCCACCGCTCGTTCGATGAGCGCCGTCTCTCCGTACGCGAAGCACCCGACCATCGCGCGTGGCAGGTCCTCCGCACGGGACACCACGCTCACGCCGAGCGCCGAGCCGCCCTCGGTCGGCTTCACCACGAGCGGCAGCCCGAGGTGCGCGACGATCGTGTCGAGCACCGGCTGCGCACCGAGGTCCCGGAACAGGCTCTGGGGGAGCGTGACGTAGTCCGGCGTCGCGAGTCCAGCCTCGAGCAGTGCAGCCTTCGCGATCGGCTTGTTCCAGACGGTCCGGCTCGCGCGTGGTCCCGTGCCGACGTAGGGCACGCCCGCCATGTCGAGCACGTCGCGCACCGAGCCGTCCTCGCCCGAGGCGCCGTGCAGCAACGGCCAGACGACGTCGGGCCGTGTGGTGCGCAGGAAGGCGAGGAGATCGGCGTCGACGTCGTGCACCACCACGTCCAGACCGGTCGAGCGCAGGGCCTCGGCGACGCGCCGGCCCGAGCGGATCGACACGTCGCGCTCGTGCGAGAGGCCGCCCGCAAGAACCACGACGAGCGGGCTGCGGCCGAGGCCGTCGGCGCCGGAGCGGGTGACGGGCGCCGACGCGCCGGGGACGGGGGTTGCACGGGTCATCGAAGCTCACTCGGTCGGGGACAACGGGAAGCAGTCATCGTGCCAGACGCCCGGGCCGTTCTGGTGGCTCGGGCGTCCGGCGTGTGCGTCAAGCCAGGCGCATCAGGCGAGGTCAGGCGCCGGGCCCTCGACATCCTCGGCGTCCGGGTCGGGCTGCGCGGACGTCCCGAAGATCTGCACCAGCTCGGCCTCGCTGTTCACCACGCCGGCGAGCCGCCGCACACCCTCGCGGATGCGCTCCGGCGTCGGGAAGCAGAACGACAGCCGCATGTGGTCGGCACCGCTGCCGTCGTAGTAGAACGCCGTGCCGGGCACGTAGGCGACGCGCGCGGTGACCGCGCGCGGCAGCATCGCGCGCGCGTCGAGGCCGTCGGGAAGACGCACCCAGACGAAGAACCCGCCGCGCGGCACGTTCCAGGTGGCGGCCGGGAGGTGCTCGGCGAGCGCGGCGACGAGCGCGTCACGCCGGTCCCGGTACATCTCCCGGTAGTCCTTGATCTGCGCCTTCCAGTCGCACGTCTCGAGGTAGGTCGCGACGGCGAGCTGGGACGCGTTCGCGGGCGAGAGCACCGCCGACTCGCTCGCCAGCACGAGCTTGTCGCGCACCGCGTGCGGGGCGATGACGAAGCCGACGCGGTACCCGGGCGCGAACGTCTTGGAGAACGACCCGAGGTAGAGCACGCCTTCGGGGTCGTACGAGCGCAGGGCGGGCAGCGGCTCGTCGTCGAACCCGAGCAGGCCGTACGGGTTGTCCTCGACGACGAGGACGCCGTGCCGGCGGCAGATCTCCAGGACCTGCGGGCGCCGCTCGGTGGTCAGGGTGACGCCGGCGGGGTTCTGGAAGGTGGGCACG
Organism: Promicromonospora citrea; assembly: GCF_013004695.1. Taxonomy (GTDB): domain Bacteria; phylum Actinomycetota; class Actinomycetes; order Actinomycetales; family Cellulomonadaceae; genus Promicromonospora; species Promicromonospora citrea. The sequence continues at coordinate 96,744 of NZ_JABEMG010000001.1, forward strand.
GTGTACAGGAACTTCACCCGCCGGCCCTCCGCGGTCAGACGGGTCAGGGTCGCCTCGAGCTCGGCGGGGACGAGCCCGTCGGCGTCGAGCGGCACCTGGACGACGTCGGCCTGGTAGGAGCGGAAGACGCCGAGCGCGCCCACGTAGGACGGCGCCTCGGTCAGCACCACGTCGCCCGGGTCGACGAAGATGCGGGTCACAAGGTCGAGCGCGGACTGCGAGCCGGTCGTGACCACGACGTCATCCGGGTGGGCCGTCACGCCCTCCAGAGCGACGACCTGGGTGATGTGCTCGCGCAGCGACTCCTCGCCCTGCCCGGAGCCGTACTGCAGGGCCGTCGTGCCCTTGGTGGCGATGAGCCGCTGCATGGTCTCGGCGATGACCTCGAGCGGCAGTCCCTCGAGGTAGGGCATGCCACCGGCGAGCGAGACGACCTCCGGCCGGTTCGCGACCGCGAAGAGCGCTCGGATCTCCGACGCGCGCATCCCGTGCGCTCGCGCCGCGTACGATCCGAACCACGGGTCGAGGCGATTTCCGGCGGTCTCTGGCATCTCGTTCACGTCTGCCAGTCTGGCACGCGGCGGTCGGGAGACCCAGGGCCGTTCGTGGCGAAACGGTGAACCCCCGCCGAGGTAGTCACGTGGCGAGGTAGACATGCAGCGAGGTAGTCACCCAGCCGACGCCGGGTGACTACCTCGCCACGTGACTACCTCGGCGGGAGGGGGCGGTCAGCCCGCCAGGACCTCGTCGATCTCCTCGGTGAGCGCGCGCTTGGGGCGGGCACCGATGATCGACTTCACGACCTCGCCGTTCTTGTAGACGTTGAGCGTCGGGATCGACACGATGCCGTACTCCGCGGCGGTCTGCCGGTTCTCGTCCGTGTCGACCTTGACGATCTTGATCTTGCCGTCGTACTCCTCGGACAGCTCCTCGAGGATGGGTGCGACCATGCGGCACGGACCGCACCAGGTGGCCCAGAAGTCGACGAAGACCGGGATGTCGGAGTCGAGGACCTCCGCCTTGAAGGTGTCGTCGGTGACCTTGATGGTGCTCATCCGTATCTCCTTGTCAGTCGTTCAGCGAGTCGAGGTAGGCCTGGGCGTCGAGCGCGGCCGAGCAGCCCGAGCCGGCCGCGGTGATCGCCTGGCGGTAGGTGTGGTCCACGGCGTCGCCGCACGCGAAGACGCCGGGGAGGTTGGTGCGCGTGCTGCGGCCCTCGACGAGGATGTAGCCGTTGTCGTCCAGATCGACCTGGCCCTTGACCAGGTCGGTGCGCGGCTCGTGGCCGATCGCGACGAACAGGCCCGTCGCGTCCAGGTCGCGCACCTCGCCGGTGACGGTGTCGCGCAGGCTCACGCCCGCGACTTTGTCGTCACCGCTGATGCCCGCGATCTCGCTGTTCCACGCGAACTCGATCTTCGGGTCCGCGGTGGCGCGCTCGGCCATGATCTTCGAGGCGCGCAGCGAGTCGCGGCGGTGCACCACGGTCACCTTCGAGGCGAACCGGGTGAGGAACGTCGCCTCCTCCATGGCGGAGTCGCCGCCGCCGACGACGGCGATCTCCTGGTCGCGGAAGAAGAACCCGTCGCACGTGGCGCACCACGAGACGCCGCGGCCGGAGAGGCGCTTCTCGTCGGGCAGGCCCAGCTCGCGGTACGCGGAGCCGGTGGAGAGGATGACCGTGCGGGCGCGGTAGGTCTCGCCGCCGCCGGTCACGATGGTCTTGACGTCACTGGTGAGCTCGACCTGCTCGGCGTCGTCCCAGACCACCTGGGCGCCGAACTTCTCGGCCTGCTCGCGCATGGCCTCCATGAGGTCGGGACCCTGGATGCCGGACGGGAAGCCGGGGAAGTTCTCCACCTCGGTGGTGTTCATCAGGGCGCCGCCCGCGGTGACCGAACCGGCGACGACGACAGGCGCGAAGCCGGCACGCGCCGCGTAGATCGCCGCGGTGTACCCCGCGGGGCCGGACCCCACGATGACGACGTCGTGCACAGGTGCCTCCGTGGTCGCGGTGGCCGGTGCGGTGGTCTGATCGGTCAAGGTGGTCTCCTCGAGTTCCATGGGCACACGCGTCAACACGTGAGCGCTCCCCAGTGTTCCAGCCGACGTCGCGCGCGGCGGCGTCGCGGACGTGAGTCTCGCCACGATATCGACAGATTTCGATGGATAGAAGGGCCCCCGCGTGCGGACACGCGGACGGCCCCGGACAGTCTCCCCCGAGGAGGGGGAGTCCGCCCGGGGCCGTCCCGGTCCGTGGTCCGCCGACGACGGCGGGCGCGGTCAGCTCAGCACGACCTCGTTGAGCTCCAGCCGGAACCCGTCGGAGACCTGCGGCAGCTCGGTGACCCAGATGGTGAACGAGTCGCTGACGACAGGCTCGGCCAGGTCGAACGTCGTGGTGTTGTCGAAGGAGCCCTCCGCGATCACCTCACCGCCCTCGCCGCCGCGCAGGATCTGCACCTTGCCGCCGGGCGTGTTGGTCAGCAGCTCGATCTTCGTCACGGAGGCGGGCTCCCGGAGCTTGAGTTCCATACCCAGGTACTCCTTGAAGTTGCCGAAGGCGGCCCGCTGGTAGGTCGTCGTGTAGTAGAACGACTGCGGGTCGGCGTCGTACGCGCGCTCGACGGCCTCGGGGTGGTCGAGCGTCTGACCCTCCCAGTCGAGGGTGCCCAGGAGCGCCGCCGAGTCGATGACGGGGCGGGCGTCGGTCTCGGTCGGGGCCGAGGGCTCGGTGCTCGCCTCGCCCCCCTCGGTCTCGCCGCCACCGGCCGGCGTGGACACCGCCGGCGTCGGCGAGGCGTCGGCGATGACCTCCTCGCCGGGTGCGAGCACCGCGTTGACCGCCCAGATGAGGCCCGCGACCACCGCGACGCCCACGAGTCCGAGCACGATGGGCGTGGGGTTCACGCCGCCGCGCTTGGGGGCCGGCTGGGTGGCGAAGCCGCCGGACGGCTGCTGCTCGTAGTAGCCCTCGTAGCCACCGCCTTCCGGCGGGTACCCGGCAGGGGCGAACTGCGGCGGGTACTGCTGCTGCGGTGCGCCGGGCGCCGCGTACCCGGCCTGGTCGTACCCCGGCTGCCCGGGGGCCACGGGCCGGCCGAGCTGGTCGTACGCCTGCGTGGCGTCGGGCGGGGGCGGCACGGGTGCGTGCTGCTGGCCGTACGCCTGCGGTTCGTAGGTGTAGTCGTTCTGCGGCTCGGGGTAGCCGGCGGGCATGGCGCCCACGTCCGCCACCGTCTCGTCCGACCGTGCGATCCGGCCGGAGACCGGGCGACGGACGGGCGGTGTCCCCTCGCCGCCGAAGGCGTCGGCGATGGACTGGCGTCGCGGACCCTCCGGCTCGGGCTGAACGAATCCAGGCAGCGATGCCACTACGGAAACCTCTCCCCACGGCGCCAGGGCCGTGGTCACGTCGTCGGGGTTCATCGGACCGCCGGAGCCGCCGGACGCGTCGAACGTCCGGGCCACGAGGCCGTCGATGTCGGGGTCCACATGGGGAACCAGCGTGGACAGCGGCGCCACGGCGCCGGATGCGTCGAGCTGCGCGGGCAGCGGGATCAGGGTGTCCTTCGCGATCCAGCCCGCCTCGAGGTCGAGGCCCGGCCAGCGGGCCGTCATCGCGTAGTAGAGGAGGGCGACGAGGCCCTGGGCGTCGAGCTGCGCGGGCCGACCGTTGAGCGTGTCGCCCGACGCCAGGCCGCCGTCGAGACCCAGACCGGTGACGCGGACCTGGTGACCGTCGACGCGGACGGCCTCCGGGCGCAGCGCGGTGTGGGGGACGCCGCGCGCGTGCGCGACGGCGAGCGCGGACGCCGCCTCGCCGACGACGGCGCGCGCCTGCTGCTCGTCCACCAGCCCGCTCGAGACGATCTCGGTGAGCGTGGTGCCCGTGTACGGCTCCGTCACGACGTACCGCCGTTCCTCGGGGTCCGTGCCCGCGTCGAGCACCCGGACGAGCCGGGGGTCGGTGACGAGCGCGGCACGCCGCGCCGAGTCGAGGGCGTCGCCCGCGTAGGGGCCGGTCACGAGCGTGACGCGGACCTCCCGGTCCAGGATGAGGTCACGGGCCACCCAGGCGGTGGCCGCGGCGAGGTCGGTCGTGGCCGGCCGGTCGAGCCGATACCTCTCGACCAGCACGCTGCCTGGCTCGACGGTGCTCACGCGGACCTCCTCGCTCGCTCGGGGGACAACCGGCACGTGCGGCCCCGGGACGCCGCACACCGTCGCCATGCTACGCGGAACCCGCCACGGACCGGGGAGTTCTCCCGGGACGCGACGGCGGCCGGTGTCGTCAGCGGCGCCGCACCCGGGCCACCAGCGGTCGCAGCAGCCCGTCGAGCTCCTGGACGCGCAGCAGGCGGAGCAGGCCCACGTAGACGAGCACCATCACGACGCCGCAGAGCGCCGAGACCCAGAGGCCGCTGACCATGGTGAGCACCCAGCCCCGGCCGAACACCAGGGCATCGAACCCGCCGACGAGCTGGTAGACGGCCCAACCGGCGCCGCCGGACACGACCGCGGCGAGGAGCGTCTTGAGGTGCAGGGCGAGGATGCGGCCGCCGTCGAGCCGGCCGTCGAGCTTGGTGCGCAGGCCGCGCGTGCGGAGCAGCACGGTGATCCAGTTCGAGAGCGCGTAGCTCGCGCCTGCCGCGATCACCCATGTCTCGACCGGCAGCCAGCGCTGCGCCGCCACGAGCCCGAGGACGAGCGACGTCGTCGCGGGCACCGTGATCCAGAAGACGGACCGGCCGTCCTCGTAGGCGTAGTAGACCCACTTCATGAGGGCCATGCCGCCCAGCGGGACCAGGCCGAAGGAGAGCGCCACCAGCACGGGCGCGATGAGCGCGGTGCCCTCGCGGCCCGCCGTCGGCACGATGAACGCCGTCGCGGGGGCCGCCAGCACCGTGAGCGCGGCCGTCGCGAACACGGTGAAGACCCCGATGGTGCGCAGGCCGAGGGAGAGGTCGCCGCGGACGCGCGCGGTGTCGCCGTCCTGCGCCGCCTTGCTGATCCCGGTGAACAGCGCGGTCGCGATCGACACGGTCACGAGCGAGTGCGGCAGCAGGTAGATGAGGAGCGCCTGGGTGTACGACCCGTTGCCCGCGATGGCGTGCTCGTCCGAGCTCAGGGCGCCGGCCGCCGACGCGACGCGGGTCAGGTAGAGGATGCCCGCCTGCTCGAGCACCACGGCGGCGAGCGACCAGATCGCCACGGAGCCCGCGGAGCGCAGCCCGATGCCGCGCAGCCCCAGGCGCAGGTGCCAACGGAAGCCGGAGCGCAGCAGCGGGACGAGCAGCACGAGCGCCTGCGCGACGATGCCGAGGGTCGCCGTCCCGGCGAGCACCACGGTGCGCGGCGTGTCCCACCCGTCTAGGTCGTTGATGCCGAGGTCGGGCGCGCCGCCGAAGACGAGCAGGAAGACGCCGAAGCCGATGACGGACACGACGTTGTTGGCCACGGGCGCCCACATGAACGGCCCGAACTGCTCGCGCGCGTTCAGCACCTGCCCGAGCAGCGTGTAGAGGCCGTAGAAGAAGAGCTGGGGGATGCACCAGTAGGCGAAGATCGTCCCCAGCGCGAGCTCCTCGGCGCTCAGGCCGTGCGTGTACGCCAGGACGACCCACGACGCCGCGGCGGTCAGTACGGTCGTGAGCACGAGGATGCCGAGCGCCGACACGGTGAGGAGCTTGTCGATCCGCTCCTGCGCGTTGTGCGCGCGGAACGCCTTGACGATCTGCGGCACGAGGACGGCGTTGAGCGCGCCGCCCGCGAGGATCGCGAACATCACGTTCGGCAGCTTGTTCGCGACGTCGAAGGTGACGGCGACGCTGCCGACCGACCCGATGGCCGCGACCAGCATCATGTTGCGCACGAGCCCACCGAGGCGGGACGCGGCAGTTCCCGCCGCCATGACGATCGAGTTGCGGCCGAGGCTGCGCGCCGGGGTGGCCGACGCCGCCGGGCCCTGCTCGGGTTCCGGCGCGGGGTCGGCTGCTGCGGTCACGGTGTTCTCCTGGGTCAAGCGACTGCTCCCGGGGTCTGGGGTGTGCCCTGCGGTGTCTCGGCCGACGGGTGCGGCGGCCGAAACACTACTCCGCCCGGCAGCGGGCGAGAGCACGCACGTGCGCTCATGACGTGGTCGGCGCGGTCGTCGAGGTGGCCGTGGAGGTCGGCTCGGCCGCGGGGACGCCACCGAGCGCCTCCTCCACGTCCTCGCGGGTCGCCCGGTTCGGCGAGCGCCCGCGGCGGACGGTGCGCCAGATGCCCGCGAGGAACAGGAGGGCGACGAGCCCGGCGGCGATCCACGTGCCGACCTCCTCCCAGCCCGCCCGCACCCGCACCTGGAAGCTCGAGTCGTCGTTGATGCGTGCACCCGTCGGCGTGAGCACCTGGGCGGTGACCTCGACGTCGCCCGACCCGATCGCGCGCACGGGCACCTGCACGTCCAGCTCCTGGCCCGCCGGGACGGTCTCGGTCGCCCGCTCGTCGATGGTGAGCCGCGGGTGGTCGGGGCGCAGCACCACGGTGACGGTCGCGTCGACGTCGAGCCCGTTGCGCACCCGCACCGGGATGTTCCCGACGTCGGTGATGAAGTTGATGTCCTGGCGGGGCACCACGGTGAGGGAACCCCGCACCACGGCGTTCGACTCGTCGAGCACCTGCCGCCGGACCTGCTCGCGCAGGCCCGGGTCGGCGCGGCGCGCGACGGCGAGCGGTGCGATCAGCCGGGCCACGCCCGGCTGCCAGACGAGGTCGTCCTGCGCGCCGGCGACGGACGAGAACGTCACGACGGCGTCGCGGGCACGCTCCAGCTCGTTGACGCTCTGCGGGGACAGCTCGGCCTTCGCCGGGGCGTGCTCGGGCAGCGGCGTCCGCCCGACGGCGGGCGGGTCCTGCGCCAGCAGGGCGTCGAGCGTAGTGGGGGAGATCCAGTCCACCTGGCCGAGCGTGTCGAGGATCGCGTTCGCCGCGTCCGCGTCCGGGGTCCAGCTCCGGGGCGCCACGATCGACAGGGACGGCGGGTCGAACGGCGCCTGGCTGACGATCGCGGCCGTCTCGGCGAGCAGGCGCTGCGCGCCCTCGGCCGCCGTCGTCGCCGTCGTGCCGGAACCCGCCTCGGCGCCCGGTCCACCCTCCTGCGACACCTGGGCCGCCGTCGTCGCGGCCGTCGGAGCGAGGTCGGTCGCCGAGAGGAAGGCCTGCGTGAGCGTCTCGTCCGTCACCACGGCGCGCGCCAGGCCCGACGGCGTCCGCACGTTCGCCCGGCCCGTCACGGTGCCGGACCCGTCGTAGGCCAGCCCGCCTGCGCCGACCACGACGTTGCTGCGGCCGACCTTCGTGGCCAGGGCGAACGTCTCCAGGTCGGGCACCACGCCGTCGGCGGGCCACGCCAGGTCGGTGCGCCACGTGTCGGGGACGCTCCAGCCGCCTGCGCGCGGCGCGCGCAGGAAGCTGTGCGAGCCGGTGGCCACCCGGCCCCCGTGCGCGAGCGCCGCGAGGTCCGGGTCGTGGTCGGGCAGCGTGAACGTGGTCGTCGTGCCCGCGGCGGCGAGCATCCGCTCGTACCACTCCTGCAGCTCGGGGTCGTCGGACTCCGCGGCGGAGCCCATGAGATCCGGGTCGACGGCGAGCGACACGGGGCTCTTCTCGGCGACCTCCAGCACGCCGTCGAGGCGCTGACCGTCAGCGGTCTGCTGCGCGAGCTCGAGGGCCGCGCCCGTCGGGTCCGACGGGTCGGTCGGCGGGCTCGTCACCGCGGCCAGCACGCTGAGCTTGAGCGGCACGCGCTCCGCGGCGTCGGCGTCGTACACGAGGAACGAGCGGGCGACGCCGAGCCGGCCCGCCGCGCCGTCGACCGTCACGGCGAGCCGTCGCGCGCCGAACCCCTGCGGCGCCGCGGCGGCCGGGTCGTAGGTGAACGAGACCGTGGCGGACTCACCCGGCTCGAGGCGCGGGACGTCGGTGCTGTCGCCGTCGCCGTAGACGGGGTCGTCCAGCCCGGACTCGCTCCACGCGGCGATCTGCACGCGGGACGTGAGCGCGAGGTAGTCCACGCTGAGCCTCGCCTGCGCGCCGTCGAGCACCTCGTCCGTCCCGTTCGTGACGCTCGCCCGGACCGTCACCTCGTCGCCCGGACGGGCGACCGGGTGGGAGATCTCCGTGACGGACACGTCGACCGTTCCGTCGGCGGCGGCTGCCCGGAGCGCACCGGCCGACGGCGCGCTCGCGGGGGTGCGGTCCGCCGTCGGCGCCGCGGCGGCGGGCAGGACCGCCGACCCGACGAGCGCGACCACCGCGAGGAGGGCGGCACCGGCGGAGCGGGCGCGGCGAGCCGCCCGGCGGGGAGCGGGACTGCTGGGGATGTCGGGGTGCTGCGTCATGGCAGGTCGGGGCGCTCCGTGGGGAAGGCGTCGGCGCGCAGCGCGTCCCGGAGCCCGCTCGACGACGCGAGGAGGTCCAGGGCGACGGCGGCCAGCCGCTGCTCGTTCGGGTACGACAGGCGTTCGGAGAGCTCGTCGACCCTGACCCAGAGGGCGTCCTCGGCTTCGCCGTCAGGATCGTCCTCCACGGTCAGGCGGCCGCCCTCCGCGCGCAAGAGGTAATGGTGCACCACCTTGTGCACCCGCCGGTCCTCACCGGTGAACCAGTAGTCGATGACGCCCAGCTCGGCCTGGATGGACCCGCGGATGCCGGTCTCCTCGTGGATCTCGCGGACGGCCGCCTCCTGCGGCGTCTCGCGTCCCTCGAGGTGGCCCTTGGGCAGGCACCACTCGAGCCGGCCGGTGCGGTTGCGGCGCAGCAGCACGGCCGCGCTGAACGCGCCGGGGCCCTCGGGCTCGGGGCGCAGCACGAGGCCGCCCGCCGAGGTCTCGTCCACCACGGGCAGATGAGCCGGCGCGGCGGCGCGCCGGGCAGGATTCACCCGCAGCGGGGCCCCGCCGGGCGGCGTGGGCACCTCCGGACGACCGTCAGGACGGTCGCTCGCCGGAACAGGGGTGGACATGCCCCAACACTACCGACCGATGGCCGTTGCTCAGGTCAGGCGGGGCTTCCCGGGCGCGGTGGGTGGGCCCGCTCCGGGTCTGGGAGAATCATGCGCTGTGTCTACCCCTGAGCAGGACCTGTTGCGGCGCGCGCTGGGCGTGCTGACCGAGATGGCACCCGCCGCGCTCGAGCTGGGCGAGCAGTTCCGGGCAGCGGGCCACGAGCTCTCGCTCGTCGGCGGCCCGGTGCGGGACGCGTTCCTCGGCCGCACGAGCAACGACCTGGACTTCGCGACGTCGGCGACGCCCGACCAGACGCAGCGCCTCCTCGCGCGCTGGGGTGACGCCCACTGGGACATCGGCAAGGAGTTCGGCACCATCGGCGCGCGACGGGGCGACGTCGTCGTCGAGGTCACGACGTACCGCACCGACAGGTACGACCCGGCGTCGCGCAAGCCGCTGGTGGAGTTCGGCGACACGCTCGACGGGGACCTGTCGCGCCGCGACTTCACGGTGAACGCCATGGCGGTGCGCGTCCCGGACCTGACGTTCGTCGACCCCTTCGACGGGCTGCGCGACCTGGCGAACGGTGTGCTGCGCACGCCCATCGCGCCCGAGCGCTCGTTCGACGACGACCCGCTGCGCATGATGCGCGCCGCCCGGTTCGCCGCGCAGCTCTCGTTCCACGTGGAACCGGGCACGCTCGCCGCGCTGGTCGCGATGGCCGAGCGGATCGAGATCGTCTCGGCCGAGCGCGTGCAGGCCGAGCTCACCAAGCTCCTGCTCAGCGGCAACCCGCGCGCGGGCCTCGAGGTGCTCGTCGACACCGGCCTCGCCGAGCAGGTGCTGCCCGAGCTGCCCGCCCTCCAGCTCGAGATCGACGAGCACCACCGGCACAAGGACGTCTACCAGCACTCGCTCACGGTGCTCGAGCAGGCCATCGCGCAGGAGACCGGTCCGGACGGCCCCGTGCCGGCGCCCGATCTGGTGCTCCGCCTGGCCTCCCTGCTGCACGACATCGGCAAGCCCGCGACCCGCCGGTTCGAGGAGGGCGGGGGAGTGAGCTTCCACCACCACGAGGTGGTCGGCGCCAAGCTCGCGGCCAAGCGCCTGCGTGCGCTGAAGTACGAGAAGCAGGTGGTCAAGGACGTCGCGCGGCTCGTCGAGCTGCACCTGCGCTTCCACGGGTACGGCGACGGCGCGTGGACCGACTCGGCCGTGCGCCGCTACGTCACGGACGCCGGGCCGCTGCTCGAGCGCCTGCACCGGCTCACCCGTGCCGACTCCACCACCCGGAACAAGCGCAAGGCCAAGCGCCTGTCAGACGCGTACACCGACCTCGAGAACCGCATCGACGCGCTGCGCCAGCAGGAGGAGATCGACGCGATCCGCCCCGACCTCGACGGCACGCAGATCATGGAGATCCTCGGCATCCCGCCGTCGCGTGACGTGGGCGCGGCCTACAAGCACCTGCTGGCCCTGCGCATGGAGCGCGGCCCGCTGGGCGAGGAGGCCGCCGTCGAGGAGCTGAAGACGTGGTGGGCCGAGCGCGGCTAGACCCGTGACGGGTCCGACGCCGGGTCGAACGCCGGGTCGAACAGCGCGCTCACGGACTCGCCGCTGTGGATGCGTCGCACCGCCTCCGCGAACGCCGGCGCCACGCTGATCACCGTCAGCTTGTCGTGCGACAGCAGGCCCGCCGTGGGCACCGTGTCGGTGGTGACGATCTCGACGACGTCCGGGTCGGCGGCGATGCGGTGCACGGCGTCGTTCGCGAAGATGCCGTGGGTGCACGCGATCCGCACGCTGCGGGCGCCGTGCTCCCGCAGCAGGTCGAGCACGGCGAGGACCGTCGAGCCGTTGGCGATCTCGTCGTCCAGCACGATGATGTCGCGGCCCGTGACGTCGCCGATGAGGGACGTGATCTCGACCCGGTCGCCGTCGAACCGCTCCTTCGCGGCCGCCGCGACGGGCACGCCGAGCATCTTGGCGAACGCCGACGCGCTCTTCGCGTTGCCCAGGTCGGGGGAGACCACCGTGGCCTTCGACAGGTCGCTCGGCAGGAAGTACGCGGCGAGCTCGCGCAGCGCGTTGAGCTGGTCCGTCGGCACCCGGAAGAACGCGTGCACCTGCGGCGCGTGCAGCGTCATCGTGAGGATGCGGTCGACGCCGGCTGTCTCCAGGAGGTCCGCGACCAGGCGGCCCCCGAGCGAGATGCGCGGCGCGTCCTTCTTGTCCGACCGTGCGTAGGCGAAGTGCGGCATGACGGCGGTGACGCGCGCGGCGGACGCCCCCTTGGCCGCGTCGACCATCAGCAGGAGCTCCATGAGGCTCTCCTGCGCCGGGCGGACCACCGACTGCACGAGGTAGACGTCGCGCTCGCGGCAGTTCTCGAGGAGCTGCACCTGGAGGCAGTCGTTGGCGAAGCGCTGGATCCTGATTGGGCTCAAGGGGACGTCGAGATCGGCGCACATCGCGTGAGCGAACCGCTGACCTCCGGTACCTGCGAAGACCCGCACCCCGGCCATGCCTGGAGTCTACGGAACGTCGGGCGGGCCCGCCTAGGCTGAAGGCGGCATCATGTGCGCCATGACCGTCACCGCGTGGAAGACCTGGGCCCCGTTCGTCGACGCGCTGCGCCGGTCCGCCCCGCCGGGCACGCGGACGCACGCGTTCGTCGGCACCGTGGGCAAGGGCGCCTGGCAGGGGACCTACACCGACGACGGCGACGCCGCCGCCCGGCGCGAGCACCACCGCGCGCTCGCGCTCGAGGCCGCGCGCACGGGCGGGCCCGGACCGCGGGCCGGTCTCGAGGACGCGCTCCGGGCCGTCGCGGCACAGCTGCCCGACAGCGAGCAGCTCGTCCACGTGACCGCGACCGCGGACGGCGCGGACGACGCCGTCGAGCTGATCACCCTCCCGCCCGCTGTCGTCCCCGGGCCGGGGCTGCCCGTCCTCGAGATCGTCCTGGAGCCCGGAGCGCTCCCTGCTCCGCACCGGGCGACGCTCGCCCCGCGACCCGACGCCACGCCCGCTCCGTCGGCCGACCCGGAGGCGGTCGCGCGCGTGGTGCGCGAGCACCTGCCGGAGGCTGGGGGCGCGACGCCCGACGAGGTCGAGGCCGCGCGAGCCCAGCTCCCCGGTGGAGCCCAGCTGCCCCACGAGGTGCGCGCGCTGTACTCCGTCGCCGCCTCGGGCGCCCTGCGGCTCGGTGACGACGACCGCTTCGGTGGATTCGAGATCGTCCCCCTGAGCGGCAGCTTCCTGCGCGAGGCGTTCCTGCCCGCCCGACGCTTCGGCACCTGGTCGGCGGACGCGGAGACCCGGGCACCCCAGGACCCCGAGGGCCGGGTGCAGCCCGCGGTCGGCTCGCCGCTGTGGTTCCCCGTGGGCACCGACGGCGCGGGCAACGTCTGGGCGGTGGACCTGGCGCCCGGGCCTGCCGGGCACCTCGGGCAGGTCGTGTTCCTGGACCACGAGGAGCACGCCGGGGCGCGGTTCCGCGCCGAGAGCCTCGCGGCCCTCCTGGTCGACCGGGTCCCCGCCCCGGCGCGGACGGCCGACGCCCCGCCCGCCGACGCCCCGGGCGACGTCCCGCCGCAGCAGCCGGAGTTCCTCGCACTCGACCCCGCTGCCTGGACCGAGCGCCTCGACGCGGGCACCGTCCCCGACACCCTGAAGGCCGCGGGGCTCGTCCCGGACCGGGAGCACCCGCCGGCGCTCGCGGACGTCCTGCCCGTGGCCGACCGCCTGCTCGAGCTGCGCGGTCTGCCGACGATCGAGGTCACCCGGCTGACGCCGGCCGCCGGCGGGCGGCGGGGCGAGGCCACGGGCCTGCTGGCGCGCCTCTTCGGGAGGTAGCGACCGGGGTGGGAACGAGAACGGTCCCCTGTCACGAGACCGGTCCGACGACCGGACGATCTCGTGACAGGGGACCGAGGACCCGTGGCCGCACCGCGCGGCCGACCGGGATCAGCGCTCGGCGCCCACCTCAGTGGCCGCCGTGGAACTCGCCGTCCGTCTCGGGGCGGCGGATCAGCGTGGCCAGGCCGATGGTCACGGCCATGACACCCGCACCGACCGCGAAGGCGAGCCCCGCACCCGTGGTCATCGCGTCGGCGGCCGAGGCGCCGTCGTCGACCAGGCTCTCCGAGCGGAGCGTCATGATCGCGATGAACAGTGCGGTGCCCGCGGCACCGGCGACCTGCTGCACCGTGTTGATCGTGGCGGAGCCGTGCGAGTACTGGTGCGGCCGGAGCACGCCGAGCGCCGAGCTGAACAGCGGCGTGAACACCGCGGAGAGCCCGAGGCTCAGCAGGATGTGCGCGCCCAGCACGTAGAGCACCGACGTGCCGGGGTGCAGGAACGCGAGCATCCCGATGCCGACGGTCACGAGCGCCGTGCCGGGCACGAGGAGCGGGCGCGGCCCGACCCGGTCGTACCAGCGGCCCACGACGGGGCCCAGGAGGCCCATCGCGAGCCCGCCCGGCAGCACCGTGAGGCCGGACTGCAGCGGCGTGAGACCCATGGCGTCCTGCAGCACGAGCGGCAGGACGATCAGGGTGCCGAACATGGCGAGCATCGAGACGGTCATGATCGCGATCGCGACGCGGAAGTTGCGCTCGAGGAACGTGCGCAGGTCGAGCAGCGCCGAGTCGGTGCGCTGGCGCACGAGCTGCCGCCACACGAACAGGCCGAGGAACACGACGCCCGCGGTCAGCGGCAGCGCCGGGTTCAGCGTGCCCGCCGCGGCGTGCGCACCCTCGCCCAGGCCCGAGAGGCCCCAGACGAGACCGCCGAAGGCGACCACGGTGAGCACCAGCGACAGCGGGTCGAGGTGCTGGGAGTCCTTCTCCGAGACGTCCCGGATCCACAGGACGCCCGCCACCAGAGCGAGCACCGAGATCGGCAGCACGACGCCGAACACCCCGCGCCAGCCGAGCGGCTCCAGCACCGCGCCCGACAGCGTCGGGCCCAGGGCGGGCGCCGCGGCGATGACGAGGCCGACGTTGCCCATGACCCGTCCCCGCATGTGCGGCGGCACGATCGTCATGATCGTCGTCATGAGCAGCGGCATCATGATCGCGGTGCCGGTGGCCTGGACGACGCGGCCCGTGACGAGGACGCCGAAGCCCGGAGCGATCATCGCGAGCGCCGTGCCCGCGGTGAACAGCGACATGGCCAGGAGGTAGGCACCGCGCGTGCCGAGCCGGTTGATGAGGTAGCCGGTCGCCGGGATGACGACCGCCATCGTGAGCATGAACGCCGTGGTCAGCCACTGCCCGGTCGTCGGGGTCACGCCCAGCTCGTCCATGATCGGCGGCAGTGCCACCGACATGGTGGTCTCGTTGAGGATGACCGTGAACGCGCTCGCCATGAGGAGGGCGATGGCGCGGAAGGCTCCGGCGGGCAGCCTGGTGGGAGGCTCGTCGGGGACGGCCACGGCCGCAGCCACGGGCACGCTGCCGGCAGCCGGGGCGGTCGGTGGTTCGATCGGGTGGTCGGACGTGTCGATGGTGTCGGTGCTCATGGGGTGGATGCCCTCTCGGTATGGTGCGCGCGGGCCGAGATCGAGAGCGTCCTTGCACGCGACCTACGTCACTACGACGTCGGATCATCGTCCGTTATTCCCGGTGACGATCGCGACCTGTTTTCTTGGACGCCCGCGGCGGGCAGAAGTCATCGGTGCGCGCGGGGTCAGCGCCCCGCGGCGTCCGCGGGTCCGGCAGGCTCCGTCGCGTCCTGCGGCGCCACCGACTCGGTGACCGGCGCGGCCACGCCGAGCGTCACGCCCTGCTGGGCCATGAACGGCTCGGGGTCGACGGCCTGGCCGTTCATCCGCACCTCGTAGTGCAGGTGGCAGCCCGACGACGTGCCGGCGCCCGCCGGGTCGATGCGCGAGTCGCCGCCCATGGACGCGATCTGCTGCCCTGCGCGCACCACGTCGCCCACCCGGACGAGGTTGGTCCCCGTGAGCAGGTGCCCGTAGGTCGAGTCGAGGCCCGAGCCGTGCTCGACGCGGATCGTGTTGCCGGTGCCCCAGCCTGTGGCGCCCGAGATGACGACGCGGCCCGCCGCCGCGGCGAACACCGGCGTGCCGCACGACGCGGCGATGTCCTGCCCGAGGTGGTACGTCGAGGCTCCGGCGATGCCGGTGTTCCGCGGTCCGTAGCCCGACGCCTTGGTGCCGACGGCCGGGTTCGCCCAGCCGCCCGCGCCGACGGCGGCCTGGCTGATCGACCCGGACAGGCAGGGTGCGCCCGCGGCGGCGCCCTGCACGGACCGGGAGAGCGCCTCCAGGTCCTGCTCGTCGGCCCCGCTCACGAGCTGCATCACGCGCAGCGCCTGGTCCCAGTACTTCTGGTAGTGGTACGGGTCGGCGTTGCGCTGCGCCTTGTGCGCCGCGATGGTCGGCTCGAGCGTCTCCCAGCCCGTCACGGCGAGCAGCCGGTCGTAGAACCGGCCCGACGACTGGACGGGGTCGAGCCGCTCCTCGACCGTGCCGTACCACTTCTGCTCCTGGAACATGCCGATCGACGAGGTCAGCGTGCCGTCCGGGTTGCGTACGCCGAACCGGTCGTCGCCGTAGGCGAGGTTGCGCAGGCCGGACTCGCCCAGCGCGGTCATCACGGCGATCGCCTGTGCGCGGCCCGGGACCCCGCGCTCCTGGCCGACCTGCAGGATGACCGAGGCGTTCTGCAGCTGCTCGGCGGTGAACCCGCCGGCGGCGGCCGCCTGGCCGCCCGCGGGCACGACCGACGCGGACAGGCTGCAGCCGCCCTGCGACTGGCTCTCGCTCACGGCCCCGCCGACGAGCACCACCATGGCGACGAGGGCGGCGGGCACCGCGAGGACGGCGGCGGCGAGCACGGCGAGGACGAGGACCGCGCGGCGGGTGCCGTCGTCGCGCCGCCCGGGGCGCCGACCGCGGGAACGGACCGCGGTCCGGGTCGCGCGCGTCGCGAGGCCGACCGCGTCCCGCCCGCTCACGACCCCTCCGGCGGCCTGATCTGCTCGGCCAGCCAGGGCGCCGCGCCGTCGGCCCGGGTGAGCAGCACGGTGTACGGGCCGATGTCCGTGGGCACGGACACCTCGGCGAGCAGCGTGGAGGTCTCGTCCGTGACCTCGGGGTCCCCCGTCACCTCCGTGACGGGCACGAGGCGGGGGTCGACGTCCTGGTAGACGGGTCGGGCCTGCGGCGTGAGCAGGGGCTCGAGTGCGTCCCACCAGGCGGCCGCCGACCGGTCGGTCGCGGCGAACGCCGTCATGGTCGCGAGGGCGGCGTCGCGTGCGGCCGCGCGGACGGTGTCGTCCCACGTCGCCGGGACGGGCTCGCTCGGCGCGGTCTCGTCGAACTCCGGCTCGGCCGTGACCTCGACGGCGGGGTCGCCGGCGGCCGGCTGTCCGTCCACAGGCTCGTCCACAGGTCCGGTGACCGGTGCACCGGCCTCGGGCGGGTCGTCCGACGTCCCCTCCGGGTTGCGGAAGTCGTCCTGGCCGCCCGGGGCGGCCACCCCGGCGTCCTGCGCGGTCGGGTCCACCGGTCCGCCCTCGCGCGGCCAGCCGATCCAGGTCCCGATCGCGAGCACGACGACCGTGATCACCACGACGACTGCACGTCTCATGAGCGGCCGAGCCCCCGCATCTCCCGGCGACCCGGGTTGTGCACGATCGCCGACGGCTGCGGCCCGGCCTGTGCCGCACCGGACTGCCGGGCCGAGCTCAGCGACGCCGCGAGACGTGCGGCGCTCTGCGACCGCTCACCGCGCCGGCCCAGGCCGCGCACGGCGTCGAGCACCTGCCGGGCCTGACCCGTGCGGCGCACCGCCGCGAGCGCCCGCGACGCGCCGACGGTCGCCGCTGCCGAGGCGGCCGCGCGCCACGCGGACCCGCTGCGCTACCTCACGTCCGCTCACCCCGCCGACCAGACGGTCGGAGCCGGCCCAGGAGGCACCGCATGACAGGAGGCACCGCATGACGACCCCCACCACCACGGCGCTCGTGAACGGCGAGCCGTACCCGCTCGACGAACCCCTGCCCGTCGCCAACCTCGTCGCGCGTCTGCTGCCGGCGCACGTCGTCGACGGCGCGCCCCAGGGGGTCGCCGTCGCCCTCGACGACGCCGTGGTCCCGCGCGGCGCCTGGTCCACGACGACCGTGCGCCCGGGTGACCGTGTCGAGGTCGTCACCGCGGTGCAGGGAGGCTGACGTGACCGGGACCGCGTCCGAGATTGCCGACACCCCCCTCACCGTCGCGGGCACGCCCCTGGGCTCCCGCCTCGTCATGGGGACAGGGGGAGCGGCCAGCCTGCTGGCCCTGGAGGACGCGCTGGTGGCGTCCGGCACCGAGCTGACCACGGTGGCCATGCGCCGGGTGTCCCGCCCGGCGCCGGGCGGGACGGGCGGGGACACCGGCGTGTGGGGCCTGCTCGCGCGCCTCGGCATCCGCGCGCTGCCGAACACGGCGGGCTGCTTCTCGGCGCGCGAGGCCGTGCTCACCGCGCGCCTGGCGCGCGAGGCGTGCGCGACCGACTGGGTCAAGCTCGAGGTGATCGCCGACGACGTGACCCTCCTGCCCGACCCGGTGGGCCTGCTGGAGGCCGCACGCGAGCTCGTCGACGACGGCTTCACCGTGCTGCCCTACACGAACGACGACCCGATCCTCGCGCGCCGGCTGGAGGACGTCGGGTGCGCGGCTGTCATGCCGCTGGGCTCGCCGATCGGCTCGGGCCTCGGCATCGCCAACCCGCGCAACATCGAGGCGATCGCCGCGGCGGCCGCCGTCCCGGTGATCCTCGACGCGGGCATCGGCACGGCGTCGGACGCCGCCCTGGCCATGGAGCTGGGCTGCGACGGCGTGCTGCTGGCCACCGCCGTCACGCGTGCCGCCGACCCGGTGCGCATGGCCCGCGCGATGCGCCGCGCCGTCGAGGCGGGGTACGACGCCGCCCGGGCGGGCCGCCCGCCGCGCCGCGAGCACGCCCTGGCGTCGTCCTCGCCGGACGGCCGGGTCCGGCTCGGCGACGAGCGGGGCGACAACCTGGACCTCGCGCTGTGACCGCCCGGGAGCGCACCCTGCCGCCGCTGGTCGAGCCCGGCCCCGACCTCAGCCGTGAGGAGGCCGCCCGGTACGCCCGGCACCTGGCCCTGCCGGGCGTGGGCCCCGAGGGGCAGCGCCGGCTCGCGGCCGCGCGCGTCCTCGTCGTGGGTGCGGGCGGCCTGGGCAGCCCGGCGCTGCTCTACCTGGCCGCCGCCGGCGTCGGCACGCTCGGCGTGGTGGACGACGACGTCGTCGAGGAGTCCAACCTGCAGCGCCAGGTGGTGCACGGTGTCGCGGACGTGGGGCGGCCCAAGACGACGTCGGCCCGTGAGGCGGTCGCGGCGGTGAACCCGCACGTGCGCGTCGTGGAGCACTCCGAGCGGCTCACCCCGGACAACGCGCTGGAGGTGCTGTCCGGGTACGACCTGGTGCTCGACGGCACCGACGCCTTCGCCACGCGGTACCTGGTCTCCGACGCCGCCGAGGTGCTGGGCCTGCCGTGCGTGTGGGGCGGCATCTACCGGTTCACGGGCCAGGTGTCGACGTTCTGGGGGGCGGCGCCGGGCGGACAGGGCGTGACCTACCGTGACGTGTTCCCCGTGCCGCCCCCGCCGGGCGCGGCACCCGACTGCGCGACCGGGGGCGTGCTCGGCGCGATGTGCGGCACGGTCGGCTCCGTGCTGGCGACCGAGGCGATCAAGCTGGTCACGGGCGCCGGACGGACGCTGCTCGGCCGGCTGGCGGTGTACGACGCGCTCGCCCTCACGTGGCGCCAGCTCACCGTGCGGCGCGACCCGGACCGCGAGCCGGTGACCGCGCTCCTGCGCGCGACCGACGGCCGCGACCCCTACGCCGTGTTCTGCGGGACCGCACCGGCCGCCCGCGCCGCGGACAGCGTCACGCCGGCCGAGCTGGCCGCGGCTCGCGCCGACGGCGCCGACCCCCTCGTCCTGGACGTCCGGGAGGAGTGGGAGGCCGTGATCTCCCCGGTGCCGGGCGCCCGCCTGGTCCCGTCGGGCCGGTTCGGCGGTCCGGCCGCGGACGCGGCCGTGCTGGACGTCGCCGCGTGGGCGGCGGGCCGCCCGGTGCACGTGCTGTGCCAGGCGGGCGTGCGCTCGGCCCGCGTGGCGGGGGTGCTGCGGGAGGCGGGCATCCGGGCCCTGTCGGTGGAGGGCGGGGTGGTGGCGCTCGGCCTCCTTCCGGAGTGACGCGCGCCACGTCCCGGGTCCGGCGGACGGCTTGACGCGCGCCCGGGAGGCATTAGGTTAGGCCAGGCAAACCTAAGTTGCCCCTCGGGGCGGCTCCCCCTCTCCGAGGAGACTTCCGCATGCCCTCACGCCTGCCCGCAGCGTCGAACGTGACCGCACCCGCCTCGTCCGCCGTGCGGTCGCACGACACGACCGCGCTGCTGCGCGGGGCTACCGCGAGCCTGTACGCCGAGACCGTGCGGGAGGTCGCCGAGGACGTCGCGACCCGGTTGCGGACCGTCACCCAGCCGTTCTCCGGCGCCGCCCGCGCCGAGCTGCAGGCCCTCGTGGACGCCGTCGACCTCGACGGCCCGGCCGCGGGGACCCGCGAGGCCCTCCGGGAGACCGCCGACCTGTACGCCACGCACGCCGTCTGGTTCCACGAGCCCGCCTACACGGCGCACCTCAACTGCCCCGTCGCGCTGCCCGCGGTCGGCGCCGAGACGATGCTCGCCGCGATCAACACCTCCGTGGACACCTACGACCAGTCCACCGTCGCCACCCTCATGGAGCGCCGCCTGGTCGAGTGGACCGCCGGCCGCATCGGCTTCGGCCCCGACGCCGACGGCGTCTTCACCTCCGGCGGCACCCAGTCCAACTTCCAGGCCCTGTTCCTCGCCCGCGAGAGGTCCCGCCGCGCCGGGGTGCCGCTGACCGCCATGCGCATCCTCACGACGCAGTCGAGCCACTTCAGCATCGCCAAGTCGGCGCTGCTGCTCGGCCTCGAGGACGACGCCGTCGTCGCCGTCGGCACCGACGCCGACGGGCGGCTCAGCCCCGACGCCCTGGGCCGCGCGCTGGTCGACGTCGCGCGCACGGGCGACGTCGTCGTCGCCGTCGTGGCCACGGCGGGCACCACCGACCGCGGCTGTGTCGACCCGCTCGGCCCCGTCGCCGACCTGTGCGACGCGGTCGGCGCCTGGCTGCACGTCGACGCCGCCTACGGCTGCGGCCTGCTCGTCAGCCCCACGCGCCGCCACCTGCTGGCCGGTATCGAGCGCGCCCGCAGCGTCACCGTGGACTTCCACAAGTCGTTCTTCCAGCCCGTCTCCTCCAGCGCCCTCGTGGTGCGCGAGCGGGCCGACCTCGCGCCCGTCGCCTGGCACGCCGACTACCTCAACCCCCAGGGCGAGCCCCACGCCGACCCCAACCAGGTCGACAAGTCCCTGCAGACCACGCGCCGCTTCGACGCCCTCAAGCTCTGGGTCACCCTGCGCGCGCTCGGCCCCGACGGCGTCGGCGCCATGGTCGACGCCGTGTGCGACCTCGCGGCGGCCGTCCACGCCGACCTGGCGACCGACCCCGACCTCCGCGTCGTCGGCACGACCGACCTGTCCACCGTCCTGTTCCGCTACGAGCCCGACGGCCTCGACCCCGCGCGGGCCGACGCGCTCGTGCCCCAGGTGCGCCGCGTCCTGTTCGACTCCGGCCGCGCCCTCGTCGCCAAGACCGTGGTCGACGGCCGCCCCTGCCTCAAGCTCACGCTGCTCAACCCCGACGCCACGCTCGCCGACGTGCGGGGCGTGCTCGAGCTCGTCCGCTCCGCGGCGCACGGCCTGCTCGCGGGGGAGGCGCTCACCGACACCGGCGAGCCGCCGTGCCGGACGGTGCACCCGCGCCTGGCCCGCGCCGAGGGGGAGAGCTGATGAACCAGCAGCACGTCCATGACCTCGTCGGCATCGGGCTCGGCCCCTTCGGCCTCGGCCTGGCCGCGCTGGCCGAGCCGCTGCCCGACGTCGACGCCGTGTTCCTCGACCAGCGCGACGGCTTCTCCTGGCACCCGGGCATGCTCATCGAGGGCACCACGCTCCAGGTGCCGTTCCTCGCCGACCTCGTGACGATGGCCGACCCGACGTCGCCCTACTCGTTCCTGGCCTGGCTCAAGGCGACCGGGCGCCTGTACCCGTTCTACATCCGTGAGTCGTTCTACCCGCTGCGCGCCGAGTACGACGAGTACTGCCGCTGGGTCGCCGCGCAGCTGCCCACGCTGCGGTGGGGGCGGCGGGTCACGAGCGTCGTGCGCGTCGCCGCCGGGGACGGGTACCTGTTCGAGGTGACGGCCGAGACCAGCGCCGGCGTCGAGAAATACTGTGCCAAGCACGTCGTGCTGGCCACCGGCACCCAGCCGCGGCTGCCCGCCGTCCTGGAGCACCTCGACGGCGCCGGGCCCGTGGTGCACACCGGCGACTACCTGCCGCACCGCGCGGCGCTCGCGGCGTCGGGCGCGGTGACGGTGGTCGGCAGCGGGCAGTCGGCGGCCGAGGTGTACCGCGACCTGCTCGACGCGTGCGGCACCGGCCCGGGGGAGCTGCGCCTGGACTGGGTGACGCGCTCGCCGCGGTTCTTCCCGATGGAGTACACGAAGCTGACGCTCGAGATGACGTCGCCCGAGTACACCGACCACTACACGGCCCTGCCCGGCGCGCTGCGCGACCGGCTCGGGCGCGAGCAGCGCGCCCTCTACAAGGGCATCAGCGGCGACCTGGTCGACGACATCTACGACACCCTCTACCGCCGCTCGGCCCTCGGCCGGGAGCTGCCGACGACGCTGCTCACCGACACGGAGGTCGTCGCCGCCCGCCACGACGCCGGCACGGACGAGTACGTGCTCACCCTCCGGCACGGGCAGCTCGGCACGACGGCGGAGCACCGCACGCGCGCCGTCGTCGCCGCGACGGGCTACGCCGCGCAGCTCCCGGCGTTCCTGGCCCCCGGCCTCGTCACCCTCGACGAGCGCGGCCGGTACGCGGTCGCCCGCGACTACACCGTCGACGACGACCGCCGCGTGCACGTGCTGAACGGCGAGGAGCACACCCACGGCGTGACCGCCCCCGACCTGGGCTTCGGGGCGTGGCGCGCGTCCGTCGTCCTCGCGAACGTCACCGGCCGCGAGCCGTACGCCGTCGAGCGCCGCATCGCGTTCCAGCAGTTCGGGCTGCCGGGAGGCGCCCGATGACCGCCGTCGCCTTCACCACCACGACCCGCCTCGGCCAGATCACGTTCGAGCCCGTCGACCCGCAGCGCGACGCCGCGCTCGTCCAGGGCTGGCTGGCCCACCCCTCGGCGGCGTACTGGCAGATGGGGCACCTGGACGTCGCCCAGGTGCGCGACTACCTCGCGGGCGTCCAGGCGGCACCGCACGAGGACGCGTGGCTCGGCCGCCTCGACGGCGAGCCCGTCCTCCTCACCGAGACCTACGACCCCGCGCGCGTGCTGCTCGTCGGCGTGCACGACGCCGAGCCCGGCGACCTCGGCATGCACCTGCTGGTCGCGCCCCCGGTCACGCCGCGGCACGGCCTCACCGACGCCGTCATGACGGCCGTCATGCGGTTCTGCCTCACCGACCCGGGGGCCGGCGGGCGCGGCGCCGCCCGCGTCGTCGTCGAACCCGACGTCGGCAACCGGCGCATCGCCGCCAAGAACGCCGCGGCCGGCTTCCGCGTGCTGCGCGAGGTCGACCTCGGCCGCGGCGCGCACGCCAAGCGCGCCGCCCTCAGCGTCGCGACCCGCGCCGACTTCGCCGCGTCCCCGCTCGGCGACGGCCCGCCCGGCGCCACCCACCTCGTGCCCGCGCACACGGAGCACGCCCACCGGCACCTCGTCGCCAAGACGGTCGCCGAGCTCACCCACGAGCGGCTCCTCTCACCGGTCGCCGACGGGCCGTCGGCACAGGGCGCCTACCGCCTCGACCTCGGCACCGTCACCTACCGGTTCACCGCCCGCCGGTACGCGCTCGAGCACTGGGTGATCGACCCCGCCTCGGTGCGCCGCACCGCCGCGGCCGGGCCGCTCGGGGAGACCGAGCTGCCCGTCGACGCGCTCGAGCTGGTCGCCGAGCTGCAGCCCCTGCTGCAGATCCCGGACGCGCTGCTGGCCACCTACCTCGAGGAGCTCTCCTCGACCCTGGCCTCCGCCGCCGCCAAGCACGAGCGCGAGCTCGACGGCACCACCCCCTCGGTGCGCGGTCTGCTCGACCGGCTCCGCACGGCCGACGGGCCGCACGACGTCGCCGCGGCGTTCCAGCAGGTCGAGGCCGCCATGTCCGAGGGCCACCCCGGCTTTGTCGCCAACAACGGCCGCATCGGCTTCTCCCTGAGCGACTACCGCGCCTACGCGCCCGAGCGCGGGCAGCGCCTGCGCCTGCTCTGGCTCGCCGCCCGCCGCGAGCACACCCACCTGGCGCTCGCGGCCGGCGACACCGAGGACGGCCACTACGCCGGCGAGCTCACCGCCGCCGAGCGCACCGCCTTCGCCGAACGCCTGACCGCGGCGGGCCACGACCCCGCCGACTACCTCTACCTGCCCGTGCACCCGTGGCAGTGGGAGCACCGCGTCGCGATCACCTTCGCCGCCGACGTCGCCCGCGGTGACCTGGTCCCCGTCGGCCCCGGCAGCGACGAGTACCAGCCGCAGCAGTCGATCCGCACCCTGTTCAACCGCACGCGGCCCGACCGGCACTACGTCAAGGTCGCGCTCGCCATCCAGAACATGGGCTTCCTGCGCGGCCTGTCGCCCGCCTACATGCGTGCCACGCCCGCCATCAACGACTGGGTCGCCGACCTGGTCGCCCGCGACGACACCCTGCGCCGCACCGGCTTCACCGTGCTGCGCGAGATCGCGTCGGTCGGCTACACCGGCGACGTCTACCACCGCACGCCCCGGCCGAACGCGCACCGCAAGATGCTCGCCGCCCTGTGGCGCGAGTCGCCGCTGCCGCACCTGCGGCCCGGCGAACGCGTCGTGACGATGGCGAGCCTCCTGCACCGCGACGCGGGCGGCACCGCGTTCGCCTCCGCGCTCGTGCGCGCGTCCGGCCTGCCGCCCGAGCAGTGGCTGCGCGCCTACCTCGACGCCTACCTCTACCCCCTCGTGCACTGCCTGCTCACCTACGAGCTCGCGTTCATGCCGCACGGCGAGAACCTCATCCTCGTGCTGCGCGACGGCGTCGTGGTGCGCGCCCTCATGAAGGACATCGGCGAGGAGGTCGCCGTGCTCGGCCACGCCCCGCTGCCGCCCGCGGTCGAGCGCGTCCGCGCCGTCGTGGACGACGACGAGAAGGCGCTCGCGATCTTCACCGACGTGTTCGACGGCGTGCTGCGGCACCTGTCCGGGATCCTCGCCGGCGACGGCGTGCTCGCCGAGGACCGGTTCTGGGCCCTGGTGGCCGAGACGATCGACCGGCACGCGGCCGAGCACCCGGGCTCACCGGTCGACCTGCGCGCCGACCGGTTCGCGCACTCGTGCCTCAACCGCCTCCAGCTGCGCAACACGCTGCAGATGGTGGACCTGACCAACCAGTCGGAGTCGCTGATCTACGCGGGCGAGCTCGACAACCCGGCCCGCAGGAGATGATGTCGACGATGAGCGGCATGAGCTTCGACCTGTTCCGTGACCACCTGGGCATCCCGCACGTGCGGGCCGCCTCCGAGCCCGAGCTGGCCTACGGCCAGGGCTGGGTGACCGCCCAGGACCGGGGCCTGCAGATCGAGGCGGACCGGTTGCGCGCCGAGGGCCGGTACGCCGAGCTCGCCGGTGACGCGGGGCTGCCCTGGGACCGGTTCGCGGAGCGCGAGCTCCTCGCCGAGACGGCGCGCGCCGTCCACGACGCCGCGGCGCCCGCCGAGCAGGAATGGCTCGCCGCGTACGCCGACGGCGTCACCGCGGGGCTGCGCGACGGCGGCAGGGACGTGCCCGAGCTGGCCGGCGTGCCCGCCCGGCCCTGGGAGCCGTGGACGCCGGTCGGCGTGTTCCTCGCCGTGCACGTGCTGTTCAACGGGTTCCCCGGCGTGCTGTGGCGCGCCCACGTGGCCCGGCACCTGCACGTGCCGGGCGTCCCGCTCGAGCGCGTGCTGCACCTCTTCGACGCCGAGGCGGGCTCGGGCTCCAACGCCTGGGCCGTCCACGGCGCGCACACCGCCTCGGGCAGCCCCCTCGTGGCCGGCGACCCGCACCGCACCCTCGAGCTGCCCGGCCCGTACCAGCAGGTGCGGCTCGTGTGCACCGACCCGGCCGAGCCGTACGACGTCGCCGGGTTCGCCTTCCCCGGCGTGCCCGGCGTGCCGCACTTCGCGCACGCCGTCTCGCCGCGGGGCTCGGTCGCGTGGGGCATCACCAACGCCGGCGCGCACCACGTCGAGGTCGTGGCCGACCCCGCCGACACCGCGGACCCGGCCGCGTGGCGCCTGAGCTGGCCCGCCCGCGACCTGTCCGACGTCGGCGTGGCCGCCTGGCGCACCCTGCTGCACGCGCGCACGGCCCGCGACGTGGCCGACGCCTTCGCGCTCTGGGTCGACCCGGTCAACCGCGTGCTCACCGCCGACGACACCGGCGAGGTGCTCAGCCTGACCGCCGGGCGGGTGCCCGCCGCCGCCGACCGCGCGCTGCCCGCCGCCGAGCCTGCCGACGGCTACCTCGAGCTGCCCGCGCCCGCCGTGGTCGCCCAGGTCGCCGTCGACGCCAACGAACGGCCCGTCACGCAGGCACCCGCGGCCCGCGACGGACGCCCCGGCACCGGCCCGCGCGACCTGCGCCCGGGACGCGAGGCCCACGACCTCGGCTGGTGGTACCCGCCGTACCGCGCCGAGCGCATCCGGCAGCTCCTGGCCGCCGCCGACGAGCCCGAGTCGCCGGACACCCAGGCCCGGATCCACGGGGACACCCGCGACCTCGGCGCCGCCGGCCTCGTCGCCCACCTCGCCCACGACCTGTCGCCCGCGGCCGAGCGCCTGCGCGCCTGGGTCGCGGCGGGCGCCCACGTCGAGGCCGACAGCACCGACGCCGCCCTGTACCTGCGGTGGCGGCACGCCCTGGCCCACCGCCTCGCGCGGCACCCCGCGCTCGCGCCCCTGCACGCCCCGCACCGCCAGGACCCGGCGACCGC
>NZ_JABEMG010000010.1 GCF_013004695.1 Promicromonospora citrea
CGGCGGTCGCGGCGATCGTCAGTGCGGTGGCGAACATCACGTTGGCGGCCACGGGTGAGCGGTCGTGGGCCGAGGCGGGGATCGCGATCGCGGGTGCGGCGTTGTCTCTGATCGGTCTGGGTGGTGCCGCGAAGGCAGCGATGGGGCTGTCGAAGACGATCGCGAAGGCTGGGGGGTTCCGGCAGGCGCTGGGCAAGGGGTGGTGCAAGTTCGGGTTCGGGAAGTGTTTCGTGGCCGGGACGCTGGTGCATACCCCGGACGGTCCCCGCCGGATCGAGGAGATCCGGGTCGGGGACAAGGTCTGGGCCCGGGACACGGTCACCGGGCGCGACGAGCTGGCGCTGGTGGCCGAGACGTTCGTGCGTACCAGCACCGAGCTGTTCCACCTGACCATCGGCGGGCAGGTCGTCTCGACCACCGCCGAGCACCCGTTCTGGGTCCAGGGCCGGGGCTGGGTCGACGCGGCGTTCCTGCGTACCGGTGACCTGCTGGTCACCCCCGAGGGCGCGACCCTCCCGCTGCAGGACGTGCAGACCGAGGACCGCGCCGAGGACCAGGCCGAGACGGTCTACAACTTTCATGTCGAGACCCACCACACCTACTACGTCTACGCCGGCGACACCCCCGTCCTGGTCCACAACGCCGCCCACTCGGCCCCTGACGGCATCCCCGGCCTGAAGTTCAAGCCGAAGGACGGCGCGGGGCGTCCCACCGGGGTCAAGGTCACGCTGACGCCCGAGAACATCGCGAAGTACGGGCAGCGCACCGACCCGCCCGCCAGCGTGCGCTCGGGCCTCGGTGCCGAGTACGACGGCGCGAAGCACAACGCGGGCCACATCCTCGGCGCCCAGCTCGGCGGGCCGAACAAGAACCTGGACAACTTCTTCATCCAGCACTCGACGTCCAACAGCCCCTGGCAGAGCGCCATCGAGTCCGAGGTCAAGCGGGCCGTCACGGGCAAGATCGACGGCGTCCCCGCCGGTCCTGTCGACTACGACGTCACGCTCAAGTACGCCGACGACGCCTCGACCGACATCCCGCCACAGGTCGAGATCAAGGCGACGAGCGACCACTACAATCTCGATGTCACCCTGAAGAACGAACCCGACATGCCGAACGTCAGGGAGACACCGGCGTTCGACCGGAACGCGGACGGGCTCCGGTTCGGTGAGGTCGGGTCCGGCCCCGCGACCCCGAGGAATGCGCCCTCATGACACGAGCTCAGCAGCTGATCGACCTGGCACGGCCCGTCCCTCCCGCGACCCCGTTCGACTGGCAGCGCGTCGAGGACCAGATCGGGGCCCCGGTGCCGCCCGACTACCGGGACCTCCTGGACGGCGGCGGCGGCGGCCTGTGGGCCGACGTCCTGCGCCTGTTCGTGCCGGCGCCGGGCGCAGGGTTCAAGCATGTCGACCTCGAGCGGTCCCGGCTCGAGTTCGAGCAGCTCCAGGACCTGTTCGAGGACGAGGTCGTCGAACGTCCCGCGGATCTCGGCGACGAGGACCGGCTCCTGCCCTGGGCCTCGACCGGCTCGGGCCTCACGTTCTACTGGCAGGTCGCGCCCGGGGCGGACCCCGAGACGTACCCGGTCCGCGTCTCGGACCGGAACGGGTACGTCTGGGAGCGGTACGACCTGCCGACGACCGACCTCGTGCTCCAGATCGTCGAGGGCGAGCTGCGCAGCGAGCTCGTCGACCCGTCGTGGGTGAACCGCGACCAGCTCTTCCAGCCGTACCAGCGCGAGTAGCACGGGAGGCCGACGCTGACCGGCCCGGGCCACCGCGCGGTGGCCCGGGCCGGTGCCTGTCGTCGGGTTCAGCGCCGGACCGTCAGCTCGACCGTCGTCCAGTCGCGGGTGCCCTCGCTGTCCGTCGCGATGAGCCGCGCCGTGTACCGGCCGGGCTGCTCGTACACGTGGGTGACGGCCGCGCCGTCCGTCGTCGTGCCGTCGCCGAGGTCCCACCGGTAGGAGACGATCTCGCGCCCCTCGGGTGCGACCGCGGTGCCCGCCAGGTCGACCGGGGCACCGGCCCGCGGCCCGCGCACGGGCTCGGCCGTCACGGCCGGCGCCGCGTCGTCGGCGACGCCCCGGCCGTGGAACACGAGCCAGTCGAGGCCGAGGTCGGCTCCGCCGTCGGGCTCGCGCGGGCTCGTGGCCACGAGGTACAGCGTGGTGGCGCCCTCCTCGCCCCGGATCCGGATCGTGGGGGAGACGACCTGCCCGTCCCCGGTGGCCCGCGGGATGCGGACCCGGCCGAGCGTGTGCCCGGTCGGGCTGCCCTCCCGCACCTCGACGGTCGTGTCGGACGCGCCGCGCACGGCACCGATCGTCAGGCCGTCGATGCCACGCAGGTCCAGCGGGCCGAAGGCGATCCGGTCGCCGTCGTCGACGTCGGTGACGAGCCGGCCGCCGCGAGCGTCCGCGTCGTCGGCCACGGTGACGCCGGAGCCGTCGGCGAAGAACTCGGCCTCCTTGTCCCGCACCTGCAGGCGAGCCGCGTCCTGGCCGGTCAGCTCCGGGATGTCGGCGGAGCCGAGGTCCTGGTAGCTCGCGCGGAGCACGGGGTAGACGTTCTGGCCGACGCCGTGGTCCGCAGGGTCGAGGAACACCGTCCCGGTGCAGCCGGTGTAGTTGTCGATGGGGTGGGCGTGCGAGTCGTGGCCGAGCTGGGTGCTCACCGTGACCCGCTCGCAGTCGATCGTGCCCGCGTCGGTCGAGCCGTCCTCGACGTCGGCCACGTCGACCGCGTAGGGGACGGTGTCGCCGAGCTCGGCGAACCCGCCGTGCACCGGCGCCCCGAAGGCGACGTCGGGGCGCGTGTTGCCGACGGTGATCGTGTGCACCGAGACGCCGGTGAAGCCGTCGGTGTCCGTGACGGTCAGGCGGGCCTCGAACTGCCCGCGCTCGGCGTAGGTGTGCGTGGGGTTCGGTTCTGTGGAGTCGACGACGCCGTCGTTCTCGAAGTCCCACGCGTAGGTGATGTCGAGCCCGTCGGGGCTCGTGCTGGTGTCGCCCGTGAAGGCGACGGTCAGGGGCTCGTGACCGGAGTCGACGTCGGAGGTGAACCGCGAGATCGGCCGGCGGCCGTCGGCGGCGTGGTCGATGCGGTAGATGCCCGCGTCGGTGTTGGTGCTCCCGCGGCCGGCCCCCGAGCCGAGGCCGAAGTCGATGACGTAGAGCGAGCCGTCGGGTCCGAACTCGACCTCGAACGGGGCCACGAACGTCTCGTCCGGGAGGAACGGGTCGATCGCCTCGACCTCGCCCGTGCTCTCGTCGAGCGTGAGCGCCCGGTAGAAGTTGCGGGCGTACTCGGAGACGAACCACCGCCCGTCGAAGGCTTCCGGGAACTTCGTCTTCACGTCGAGCTCCGGGTCGAAGCGGTACACCGGGCCGGCCATCGGCGCGGCCCCGCCCTCGCCCATCTCGGGGAACTCCTCCGACGGCCCGTAGCCGTACCAGACCATCGGCTCCTGCGACGGCGGCAGCTCGCGCAGGCCGGTGTTGTTCGGCGAGTCGTTGACCGGCCGGGCGCAGTCGAACGGCTCGCCCGACTCGCCGGTGGCGAAGTCGTAGTCGATGTACGCCTGGTTGTCGGCGTGGCAGTAGGGCCAGCCGTGGTTGCCCGGCTCGGTCATCCGGATGAGCTCGACCTGGCCCTCGGGGCCGCGCAGCGGGTCGGCGACGCGGGCGTCCGGCCCGTAGTCGCCGACCATCACCGCCCCGGTCCCCGGGTCGACGGTGATCCGGAACGGGTTGCGGAAGCCCATGCCGTAGATCTCCGGGCGGGTCCCCTCGGTGCCCGGTGCGAAGAGGTTGCCCTCCGGGACCGTGTAGGTGCCGTCGTCCTCCGGCGTGATCCGCAGGACCTTGCCGCGCAGGTCGTTCGTGTTCGCGGACGTGCCCTGCGCGTCCCAGCCCCTGCGGCCGGGCCGCTCGTCGATCGGGGTGTAGCCCTGCTGGTCGAAGGGGTCGGAGTTGTCGCCGGTGGCCACGTAGAGGTCGCCGTCGGGGCCCATGGCGAGCGAGCCCGCCATGTGGGAGTTGGCGCGGCCCTCGCCGCGCCAGATGGTGTAGTCGAGCAGCCGCCGCTCCGACGCGGGGTCGATCGTGTCGTCGGGGCCCATCGTGAACCGCGAGAGGTTCATCTTCGCCACGTCGGGGTCGCTCCACAGCAGGTAGAGCCACCCGTTCTCGGTGAAGTCGGGGTCGAGGGTCAGGCCCAGCAGGCCGTCGGACTGCGTGAGCAGGTCCAGCGAGTAGTCGAGGTCCAGGGCCGTGGTGCGGCGCAGCGTGTCCTGGTCCAGCACGACCACCTGCCCGGTGCGCTGGATGTAGACGACGCGGCCGTCGTCGGCGACGTCGAGCTCGAACGGGTCGGCCAGGCCCTCGGTGACCAGGGGGACCTTGTCGAACTGGGTGTCGAACTGGGTGTCGGCCGGGGCGACGGGCTCGTGCGCCGTGGCGGCGGTGGTGGCGGGGACCAGGCCGGCGAGCCCGACGACCAGGGCGGTCGTCGCGGCAGCGGCCCGGCGGCGCGCGCGGCGGTGTGATGCGGACATGGCACTCCCTCGTGCTCGGTCGGGTGCTGGTCTGGTGCTCGGTCGGGTGCAGTGACGGGCCAGGGGGCGGTGCCGGCAGCGGCTCAGTAGCGCAGCGCGGCGAGGTTGCCGAGGCTGGTGCACGCCGACGTCACGCCGTCGGGCGACGGCTGGTCGTGCTCGGTGAAGCCGTACCGGACCCCGGCCAGGGGAGCCGCGGCGAAGATCGCGGCGAAGTCGATGGTGCCCTCGCCCACGTCGGCGAAGGAGCCGTCGGCCGCCATGTCCTTGAGGTGCAGCAGCTCGAACCGCCCCGGGTACCGCTCGAAGAGGTCGGTGGCGGACGTGCCGACGCTCGCCGCCCAGTACACGTCGAGCTCCATCGTGACGAACGCGGGATCCGTCTCGCGGACCAGGACGTCGTACCCGGTCACGCCGTCGGGCGTGGACTCGAGCTCGAACCCGTGGTTGTGGTAGGCGACCCGGATGCCCTCCGCCGCGAGCCGCTCGCCGGCCTCGTTCAGGATCGCGGCCGTCCGGGAGTAGTCGGCGAGGTCCCAGTCGCCCGAGCCCGAGACCCGCACGTACCGGGCACCGATCGCGTGCGCCTCGGCCGCGACGAGCTCGACGTCGTCCTGGAGGTTGCCCAGGCTCACGCCGAGCGAGGGCACCGTCAGCCCCGCGTCCCGGGTGAGCGGTGCGAGCTCCGCCGCGGTGTACCCGTAGAAGTTGCCCGCGCTGCCCGACGGCTCGATGTTCCGGAAGCCGCACGCGGCGAGCGCCCCGAGGGTCCCGGCGGCATCGGCCGGCATGGTCGCGCGGACCGTGTACCCGACCAGGCCGATCGCCGACAGGTCCACGGACCGCCTGCCCGTGACGGGGTGGGGCCGGCCGACCCGCGAGGCGGCGGCCGCGCGGACGACGGCGGCGCGCTCGGCGTGGGTGAGCACACCGTGCAGGACGTGCCCGCGGGTCACCGAGGCGACGGCGGCGACGAACCGCCCGTGCGACGCGAACGGCGCGCGAGCCATGATCTCGTCCATGACGGTGCAGCCGTCCCCGGTGTCGCGGTTGGGCACGCCGGAGTCGGCGTCGGCGCCGAACCGGACGGTGGCCTCGCTCGTGTAGCCGTACGCGCACGCGTCCGCGGCCGGGGCGGGCGCCTGCTGCGCCGTCGCGGGCGGGGCGAGGAGCGGGAACGACAGCGCGGCGGCCAGCGCGACCGCGAGCCAGGGCCGGGAGCGGGTGGTGGGGGTGGTGTGTTCCATCGGACGAACCTCTCGGTCGAAGGGAGCCTGCTCAGGGCCGGGCGCCGGCGGCGTCAGGGAGCCGCTCGACCCAGATGTTCCGGAACAGCGGGTTGAGGCCGGGGTCGCCGTGGTCCTGCAGCCGGATGTGTCCCGGCGTCGGCCCCTCGTCCCGGCCGTTGCCGGTCTTGCCGTCGACCGCCACGTCGTCGTGCACCAGGCGGCCGTTCCACCGGAGCGAGATCCGGGCGTCCTCGGTCTTGCTGCCGTCGGCGGCGAACCGGGCGGCGCGGAAGACGATGTCGTACCGCTGCCAGGTCCCCATCGGGGTGGCCGCGTTCACGTCGGGCGGCTTCCTGAGGTAGATCGCCCCGGCGCCGTCCGGCTCGGGCGGGTCGATGCCGAAGGACTCCAGTACCTGGACCTCGTAGCGCTCCTGGAGGTAGACGCCGCTGTTGCCGCGGGCCTGGCCGGTGACGTCGTCGGCGTGCCGCGGCTGGAACCACTCGACGTGCAGCCGGAAGTCGCCGAACCGGTCCCGGGTGCGGATGTCGCCGCCGACGGACTCCATGGTGCGGCCCTCGACGGGCCACGTCGCGGGTCCGCCCCCGACCGCCTCCCACGCGTCCAGGTCGCCGCCGTCGAACAGCGTCACGCGCCGGGTCGGGGTGACCGTGAGGCTGTCGAGGTTGACGTGGCCCACGTCGTCGGCGTCGTACGCCCAGGCGACGGTGTTGGCGCCCCTGCGCAGCTCCACGGTCTCCGTGTGGGTCGCCCACGTGGACCAGCTCACGGTGCTGTCGAGCCAGACCTGCTTGACCTTCTCGCCGTTGACGTACAGGCTCATCGACCGCGGCAGAGGGCTGGGGTCGGCGTTCTGCCCGTTCGCGTACCGCAGCGTGAGGTCGTGCCGGCCCGCCCGGTCGGCGCGGACGGCGAACGTGGTGCGGGAGCCGGGCTCCCAGTTGCGGTCGACGAACCCGGCGCCCGAGTACCCGGCGTGGTTCGTGTTCCACCCGGCGCCGCCCGAGAGGTCGGCGGCCTCGGCCTCGTAGACCGGCGGCGCGGTGGAGCCGTCGGGCAGGCGGGTGAGGGTGTACCAGGCCTCGGTGCTCCACAGCTCCTGGCCGCTCGCGTCGGCGAACGGGCGCGGTGAGTGCAGGTGGACGACGCGGCCCGGCCGCAGGCCGTCGATCCGGAGGGTGACCGTCCGGCGGTCGGGCGACAGGGTGGCGCCCGTGACGTCGAGCTCCTCCTCGTCGACCTTGGGGCCGCCGTACTGCGGCGTCGACACGTAGCGCCACTGCGCCACGGCGTACCGCTCCGCCAGGTCCTGCGCGGTCTCGTCCGACAGCGGCTGGGTGTACTCGACCTCGAACCCGCCGGGGACCGCGCGCATCTCGAGCATGTCGAACGCGCGGCTCTCGTCGAAGGTGAGCCGCTGCAGGCCGTACCCGAGCTTGCCCTCCTGCCCCCAGTTGCCGGACCAGCCGATACCGCCCACGTAGACCGACCCGTCGGGCCCGACGCTCGTCCGGCTCACCCCCGACTCCAGGCCCTGCGTCATGCGGAACACGGCGCCCTGCTCCTGGCCGGCGACGGTCTCGAGGTGGATGCGCTGCAGACCGCCGTACGTGACGTCGCCGACCGCCATCTGCCCGGCGAACACGCCCTCGGTGAGGATGACGGGGTTGCTCGGCGAGTTCGAGATCTCACCGTGCGGCAGCCACAGCACGGGCTCGGTGACGGGCTGGTCGTCGTACGGGCCGTCGGGGTTGGTGTAGTGGTTCCAGAACGCGCCCTCCCGCACGCGGACCAGCTTCGACGTCGGCACGTGCATGCCCTGGTTGTCCGTGACGTACATGCCGCCGTCCGCCCCGAACCCGAGGCCGTTGGGGGTGCGCAGGCCGCCCGCGAGGTACTCGACCTCGCCCGTGTCCTCGTCGATCTTCAGCACCGAGCCGCGGTTCGGCACGAGCTGCGGGTCGCGGGTCGCGCCGCCGGGCACCATCGCGATGCCCGTCGTGACGTAGAAGAAGCCGTCCTCGTACAGGAGCCCGAACGCGAACTCGTGGTAGTTGCCGCCGAACGGCCAGGTCGCGACCTGGCGGTACTCGTCGGTGACCTCGTCGCCGTCGGTGTCCACGAGCTCGGTGAGCTGGTGCTTCTCGGAGACGTAGATGCGCCCGTCGACCACCGTGAGGCCCATCGGTTCCTGGAGCTCCTCGGCGATCCGCGTGTACGTCACGTCGCCGGCGTCGCCGTCCCCGGTCACGCCGTCGACCAGGTACACCTCGCCGAGCACGGTCTCCCGGTCGCCGCCCCAGGTGGCGATGGCCATGCGGCCGTCCGGCAGCCAGTCCATGCCGGTGACCTGCGGCTCGAAGCCGTCCGGGCGCAGGTCCGTGAGCGTGTAGTCGGGGTGCACCCCGGTCAGCGGCAGACCGTCGCCCGGCGACTCGGTGACGCCCTCGCACTGCTTGCGGCCCGGCGACGTCACGCGCGTGACGTCGGCGTCCGTGCTGAGCACCGAGCTCGGCACCACGGCGAACCCGTCGGCGCCCGGCGGGCGCCACTCCAGGGTGAGCTGCTGGTCGTGATCGCCGTCGAAGTGGTCGACGCGCAGGGCGTGGTACCCGGCCTCGAGGGTGGCCGAGCCGTCCTTCGGCGTCGCCCCGTGCCTGCCCGGGTGGTCGACGACGACGGCGTCGTCGAGCAGCAGGCGCGCGCCGTCGTCGCTCGTGAGCCGGAACTCGTAGGTGCCCGCCTCGGGCGCGTCCAGATAACCGGTCACCTCGGTGACGAACCGGTCGGCGAACCCGAAGTCGTCGACCGTGCGCCAGTCGATCGTCGGCATGAGCCGGTCGACGTTCGGCGTCTGGCCGGGCTTGAGCGTGCAGTAGTCCTCGAGCGGCACCTGGACGTCGAAGACCCGCATCGTCACGCCGGGCTCCTGGGGGCGCGTGGGGTCGGTGGCCGCGGTGCCCGCCGTGCCCGCGAGGGCAGGGAGGGCCGTCAGCGGCAGCACGAGCGCGCCGATCAGCGCGGCGATCGTGCGGTGAGGTGATCTGCGTGCCGGTCTGCGTGCCGTGCTGCGGTTCATGGGCCTGCCTCTCCGTCGAGGACGTTCCCTGCCGCCCGTCAGCATGCGGCGGGCGCAGACCCCGGACAACGAGTTGCCACTTGTTGCCCCTGTGCCGGCTCTCTGGCCGGTCCTCCGGCGGGTTCAGCCGCGGCGCGCCGTCGAGCCCCGCTCGACGAGCTTGGCCGGCAGCAGGGCCGGCACGGACAGGCCGGGCGACGGGGTGCGGAGCTGGTTGAGCAGGCGCTGCACGGCGAACGCCCCGAAGTGGCGCAGCGGGGCGGCGACCGTGGTCAGCGGCGGGGTGCAGAAGTCGGAGCCGAAGATGTTGTCGAACCCGACGACGCTCAGCTCGCGCGGGATGTCGACGCCCAACCGCGTCAGCCCGCGCATCGCGCCGATCGCGACCAGGTCGTTGTAGGCGACCGTCGCCGTCGCGGCGTGGGTGGTCAGGGCCTGGGCCGCCGAGAGTCCGCCGGCGAGCGTGGGCGCGAACGGGCCGAGCCGCCGGGCGCGCAGGCCGAGCTCCTGGGTCGCCTCGCGGAACGCGCGCCAGCGCATGCCGTCGGCCCACGACGCCTCGGGCCCGGCGAGGTAGGTCAGGCGGGTGTGTCCCAGCCCCGCGAGGTGCTCGACGGCGCGCCGCATCCCCTGCGCGTTGTCGGTGATCACGCTCGGCACGTCGGTGACGACGCGGTTCATGACGACGGTCGGGCGCTGCTTGGCGACGGCCCGGATCGCCGAGTCCGACAGCCGGGAGGTGGCCAGCACGATGCCCTCCACGAGCGGGAGGGTGCGTTCCAGCGCCCGGCGCTCGGCGCCGCTCGACTCGTGGGCGTCGACCACCAGCAGCGTGTACCCGGCATCGATCGCCGTCTTCTCCGCGCTGCGGATGATCTCGAAGAAGAACGGGTTGGTGAGGTCGGCGACGACGATCGCGAGCAGCGCCGTCCTGCCGTCCGGCCGCGCCCGCCCGATCGGCCGGGTGCGGTACCCGAGCTCGTGCGCCACCCGGCGGATCCGCTCCGCGGTCTCCGCGTTGACCCGGCCCGGCCGGGAGAACGCCCGCGACACGGTCGACGGCGCGACGTCGGCGGCCCTGGCGACGTCGTAGATGGTCGGTCTGGTGTCCGGTGTGGCCGAAGAGCTCCCTGTCTCGCCAGTTTCGCCCATGCGCGGGGAGCGTACGGCGCGCCCGGCGCTCGCGGCAACCATCTGCCGTGAAACCACGTAGGTGTGGCATGTCCTTACCTGCCCGGCAAGAGGTGGCAACACCTTGACTGCCCCTGTGCCGCACCCTCGAATGACAGCATGCCGCCGCCGACCGATCCGCCGGACCTGCCTGACGACGAGCTCGGCCACCTGCCCGGCGACCTGCCCGGCCACCTGCCCGGCCTGGTCGCCGACGAGGCGGCGGTGCAGGTCGAGGCCGCCGAGAGCGAGCTGCGGCGGCTGGGTCTGGAGGAGATCCGCGTGCGGCACCACGGTGACCTGGCCCGCCTCGAGGCACCCCACCACGACCTCGCGAGCGTGGCGGCCGAGCCGTTGCGCGGCGAGGTGCTGCGGGCCGTGCGGTCCGCGGGGTTCCGGTCCGTCGCTGTCGACCTGGAGGCAGTCCCGGACCCGCGCGAGGTGTGACCTCGGCACCGGCACGGCAACAAGTGGCAACTCGTTGTCCGGCCCCACCGCGGCTCCTAGTGTCCGTGGGACGCGCGGCCTCACCGGCGAGGCCGCTGACCTGCTGGAGGTCCACGCCATGGTGACGTCCCGGGAGGCCCGCCCCACGGCCGTGGCGCTGCTCGCGGAGGGCTGGCGGCCGGTGGCGGTGCTGCTGGCCCTGTTCGCCGTGTGGTGGTTCGTCGCGTGGCGCGAGCTCGTCCCCGCCTATCTCGTGCCCTCCCCGGGTGCGGTCGCGGAGACGATGGCCGCCGACTGGGCGATGCTGCTCGAGCACACGTGGGTGACCACGCTCGAGACGATCGTCGGCTTCGCGCTCGCCGCGGTGATCGGCGTGGCGGCGGCCGTGCTGCTGGTCTACTCCCGGACCGCCGAGCGTTCGCTCTACCCGCTGATCCTGTTCGCGCAGGTCATCCCCAAGATCGCCATCGCGCCCATCCTCGTGGTCTGGTTCGGCTTCGGGATGACGCCGAAGATCGTGCTCGCCGTGCTCATCGCCTTCTTCCCCGTGGTGGTCTCGGCGGTGGCCGGGCTGCGCTCGGTCGACCCGGAGCTGCTCGAGCTGTCCGCGACCATGGGCGCCTCACGGTGGAAGACGTTCCGCAAGATCCGGTTCCCCGGCGCGCTGCCGCAGCTCGTGTCCGGCCTCAAGGTCGCGGTCACCCTGGCCGTCGTGGGCGCCGTCGTCGGCGAGTTCGTGGGGGCCGACCGCGGCCTCGGGTACGTGCTGCTGCTGGCCAGCGGCAACCTCGATGCCCCGCTGCTGTTCGCCGACCTCCTCCTCATGTCGCTCATCGGCGTGGTCCTCTTCGTGCTCGTCGAGGTGCTCGAACGGCTCCTCGTCCCGTGGCACGCGTCGCGGCGCACCGGCCTCGCGCTCGCGACGGTCTGACGGCCGCCCACCCTCCCGCGTCCCGCGCCGTCGCGACGGCGGCCCGACAGAAAGGTCCGACCCATGCGTGGTACCCGGCGTCACACAGCGCACGACCGCACGAACGACGAGAGGGACGGCGGCAGGCGGCGCGGGCCGCGCCCGCGCAGGCTCGCGACGTCCCTGGCAGCCGGGTCGGCGGTCGCGGCCCTCGCCGCGTGCGGGCAGGCCGCAGGCCCGGCGGGCGAGACGAACGCCGAGGGCCTGCAGGAGGTCACGGTCACCCTGAACTGGGTGCCGTACGGCGAGCACGCGCCGTTCTACCTCGGCGTCGCCGACGGCATCTTCGAGGACGAGGGGATCGACCTCACGATCCAGCCCGGCAACGGGTCCGGCAACACCGTCCAGCAGGTCGCGCAGCGCAACACCGACTTCGGCTGGGCGGACACGCCGCCGCTCGCCAACGGGATCGCCTCGGGCATGCCGGTGCGCAGCGTCGGCGTCTTCCTGCAGACCGGGCCGAGCTCCGTCGAGTTCTTCGAGGACCAGGGCATCACCGAGCCCGCGGACCTCGTGGGCAAGACGGTCGGCGGCACGCCGGGCGACGCGATGTACGGCACGTTCCCCGCGTGGCTCGAGATCAACGGCGTGGACCCGGCGGACGTGACGGTGGTCAACGTCGACGCGGCGGGCAAGATCGCCGCGCTCATCGAGGGCAAGGTCGACGCGATCCAGGGCTTCTACCACGACCAGTCCGCGACCATCGAGGACCAGACGGGCAAGGAGGTGTCCGCGCTGCCCTTCGCCGACTTCGGCATGAACATGCTCGGCACCGGCCTCGTCGCGCACGAGGCGACCATCGAGAGCGACCCCGGGCTGGTCCAGGCGATGGTGCGGGCGACGTCGCGCTCGTTCCAGGCCGCGGCCGAGGACCCGCAGGCCGCCG
This sequence comes from Promicromonospora citrea, assembly GCF_013004695.1. Lineage (GTDB taxonomy): Bacteria > Actinomycetota > Actinomycetes > Actinomycetales > Cellulomonadaceae > Promicromonospora > Promicromonospora citrea. The sequence goes on from NZ_JABEMG010000010.1 coordinate 12,363, forward strand.
TCGCCGCGATGGCCGAGGGCGCCGAGCAGGCGCCGGACGAGAGCGTGCTGACGGCGCAGCTCGAGGCGACCGTCGGCCTGCTCGACCTGGAGGGCGCGCCCGCCCCGGGCGTCAACACCGAGCAGCAGTGGACGGACACGCTGACGTTCCTCACCGAGAACACCGACTTCGACGGCGGGACGACGCCGGGCGACTTCTGGGACGCGAGCTTCGGGGAGGACCTGTGACCGCGACCGCGGAACAGGGCGCCGCGACCGGCCCCGCGCCCGCCGCGGAGCCGATCATCGAGGTCTCGCACGTCACCTGCCGCTTCACGTCCCGGCGCTCGGAGACGGTCGCGCTGGAGGACGTCTCGCTGGCCGTGCGGCCGGGGGAGTTCGTGACGGTCGCGGGGCCCTCGGGCTGCGGCAAGTCCACCCTGCTCAAGCTCGTCGCGGGCCTCGTGCCGGCGACCGAGGGCGACGTGCGCCTGTACGGCCGGCCGGTCACCGGCCCGCAGCGCGAGATCGGGTTCGCGTTCCAGCGCTCGGCCCTGCTCGAGTGGCGCGGCGTGCGGCGGAACATCCTGCTGCAGGCCGAGATGCGCGGGATGGACCGCCGCAGGGCCGAGGAGCGCGCCGACCGCCTCATCGAGCTCACCGGCCTGACCGGGTTCGAGAAGGCGCTGCCGCACGAGCTGTCCGGCGGCATGCAGCAGCGGGTCGCGCTGTGCCGCGCCCTGCTGCACGAGCCCCGTGTCCTGCTCATGGACGAGCCGTTCGGCGCGCTCGACGCCCTGACCCGCGAGCAGATGAACACGGAGATGAACCGGATCTGGCGCGAGACGGGCACCACGGTGGTGCTCGTGACCCACTCGGTTCCGGAGGCGGTGTACCTGGGCAGCCGGATCGTCGTCATGAGCCCCCGGCCGGGCCGGATCGTCGAGATCCTCGAACCAGGGCTCCCGGAGCACCGCGAGTACGGGCCCACGCTCGCCGACCCCCGGTTCGCGGCGGCGGCCGCCCGCCTGCGGGACCTGCTCGGCGCGAGCCACGCGCCGGAGTGAGGCGCGCACGGTGAGCGGCTGCGGTCTCGGCGTCGGCCTGGTCGGCCTGGGCGGCATCGGCACGATGCACGCCCGGGCGCTCGCCGAGCTCCCGGGCCGGGCACGGCTCGTCGCGGTCAGCGGGAGCGGCACGCCCGGCACCGGTCCCGTGCCCGCGCGGCTGCCGCCGCACGAGGTGATCGCCCACCCGGACGTCGACGTCGTCGCGATCTGCACCCCGAGCCACACCCACGCGGCGCTCGCGCTGGCCGCCCTCGAGGCCGGGCGGCACGTCGTCGTCGAGAAGCCGCTCGCGCTCGACGTCGGCGACGCGCTGCGCGTCGCGCGAGCAGCGCACGACCGCGGCCTGTCGGTCTCGATGATCGCGCAGCGCCGCCTGGAGCCGGAGTACCGGGCGCTCGCGCGCGCCGTCACCGACGCGGCGCTGGGCGACCTGCGCCTCGCGGTCACCCAGGTGCCCTGGCACCGTGACGACGGCTACTACCGCGCGGCGCCGTGGCGCGCAGCGCCCGGCCGCGGCGGCGGGTCCCTGATGAACCAGGGTGTGCACAGCGTCGACCTGCTGCGGTGGGTGTGCGGTCGGGCCTGTGGCCCGGTCGAGTCGGTGACCGCGCAGGCAGGCACCCTCGCGCACGACGTCGCGGTCGAGGACACGACGGTCGCGACGCTCCGGTTCGCCTCCGGCGCGCTGGGCGTCCTGACCACGACGACGGCGACCCCGCCCGGCTTCCCGGCGACCCTCGCCGTGTACGGGTCGCAGGGCTCGGCCGAGCTCGGCCAGGGCGCCGTGCTCCGCTGGGACGTGCCGGGCGTGCCGCCGCCGTCGGCGGCGGCGAGCCCGACGAGCGGCGCCGCGGACCCGCTGGCCATCGGGCACACGGGGCACCTGGCGCAGTGGGCGCGGATCGTCGACGCGCTCGAGGCGGGCACGCCCGTCCCGGTCGGGGTCGACGACGCCGTCGAGACGGTGCGGCTGCTGTGCGCGATCGAGGAGGCCGCGGCGTCGGGCCGGGCGGTGCGGCCGGCTGACCTGGGGGCCGCACCCTGACCGTCACGCGCGCGCACCGGTCCGCGGCGCCGCTCACGCCGGCGTGACGGCGTCCCCCGGGTGGTCGGCGCGCAGGCCGTCGAGCGTGACGGTGAGCAGCCGGCGCCAGCCCTCGGGCCTGCACGCGTCGGTGACCTCCACGGTGTGACCGAGCGCGACGAGCAGGAGCAGCACGTCGTCGGTGGTGACGCCGGGGCGGAGCAGGCCCGCGGCGTCGGCTCGGGCGCGCAGCTCGTCGATGACGAGGCGGAGCTGCCCGATCCCCTCCCGATCGGGCTCGGCCCAGGTGAGCGCGAAGTGCTCCAGGGTCGCGCGGTGACGGGCGTAGCCGGTCAGCGCCTGCTCGAAGAAGTCGGTGAGCGCAGCCCAGGGGTCCGTGGCCCGGGCGGCCGCGTGTCGTGCCGCCTCGGCCCACCGCGTGAAGTCCTGCCGCAGCACGGCCTCGACCAGGTCCGACTTCGTGGGGAAGTGGCGGTACAGCGTGCCCATCCCGACGCCGCTGCACCGTGCGATCTCACGGACGTCGACGCTGGTTCCGTACTCGGCCATCGCGGCCGACGCGGCCGCGACGATCGCCTCCCGGTTGCGGACGGCGTCGGCGCGGCGGGGGCGGTCCGGCGACGTCGGAATCGTGGTCACGAGGACAGGGTACCCGAAGGCGGAGCGCCTGCTCCGCTTGTGGTACGTTCCGGAGCACGTGCTCCGCTGAGAAGAGGTATCGCATGTCTGACGCACCCCTGAGCTGGAACGACAGGATCGTCGCCGAGTTCCGGGCGAACGGCGGCTACGCCGCCTGGAGCAGCCCGGAGGACTTCGCCGCCGGGCGCCCCGTGCCGCCCCGGGTGCCCGGCCTGGACGGGCCCGGGATGCCGCTGATCCTGGTGCACCACACCGGGGCAAGGACCGGGCGCGAGCGGGTCAGCCCGCTCTTCTTCCAGCCGGTCGACGACGGCTGGGCCGTCTTCGCCACCCACGGCGGCAGCCCGCACGACCCGGCCTGGTACCGGAACCTGATGGCGCACCCGCGGACCACCGTCGAGACGGGCGACGAGGAGGTGCCCGTGGTGGCCCGTCTCGCGCAGGGGGAGCAGCGCGCGCGGATCTGGTCCCGGCAGGTCGCGCTCATCCCGAAGTTCGCCGAGTTCGAGGCGGCCTCCGGCCGGGAGATCCCCGTGGTCGTGCTGCAGCGCGTGACGCCGGCCGCCGCGGCCGGGGAGTGAGGCGTCAGAGCCGGTCGAACGGGGCCGCGTACCGGAACTCTCCCGCGTACTCCGCACGCCACGCCGACAGCGCACGCGCCTGGAACGCCGCGCCCCACGTGGGGTCCGGCGCCGAGATGCCCAGCTCGTGCGCGGGGACGAAGCCGAAGCGCCCGTAGAACGCCGGGTCCCCGAGCAGGACCACGGCGGGCTCACCCAGCGCGTCGGCCGCCCCGAGCAGGGCGTGCAGCAGCGCCGAGCCGACGCCGCGGCCCTGGTGGTCCGGGCGCACGCTCACCGGGCCGAGCCCGAGCACCGGGCGGCCCGCCATCCGGCCGCGGGTCGCCACGGCGTGGCCGAGGAGCTCGCGGCCGGACGCGTGGTGCTGCGCGACGAGCGCCAGCTCGGGCACCCAGCCCGCGTCCGCGCGCAGCCACCCGACCAGCGTGGCCTCGCCCGGGACGCCGTCGGGCTCGACCGGGGGCGCCGAGTGGGCCACCCCGGCGAAGGCGGCCGCGGTGAGCGCGCGGATCTCGGGGGCGTCGGACGGGCGCTCGCGGCGGATCAGCATGCCGTCACCGTGGGCCTCCGCCCGGCCGGGAGGCAAGGTGAATTCGCGGTGGCTCGGCCCGGCTCCCTCAGGGCTCCCGCGGGAGGAGGGTGGTGGCGCCGCTCCAGAGGGCCCCGGCGTTGAGCCGGTCCGGGAACCGCCCGAGCATCGCGTCGAAGAACTCGAGCGCGGTGCGCGTCGTGCCCAGGAGCTCGGCCGCCGCCCGCAGGTAGGCGCGGGTCTCCGCGACGGTCCGGGTCGCGTCGTCGTCGAGCCGCTCGTCCTTGTGGCCGGCGACGACGAACCGGGGCCTCAGGCCCGCGACGACGTCGAGCGCCTGGAGCCACCGGGCGATCCCGTCGCCCTGGGCCTCCCGGAGGAACTGGTGGACGCCGTTGTAGACGACGTCGCCCGCGACCACGAGGCCGAGGTCCGGCACGTGCAGGACGCTGGTGTCGTCCGTGTCGGTGTGGCCGACCTCGACGATCCGCAGCTCGTGGCCCTCGAGGTCGATCCGGTTGCCGTCCGGCACGACCGCGGTGACCGGGGCGTCGGGGATCTGGCCGGGGAAGAGCGCGTCCCAGAAGGTCGGCCGCAGCCGGGCGTTGGCCTCCATCTGCGTGGTCGTCCCGGCGGACGCGACGACCTGGGCGCCGAAGCGCTCGGCGAGCGTGGGAGCGCCGAACCAGTGGTCGCCGTGCCCGTGGGTGACGACGATGTGCGTGAGGCGCTTGCCCGACGCCTCGACCCAGTCGCCGACCTGTTCGGTCTGCGCGGTCGTGAGGGGCGGGTCGACCAGCACGGCGTCGCGCTCGCCGGAGACCAGGGTGACCGACAGCGGGGAGAACATGCGGCGGTCCCCGTTGGGCCGCCCAGGACCGGTTCGAGGACGCCTTCGGTGCCGAGGAGGCGGCGGTGCTGCGACGCGCGCTGCACGCCGTGCTCGACACCGAGCTCGATCCCTGGGTCGAGTGAGGGGCCGACCGGGCTCCCGTCCGGTTACAGCGTCGCCGGGCGCGCCGTCGGTGCCATCCGGCTGAGCCGCTCGATCTCGGCGACGACCTCGGCGGGCGGGGTGTCGAGACCGTCGACGCCGAACCGGATCGGCGACGGCACCTCGACGCGGCGGCCCTGCTCGTCGTTCATCTCGAAGTCGGCGTACAGCTCGCGGACGTCGGGCGCGAGCCGGGCGAGGAACGCCTCGGGATCGGCGACCGTCACGAAGACGAGGAGCTCGTCGACCAGCACCTCGGTGTCGTCGGGGTCGTCGTCGAGGTCGATCTCGTGCTCCTCGAGCCGGTAGAGCCCGTGGTGGCGGCGGACCTCCCAGGACACGACGTCGGCCCACCGCACGCGCAGGCCGCCCCACGCGGCGAAGCCCTGCTGGTCGAGGACGAGCGCCGGCTCGGGCGGCGGCTGCGTGCGGCGGCGCCGCGCCTCGCGGAGGCTGCCCGTCAGGCTGCTGACGCCGACGACGACGAGGAGCGCGCCGCCGATCAGCCCGAGGGACCGCAGGTCGCCCGACGACACGACCGACCCGACGAGCAGGGCGACGCCCCCGAGCGCGAGGACGGCGCCGAGCGCAGTGCCGCGTGTGGTCGGTGGCGGTGCGGGCACGGCGGGGCGGAACTCGCGGGTCGACATGGCGGGAACCTACCGTGCCGTCAGCGCACCGGCTCGTAGGCCACGCGGCCGGGGGGATGGCTCCGTGCCGGCCGGGCCAGCTCGTCGAGGACGCGCAGGAACCCGGCCTCGCCGATCACCGGGATGCCGTAGGCGGCGGCCTTGCGGGCCTTGCCGGACAGGGAGTCGGGATCGGCGGCCACGACGAGGCGGACCTGCCGGGTCACCGCGCCGTGCGGGACGAGCCCGGCCTCCCTGGACCGGCGGTGCCACACGTCGCGCGGCTCGTCCATCGCACCCGTGAAGACGACGAGGTCGCCCGGGCTCACCGTGAAGCGCCGCGGGCGGGGTGCGGGCGCCCCCTCGCCGAGGGGTGCTGCCCGCTCCAGGAGGACGGCCGCGTCGGCGGCGGGGACCTCGAGCAGCGCGGCGACGGCCGCGAGGTCGGTGGCCTCCGCGGTGTCGAGCACGCCGTCGGACCAGGCGGCGGCCGCGAGGCCGGCGAGGTACTCGCGGTGCAGGGCGTCGGCGTCGGCGCGCCCGAGGCTGAGCCGCGTGCACAGCGCGGCGAGCTGGTCGTGCTCGCGGGCCGAGATGTGCCGGTCCAGCAGAGCGCTGTCGACGAGCCCGAGGTACTCCTCCTGCGCCGCCGCCGGGACCGGACGTCGCCCGCCGGCGGCGAGCCGGGCGAGGAAGTGCGTGTCCCGCTCCCGGGCGACGCCGCGCCGGACGGGCTCGGCCGCGGCGGCGGGGACCGCGGGCCAGGGCGTGGTCGCGGCCAGCTCGACGACGTCGTCCCAGCCGGACACCGCGTCCCGTGCGCCGGCGGCCAGGTAGACCCGCAGGAGCTCGGCGGTGGCCCGTGCGTCGGCCAGGGCCTCGTGCGCGGCGTCGAGCGCGATGCCGTGGTGGAGGCACGCACCGGCGAGCGAGCGCGGCGCGGTGGGGAAGAGCTGCGTGCCGGTGCGCATCGTGCACAGCGTGGTCGGCTCGATGACCGGGACGTCGTACCCGAGCGCGGCGAACGCGTGCCAGACGAACCGGCGGTCGAACTGCGCGTTGTGCGCCACGAACGTGCGCCCGCGCAGGCGCTCGGCGACGTGCCCGGCGACGGCGCCGAAGGGCGGGGCGTGCCGGACGTCCGCCGCGCTGATGCCGTGCACCTGCTGCGGGCCGAGGTCCCGCCCGGGGTCCACGAGCGTGGCCCAGGTGTCCTCGACCCGGCCGTCGGGGTCGACCAGCACGATCCCGATCTCCGCGATGCGGTCGTGCCCGCCGGGGAACAGCCCGGTGGTCTCGACGTCCACGACGGCGTAGCCGGTCACGCGTGCTCCCTCTCGACGGCGGTGGCAGGACCGCGCCATCGTCGCAGGGGAGGTGCCTCGTCCCGTGGTCCGACACGGGCGGGAGCGGGTCCGGGCGATGAGTTCACGGCGCCGCCGCCGTCTGCCCGCACGAGCCCACCACCGACCGGGAGACCTCATGAAGCTGCTGCTCACGTCCGCCGGTGTCCGGAACCCGAGCATCGAGGCGGCGCTGACCCGCCTGCTCGGGCGGCCGGTCGCCGAGTGCACCGCCCTGTGCGTCCCCACCGCGCTGTACGGACACCCGTGGGTCGGCCCGGGGCGCAACGCACGGGACTTCGTCACCGGGCGGTCGGACCACCTGACGGGCCTGGGCTGGGAGTCGGTCGGCCTGCTCGAGCTGACCGCCCTGCCGAGCATCCCCGAGGAGCGCTGGGTCCCGCTCGTGCAGGAAACAGACGCGCTGCTCGTCGCGGGCGGTGACGCCCTCTACCTCGCCCACTGGATGCGTCTCTCCGGCCTGGCGGAGCTCCTGCCGTCGCTGGAGCGCACCGTCTGGGTCGGCATGAGCGCGGGCAGCATGGTGCTCACGCCGCGCATCGGGGACGACTTCGTGGGCTGGGAGCGGCCGGACGACGGCGGCGACACCGCGCTCGGCGTCGTGGGGTTCTCGATCTTCCCGCACCTGGACCACCCGGACCTGCCGTCGAACACACTGCCTGCGGCCGAGCGGTGGGCCGCAGGGATCGGTGGGCCGGCGTACGCGATCGACGACGAGACGGCGATCGTCGTCGACGGGCCCGGGGCGAACGCCGAGGTGGTGTCCGAGGGGGCGTGGCACCGGCTCGGATGAGGGGCGGCTACGCCGTCTCCCGGGCCTCCTGGGCGTCGGCGACGGCGCCGCCGTGATCCTTGGCCCAGTCGTTGAGGGCCTCGATCGGCCCGACGAGCGTGGACCCGAGCTCGGTCAGGCGGTACTCGACGCTGCGGGCCGGCCCGGTGCGACGGTCGACCAGGCCGTAGCCCTGGAGCCGGCGCAGGGTCTGGGTGAGCACCTTGCGCGAGATGCCGCCCACGAGGCCGACCAGCTCGCTGTGGCGGCGGGCGCCCTGGCCGAGGCCGAAGAGCACCAGCGCGGCCCACTTGTCGGACAGGATCTCCGTCGCCAGCCGCGCCGGGCAGTCGGCGAGGAACGATGACGGCGGGCCGGTGTGCGTGCGGCCGTCGGGCATGACGTCACGGTACCAACTGGTTCCTTCGCGCTCCGTAGCGTCGGTGCGAGAGATACCCGACACGGAGGAGAACCACCATGACGCGAGTCGTCGTCCACGACATCTTCGGCGGCCCGGAGGTGCTGCGCGTCGTCGAGCGGCCGACGCCGGAGCCGCACGCGGGGGAGGTGCGCGTGCGGGTCGAGGCGTTCGCGGTGAACCCGCTCGACCTGATGATGCGCGCGGGCACGTCGCCCGCGCCGGTGCGTCTGCCCGGCGCCCGGCTCGGCATCGAGGCGACCGGGGTCGTCGACGCCGTCGGCGAGGGGGTCGTCGGCGTGCCGGTCGGTGCACCCGTCGTCGTCACGGCGATCCCGGACCCGGCGGTGGACGGGAGCTACGCGGAGCATCTCGTGCTGCCCGCGGACCGGGTGGTGCCGCGTCCGGCGGAGCTCGACGCGGTCGCGGCGGCGGCGTGGTGGGTCGCCGCCTCGACCGCGTACGGCGCGCTCGTCGAGACCGCAGGGATGCGTCCCGGCGACCGGGTGCTGGTCACAGCGGCCACGGGCGGCGTGGGGCGGGCGGCGCTCCAGGTGGCCGCCCAGGTCGGTGCGGTCCCGATCGCGGTCACGCGGCACGGTGCGCGGCGGGACGAGCTCCTCGCCGCGGGCGCCGCCGCCGTCGTGGCCACCGACGAGGACGACCTCGTGGCCGCCGTCCGGCAGCACACCGGGGGCGCCGGTGCCGACGTCGTCCTCGACCTGGTGCGCGGGCCGGGCCAGGCGGACCTCGTCCGGGCGACGCGGCCCGGCGGGACGCTCCTCGCCGCCGGGTTCCTCGACCCCCGGCCCGCGCCACCCGTGGACGGGCCGGTAACCGTGCACGACTACAGGGGCTTCGCGCACACGACGGACCCGGCGGTGGTGCGGCGTATGGCGGCGTTCCTCGGAGCGGGCGTGCGGCTGGGGGTGATCCGGCCCGCGGTGGGCCCCGTGCTCGGGCTGGACGACGTGGTGGCGGCGCACCGGCTGGCGGAGGAGGGGGCGGGGGCGGGGAAGGTGGTGGTGACGGTGTGAGCCACGCGCACGGGCGCCCGACAGCTATGACGAGGTCTGGTCCGCGAGGAGCCGCTCGACGAGACCGTGCACCCAGGCCGGGTCGAGGGGGAAGTTTGTGAAGACCGCGCGGTAGTACAGCGGAGCGAGGATCGCGTCGGTGGTCTCCTCGATGCCGGGCGGCTCGTTGCCTCGGGCGCGGTCGCGCTCGAGGATGGCGACGAGCTGGTTCTCTCGTTCGCTGCGGCAGACAGCGGCACCCTGCTCCCCACCGATGCCGACGGTCGCGCGGACGAGCGCGAGGGTGTCCGGGTCGGTCAGGTCCTTGGCGAGTCCGGCAGCGTACCGGTCCAGGTCGGCGCGGAGGTCCCCGGTGTCCGGCACGACGAGGTCTCCCGCGAACCGGCTCGCGCTGACGTCGGCGAGCAGCTCGGCGACCGTGCCCCAGCGGCGGTACACGGTCGTGGGATGCACCCCGGCTCGCTGGGCGATCGTCGGGATGGTCAGCGCCTCGGCGGCCCCCTCGGCGGCGAGCTCGAGTGCCGCACCATGGACGGCCGCACGGACGCGGGCGGAGCGTCCGCCGGGGCGGACGGCCCGGGAGGAGCGGGATGCGACGGTGGTGGCCATGCGCCCATTGTCGCATCGATCACTGCGTTTGTATTGCAGTGATCATTGCGTTAGTGCTACGTTGCCGGAGCACTAACGCAACGATCACTGCGAGGTACTCATGTCAGTCGAGGCGTCGAAGACGGCCGGAGGGCCGCCCCGTACGCGAGACCGCAAGCCGCCCACGGTGCGCACGAGGCGCGTTTTCTACGCCCTGGCCACCGTCTTCGTCCTGTTCCTTGCGGCGTCGAGCGCGCCGTCGCCCCTCTATGCGATCTACCAGCAGCATTGGCACTTCAGCGCCTGGGTGCTGACCGTCGTCTTCGCGCTCTACGTCGTCGGGCTGCTCGCGGCGCTGCTCGTCGTCGGAGGTCTGTCGGACCACGTGGGCCGCCGACCCGTTCTCGCCGCGGCCGTCGGACTGGAGGTGCTCGCCCTCGTCACCTTCCTCGCCGCGGAGGACGTCGGAGTGCTCGCGCTCGCCCGGGTGCTGCAGGGCATCGCCACTGGCGCCGCGACGACGACGCTCAGCGCGGCGTTGGTCGACCTCGAACCGGCCCGTGGGCGCGCAGGGATGTTCACCGCCGTGGCGCCCCTGGCCGGGCTCGCCGCCGGCGCCGTCGGGTCGGGCCTGCTCGTTGAGCTGGCGCCCGCGCCGACCCGCCTCGTCTACGCCGTCCTGCTCGTCGGCATGCTGGCCTCCGCGGTCGTCGTCGCCGGTATGCGCGAGACGTCGGGGCGGCGTCCCGGAGCGCTCGGGTCCCTGCGGCCGAGGGTCGGGCTGCCCGCCCACCTGCGGCCGGACATCCTGCCAGTGGTTCCCGTCATGGTGTCCGGCTGGGCGCTCGCCGGGATGTACCTCTCGCTCGGACCGTCCGTCGCTGCGGACCTGCTCGGGCTGCGCAGCGCACTCCTCGGCGGGCTGGTGGTCGGCCTGCTCGTCGGCCCCGGGGCCATGGCGGTCTTCCTCCTGCGAGGCCGGGCCGCGACGGCGCTGCTGGTCCCCGGGGCGCTGCTGCTCGGTGGCGGCACGCTGACCTCGCTCGTCGGAATCCGGGCCGACGCCGCCTGGGCGGCCGCTCTCGGCACGATCCTGGCAGGAGCGGGCCTCGGGACGTCGGTCCTGGCGGCCATGGGAACGGTCGCCCGGGTCGCGCGGCCGCACGAGCGCGGCGAGGTCTTCGCGACGGCGAACGTCATCAGCTATCTGGGCAACAGCGTGCCCGCTGTCCTCGGTGGTATCGCCGTCACCGTGCTGGGGCTGAGGACGGCCACGGAGATCTACGCGGTCACCATCGCGGTGATCGCGCTCCTGGCTCTCCTCCTCCATGTCCGCCGCCTCCGGACGGAGCGCACGACAGCAACGCCCGCGCCTGCGGGCGACCAGCGACCCCGGGAGATCCGATGACCTCGACAGCAGCTCGACCCGGCACCCACCGTGAGGTGAGCCGTGACGGCCACACCACGGTCCGGTACACCGCGACGGGGCCGGCAGGAGGGAGGACGTTCGTCCTCGTCCACGGCTGGGCGTGCGACCGGCGCGACTTCGACGCCGTGACCGCCGCGCTCCCCGCCGACACCCGTGTGCTCGCCGTCGATCTCGCCGAGCACGGCGAGTCCCGCTCGACACGAGACCTCTGGACGGTGGAGGAGTTCGCCCGGGACGTGACGGCGGTGATCGAGGCAGAGTCGGTCGGCTCGGTGATCGTCGTCGGGCACTCGCTCGGCGGTGCCGTGGCGGTGGAGGTCGGGCGGCTGCTGCCCGACGTCGTGACACACGTCGTCGCGCTCGACTCACTGGTCTACCTGTCGCTCTTCCCGGCGCAGCCGCCTGAGCAGGTGCGCGAGATGCGACGCGTGTTCCGGGACGACTTCGCGGGCGCCGTCCGGGGGCTCGTCGAGGGCGGGTCTCCGCGGGGGTTCGACAGGGAGTTGCAGGACCGCTACTACGAGAAGATGGTGGCGGTGCGTCAGCCCGCGGGGACCCGCGCGATCGAGGGCCTCGTGGACTGGGACATGGACGCCGCTCTGGCGGAGGTCACGCAACCGGTGACGGTCTTCGCCGTCGGCGCCCTGGTGGCCCCCGAGGCGCTCGAGCGCTACGGGGACCGGCTCGACATCAGGCTCGTCGACCTCGGCAGCCACCACTTCCCCGTCGAGGACTCGCTCGGTACCGCACAGCTTCTGGCGGACGTCGCGGCTGACTGACGTCCGCCGGCGAGGACGGGGGGTCCGGGCCGGCGGGCGGGGCCGCGTGCCCTGACCCTCCGGCCTGCGTCGTCCCGGGGACGCCGGAAACGCCCCGCGCGCCGGGACCTGGCGCGTGGGGCGTCACGCGGCGCGCAGCGAGCGCGACGGGCCCAGGCCGGCCTCTCGGGCGACCAGCGCGGCGTGGTTGCGGGAGCCGACGCCGAGCTTCGCCAGCACGTTCGCGACGTGGAACTTCACGGTGTTCTCGCTGATCGTCAGCTTCTCGGCGATCTCACGGTTGCGCAGCCCGTCGGCCAGGCCCGTGAGCACCTCGACCTCTCGCGGGCGCAGGGCGGCCAGCGGGTCGCTCGCCGTCGTGTCGACGCCGGTCGCGTCGTCGAGGGGGATCCTGGCGACGACGGTGGTGCCCCAGCCCGGGACCCGCTCGGCCCGGAACGTCCCGCCGAGGGCGCGCGCACTCTCCGCCAGCGCGTCGTCGCCGAGCGGTGAGCCGTCGGTGCCCGGGCCGTCGTCGCGGACGCTGACCTCCAGCCCGTCGCCGAGCGCCCACGCGACCCGGATGCGCCCGGCGTCGCCCTGCTCGAGCACCTGCAGGACGGCGCCGCGGGCGACCGCCCGGGCCGCGTGCGCGACCGCCGCGGGGACGGGCGCGTCGGCGCTGCGGCCAGACGGGCCGGCGAACTCGATCCGCGCGGCCGCGTAGCGCGCCACGGGACGGAGCTCTTCGCGCAGGCGCTCGAACGCCTTCGTGAGCGGTTCGTCGTTGAGCGCACGCTGATGCGTCGTCGCGCTGCGCAGGTCGACCAGTGCGGTGGCGGCGAGGTCGACCGCCGTCTGCCGGGCGGCGCGGTCGTCCAGGTGCCGCGCGCGCAGCGCACCCAGGATGCCGGTGAGCGCGACGCGGTGATGGTCGGTGAGCTCGGTGGTCACCCGGAGGCGTTCACCGGCTGCCGCACGGGACGCACTGAGGTCGATCGCGGTGGCGCGGTCGAAGGTCTGCTGGGTGGCCACGGCGAACAAGGACCAGGCCTCGGCGAGTGTCGTCAGCCGCTCTGCGGGCACCGAGTTGGTGCCCTCACGCACCAGCACCAGCACGGACGACGGCTCGGGCGCCGCCACGACGACGACCGGCCGCAGGTCGCCGGCGAGCTCCGCGTCTCCCTGCCAGTGCGGTGCCGTGCCGATCGCGGCGCCGAGTCGGGCGAGGTCGCTCACGGTGATGCGGGTGGCGACGTCCCGGTCGCCCGCGGTGCCGAGCGGGGCCCGGTCGCACCCGTCGACCAGCATGGCGAGCGCGCGGTGGGGGACGAGGCCGGAGAGCGCCGAGGAGAGCCGCTGCGCGCGTTCGGTCTGGTCGGACGTCCTGAGGGCCTCGGTGATCCCGGCAAGCACGGACATGTCTTCACGGTACGCCGACTCCCTGCGGAACCTCCTACCCGTCCGGGTGGGCAGGACCGTCCGGGCGGGCAGGCGCGCGTCCGGACGAGGCGGCACAGCCTGGAGTCACGACCGATGACACGACATCGTGAGACGAAAGGCATGAGAGATGACTGACAGCTCGGCGCACCAGTCGGTGCGGCTCGGTGACCGTGTGACCTACGACGTCCCGCTGCCGCGGGTGGCTCGGGCGACGCTCACCCGCGCGGAGAACGGCAACCTGCAGGATGTCCATCTCTTCTACCAGCTCGACGCTGCGTACCGGCGCGCGGGCGCCGACGACTCGATCTCCGTGCTCGTTCTGGCCGCGGACGGCGACGACTTCTCCCTCGGGCACGACGTCGAGGCGCTGTTCAGCACCGACGGCATGGAGCAGGTGACGCTGGAGGGAGGCTTCTCGCGCGGTGGCGTCGAGGGCGACATGGCGTGGGAGACCGAGGTCTTCCTGGAACTGCACTGGCGGTGGCGCAACTTCCCCAAGCCGGTGGTCGCGGCCGTGCAGGGGCGGGTGTTCGCAGGCGGGATGATGACGATGTGGCCGGCCGACCTCATCGTGGCCAGCGAGGACGCGACATTCGCGGACCCGGTCACTGCGTTCGGCATCGGGCACGTCGAGCTGTTCCTGCACCCCTGGGAGCTCGGGGCCCGGAAGGCCAAGGAGCTGCTGTTCACGGGCGAGACCATGACGGCCGCCGAGGCCAAGGACGGCGGCATGGTCAGCCGTGTGGTTCCGCGCGCCGAGCTCGTGGCCGAGACGCTCGCGCTCGCCGAGCGGATCGCCGCCCGCCCGAGCCACGGGCTGCGCATGGCCAAGAAGTCGGTGAACCAGACGCTCGACATCCAGGGCCAGTGGAACGCGGTGCAGGCCGCGTTCAGCATCCACACGCTCGGGCACGCGCACAGCCGGGTCGCGCACGACGGCGCGTACATCGATCCGGCCGGCTTCGCGCTGACCCGCGACATCTGGGGGCTGGCCGACACGGACGTCTGAGGGCGCGAGCCCCGCCTCGGCGGAGGCGGGGCTCAGGCCTGCGCGGACCGACCGGCACCCTTGACACCGCACCGGGTGAACTCCAGACTGCTTTTGCGCGTCCGGCGGCAGAAGTCGCATGGTCGCCGCCATAAATGACAGAGTCGTCGACGGGGGAACCGCATGCACACCTCACTCCTGCCCGGCGCGCGGAGCCTCGGCGCCGCCCTGACCGGAGGTGCGCTGCTCGCGGGCGTGCTCGCCGGGACCCCGGCCGCTGCCTCACCCGCTCCCGCTGTCGCTCCCGCCGTCGCACCCGCCACCGCCACCACCACCGCCACCGAGTGCGGCGAGGGCGCGGGCCTGCCGGACGCGAACATCTCCATCCAGCTCTTCACGCACGTCGGCGAGCTCGGGTTCGGAACGCCGGCCCCGGAGACGATCGACCGCGTGCTCGGCGCCGTCGCCGACGCCGGGTTCACGAACATCGAACCGTTCGACCAGCCCTACGGGATGCCGGTGCAGGAGTACCAGGAGATCCTCGACCGGCACGGCCTCGAGGTGTCGTCGAGCCACGGTGCCACGGACTGGGAGACATGGCCGGAGACCGTGGCCTACGCCGTCGCACTGGGGCAGGACTACATCGGCACCGGCGGCATGGCGGGCGGGTACGGCACGTACGACGAGGCCGTCGCAACGGCCGAGCACGTCAACCGGCTCGGGCGGTACGCGCACGAGCACGGCATCGACAAGATCGCGCTGCACAACCATCAGGACGAGTTCCTCACGCGGTACCCCGACCCCGAGACGGGCGAGACGGTCAGCGCCTGGCAGGTCATCGAGGAGCACACCGACCCGCGCTACGTCACGTTCCAGCTCGACGTGGGCTGGGCGGCGGACGCCGGCATCGACGTGCCGACCTGGATCGAGAAGTACGGCGACCGCATCGAGCTGCTGCACGTCAAGGACGCGGTGAACGTGAACGCAGAGGGCGACATGCGCCAGGTCGCGCTGGGCACCGGCGACCTGGACCTCCCGGCGATCATCGCGGCGGCCGAGCCGTACGTGCAGTACTACACCTACGAGTGGGACGACGCGCCGTCGTTCGAGACCTCCGCCGAGTCCTACCGGTACCTGCGGTGCTACCTGGCCGACGGCGGCGACGAGGTCTGCGACCCCGACGACGGCGAGTCGCTCGCGCTGGGCCGGCCGGTGACGACGTCGAGCATCGACGACCCGTCGCGCACCGGCGAGATGGCCGTCGACGGCAACGCGGGCACCCGGTGGGGCAGCGGGTGGAGCGAGCCGGAGTGGATCGCGGTGGACCTCGGCGCGCCGTACGACCTCCGCCGCGTGGTGGTCGACTGGGAGACCGCGTACGCCTCCGGCTACGAGATCCAGGTCTCGGCGGACGGCGAGGACTGGACCACGGTGCACACCGTGACCGACGGCGACGGCCTCTTCGACGACCTCGAGGTCGCGGGTACGGGGCGGCACGTGCGCCTCTACGCGACCGAGCGGGCCACGCAGTGGGGCTTCTCGATCTACGAGCTGGAGGTCTACGGCACGCCGGTGGGCGCCGAGCCGGCGCCCGAGCCCGAGGCCCGCGGCGCCGGGTACTGGACGTCGGAGTACCGGCAGGTCGGGCACCCGGACCACACCGCGGAGGAGCTGGAGTGCTACCTCGCGAGCACGCGCGCGCAGAGCGCCGTCTTCGACGAGGCCGTCGCGCTGGACACGCTCGACGACGCCGTGCAGGTGCTCTGGCCGCGCCACCACGACGAACCGGTCGACGTGCTCGACCGGCAGCTTCTCACCCTGTGGCTGAACGTCGCGTCGGGCGCGATCGACCCGGACCAGTCCGTGGCCGGGGGCCGCACCGTCGGCGACCTGCTGGCGGCGGTCGAGGCCGCGCGGCTCGAGGCGGGTGCGCACCGGGACGGGCTCGCGCGGTACGGGGCCGCGCTGGAGGCGGTCGACGCCGGTCGCTGAGCGGACGTCCGGGCCGCCGCCGATCAGCTTTCGACCCGACGTTGCTCGGCTTTAAGGGCTGTCAAAGCCGAGCAACGTCGGGCTGGAGGGCAACTGGCAGCGGCTGCAGCAGGTCGGCGGGCCGCCGGCTGGGATCGACCTGACCTTCGGTGGCAGACTCGGCGCGTGAGCCGCCCCGACCCTCCCCGGCGCACTGTGTCCGTCCTGTGGGTGGCTCTCGGCGCTGTCCTGGTCGTCGACGCCCTGGTCATGCTCCGCGTGACCGCCCTGCACACCGGCATCGTCGCGACGTTCGTGCTCGGGCTGCTGTACCTGGCCCACGGCCTCTCCCGACGCCGGGTCCGGTGGCTGCGGATCCTCGTCCCGGCGGGCACCGCACTGCTCGTCGCCCTCTCCGCCGTGCTCGCCGTCGTCGGCAGCAGAGACACCGCCACGGGGGACGAGGACGCCGTCGTCGTGCTCGGGACGCTGGTCAAGGACGGCGAGCCGACGCCCGCCCTGCGCGCCCGGCTCGACGTCGCGGCCGCGTACGCCGCGTCGCACCCGGACACCCTCGTCGTGGTCGCCGGCGGGCTCGCGCCCGGCGAGGACGTCACCGAGGCACGCGCGATGCAGCGGTACCTGGTCGCGCACGGCGTCGCGGAGGACCGGATCCTCCGGGACGACACGTCGACCAGCACCTCCGAGAACCTCGCCCACGCCCGGGACCTGCTCGACACGCGCCTCGCCCCCGGGTACACGACGACGTTCGTCACGAACGAGTACCACGTGGTCCGGGCCGCGGGGATCGCGAGGCAGGCGGGCGTGGACGCCACGCACGTGCACGCCCCCACGCCCTGGTACGAGGTGCCCGTCGACTACGTGCGGGAGACGCTCGCGCTCGGGAAGCTCGTGCTCCTGCGCCGCTGAACGCCGGACCCGGTCACGCCACCACCGACCGCGTGGCCGCCTCGACCGCGCGCCGGTGCAGCGCGTCCAGCCCACGTGCCCGGGCCCGGACGGCCGGCGCGACCCGGCCCGGGCAGGAAGCCGCGCGCAGCTCGAGCGCCGCGGCGAGCTCGCGCAGCAGCCCGGTGGTCAGCTCGTCGAGGCGCTCGCGGATCGCGGCGAGGTCGGGCCGCGTGGCGGGGGCCTCGGTCGGGTGGGCGGCCCAGTGCGCGAGCAGCCCGCGCTGCACCTCCTTGCTCGCGGTGATCTGGTCCCGGAAGAACGCCACGGCCACGTCCGGGTCCACCCCGGCGTCGCGCGCCCGCGCCCGCACCTGGTCGAGCACCTCGCGCTCGCGGGCCGGGTCGTCGACGGGGGCGCCCGCGCCGAACTTGGCCGCCGCGACGTCGTCGGTCACGAGGAGCCGTGCGACGACGAGGTCGATCAGCGGTGCCAGCCGGGTCACCTGCCCGTCTGGGGACGGCTCCGCGCTCATCCGCGCGCCTCCGCAGCAGCCCCGTCCGGCAGCGGGATGGCGCGGAAGACGCCGTCCGGGTCGAACCGCTCCTTGACCGCCAGCAGCCGCGCGGCGTGGGGGCCGTAGGCGTGGGCGACCTGGTCGAGGGCGTCCGGGCCGAGCAGGTTGGGGTACCCGCCGGGCAGGGCGTGGGGCTCGAGGGCGTCCGCGACGTCGTCGGCCCAGGCGCCGTGCTCGGCGGCGAGCGCGTCGCCGGGCTCCCACGTGGCGATGATCTCGACCATGAGGTGCGGGTCGCGCAGGCCGAACGCCGTCTCCGTCACGGGGACGCGCGTGGCGGCCCCGTGCAGGCTGTGCAGCGACACGGCCGACAGCGGCGAGGTGAGCGCGTCGCCCGCGCCGGCCAGCGCCTCGGCGACGCCGGTCGTGAGCGACGGGACCGTCCGCGTGCGGATCGCGACGTGCCGGCCGGCGGGGAACTGGGCGTCGATGCCCGCGAGCATCGCGGGCAGCGTCACGGGGCCGACCTGGGAGACGAGCGGTGTGCCCACGGCGCCGAGCCGGGCCAGCGCGTGCTCGCCCGCGCCGGCGTCGTCGCCGCTCCAGGTGGGGGAGGCGAAGACGACGGGGCCGCCGTCCGGGCCTGCCACGACGCCGGTCTGGACGGTCAGCTCGTCGGGCTGCTCGGCGAGCAGCTCCGACAGGCCGGTCAGTACGGTGCCCGCCTGCGCCCAGGGGAACACGACGAGGCCGGAGAGCAGAGTGGGCACCTTCCGGAGGCGCACCCGCATCGACGTGACCACGCCGAAGTTGCCGCCGCCGCCCCGCAGCGCCCAGAACAGGTCGGGCTCGTGCTCGGCGTCCGTGGTGACGACGGACCCGTCCGCGAGCACGACGTCCGCCGAGAGCAGGTTGTCCGCGGCCAGCCCGAACCGGCCGCTGAGCGGACCGTACCCACCTCCCAGGGTCAGGCCGGCGAGGCCCACGGTGCCGGCGGTCCCGGTCACGGGGGCCAGGCCGTACGGTGCGGCGGCCGCGGCGACGTCGGCGGCGGTCGCGCCCGCCTGCACCTCGGCGACCTGGGCCGCCGGGTACACCGTGACGTTGCGCTCGGTGGACAGGTCGACGGTCAGCCCGCCCTGCCGCAGCGCGCGGCCTGCCCAGTCGTGCCCGCCGCCGCGCACCGAGACGGGGACCCCGGCCTCGCGCGCGGCCACCACGGCGCGGCCGACGTCGTCCGGCATGGCGCCCCGGACGACGACGCCGGGGCGGGCGGCGACCCTGCCGTTCCAGAGGTGGGTGGCCGCGTCGTACTCCGGGCCGGTGGAGACGACCGTGCCGCTGCGGAGCGTGCTCCGCAGCCGGTCCACGAGATGGTCGAGCGGGTGCTCTACGGGTGCGGACATGCTTCCTCGTTCCCTGGCGCCGGATAGGTAGGGTGACTAGTACGTCTACGACGTCACACTAGGCCCCGGACGCCGTGCGCACAACCTCGTCGGGGTGTGGCGAGCCTGGGTGGTCCCGGGAGTCCTAGGGGCGCCACGGAACTGCCACCTCCACGCCGCGCGGCCGACGATGAACGCATGACTACGACACTGATCACCGGAGCCACGAAGGGGCTCGGCAAGGAGACCGCCCGCCGACTCGCCGAGGCGGGCCACACCGTCTGGGTCGGGGCGCGGGACGAGCAGAGGGGGCGCGCTGTCGCCGAGGAGCTCGGCGCCCGCTTCGTCCGGATCGACGTCACCGACGACGCGTCGGTGGCCGCTGCGGCCGAGACGGTCGCCGCGGACGGCGGGCTCGACGTCCTCGTCAACAACGCGGGCGTCGAGCCGCGGCTCGCCGGGAACGCCGTCCCGACCGCCGACGACGAGACCGTCGACCTGATGCGGGAGACCTTCGAGACCAACGCGTTCGGCACGCTGCGCGTCCTGCGGGCCTTCCTCCCGCTGCTGCGGCGGTCGGGCGCGCCGGTCGTCGTCAACCTCAGCAGCGGCCTCGCGTCGCTCTCCGGGCTGGCCGACCCCGCGAGCCGCACGCACTTCTACCCGGGCATCAGCTACCCCGCGTCCAAGGCGGTGGTCAACGCGATCACCATCCAGTACGCCAAGCAGCACCCGTGGCTGCGGATCAACGCGGTCGAGCCCGGGTTCACGAAGACGGACCTCAACGGCAACACCGGGACCCAGAGCGTCGAGGAGGGTGCCGAGATCGTCGTGCGGATGGCCCAGGTCGCGCAGGACGGGCCCACGGGCACGTACACCTCGGCCGCGGGGTCGATTGCGTGGTGAGCCGGCAGCGGGGCTAGCGTGAGGCCGTCGTCGACGAGGAGAGTGCCCGCATGATCGTGTCCTGGACGGCCCTCGCCGCCGTCGCCCTCATCGAGCTCGGCATGGCGGTCACGCCGGGGCCGAACATGGTCCACCTGGCATCGAGGTCGGTCTCGCAGGGCACCCGTGCCGGCCTGATCGCGCTCGGCGGGACGGCCGTGGGGTTCGTGGCGTACCTCGTCGCGGCGGCGTTCGGGCTGGCGGCGCTCTTCGCGGCCGTCCCTGCCGCCTTCCTCGTGGTGAAGGTGGCCGGCGCGGTGTACCTCGGCTACCTCGCCTGGCAGATGCTGCGGCCCGGCGGCCGGTCGGTGTTCGACCCGGCCGCCGTGCCGCCGGTCCGACCCGCACGGCTGTTCGGGGCGGGGCTGGTGACCAACCTGCTCAACCCCAAGATCGCCGTCCTCTACGCCGCCCTGCTGCCCCAGTTCATCGACCCGGCCCGCCCGGTCTGGGCCCAGTTCCTCGTGCTCGGTGGTGTGCAGATCGTCGTCGGCGTGGCCGTGAACGGGCTGGTGGTCCTGCTGGCGGGCCGGCTCGCACGGTTCCTGCGCGGTCGGCCGCGGGCGATGCGGGTGCAGCGTGTGGTGTCGGGCTCGGTGCTGGGTGCGCTGGCCGTGCGGCTCGCCGTCGAGCGGCAGCCGGCGACGTAGGCGGTGCGCTGCCCGGATGTGTGGCGTCGGTGAACATCGCGAGATCATCGATCGACTGTCGCGACGAATCTATTGATTATCGAGCGATTCTCATCGAGAATCGCTGCATGACTCGCATCGTCTTCAACCTGCTCACCCTGCTGATCTTCAGCGGGATCGCCATCGGCCTGTTCGCGCAGGTCGTGATCCTTCCCGGGATCGCCGCCGATGAGGCCAGGAACTTCCCTCCGCTGGAGCCCTACCGCGCCCCGCTCCTGGCCGTGGGAATCGCGTTCGTCGCGTGCGCGCAGGTCGCGCTCGGGGCGCTCTGGGCCCTCGTGTACCGCGCCCAGTCGGGCGTCTTCTTCCGCCCCGGGACGCAGCGCTGGGTCGTGACCATCGGCGCGGCGACCGGCGTCGCCACGCTGCTCACCTGCGGCTTCTTCCTGTACGTGACGTTCGCGGGGATCCCGATGCCTGGCGACATGGGGGACATCGGTCTCTGGATGGCCAGCGGCCTCGGCTGCCTGGTCGGCGTGGCGCTCCTCGGCGTCGTGTTCGTGACGCACCGGCTCGTCGAGCGGGCGACGGAGGCACAGACCGAGCTGGACGGCGTGCTCTGATGGCGATCGTCGTCGAGATCGACGTGCTCCTGGCCAAGCGGAAGATGTCGGTCGGCGACTTCGCCGACGCGATCGGCCTGAGCCCCGCGAACGTCTCGGTGCTGAAGAACGGGCGCGCGAAGGCGGTCCGGTTCTCGACGCTGAACGCGATCTGCGAGGTGCTGCAGTGCCAGCCGGGGGACGTGCTGCGGTGGGTGCCGGACGGCGAGGGTGAGGGCGAGGAGGTGTCGTCCAGGGATCGGCTCGTCGACAGGGCGTGAAGGATCTCGTCGGACCAGGGTCCAACCGCTACCTTGCGACGCAAGGAACCTGCTATCGTGTATCGCATGGTACCGACATCGGACATCGTCCTGACGCAGCTGCGCAAAGGGGTCGTGGAGTACTGCGTCCTGGCCTGCCTGCGCTCGGGGCCGGCCTACGGGCTCGAGCTCGCCGAGCGACTCGGCTCGGACAGCAGCCTGCTGACCAGCGAGGGGACGCTCTACCCCCTGCTGTCGCGCGTGCGCCAGCAGGGCTGGGTGACCACGACCCAGGTCCCCTCCGCGGTGGGCCCGCCGCGCCGGTACTACGAGATCACCGACGAGGGCCGGGCGGCGTTGGAGACCTTCCTCGCCACCTGGTCCCGCTTCACGACCGACGTCCGCACGACCCTGGAGTCCTGATGACCGCAACGCCCGAGTTCCCGCCCCTGGTCGAGGCCTACCTCGCCGACCTGGACCGCGCCCTGGCCGGCACCGACCCGCGCGAGCGTGCCGAGACGGTGGCGGCGGTGCGTGAGCACGCCGTCGAGTCGCTGGCCCGGCACGGCCGCGACGACGAGGCGGCTCGCCGGGTGATCGGCGAGCTGGGACCCGTGGAGCACATCGCCGCCGAGGCGACGCCCGCCCCGGCGGCCGCGCCCGCAAAGGTTGAGGTCACGGACGTGGTGCTCGCCGCCCTCGCCCTCCTGGTCTGGCCGCTGGCCCCGGTCCTCCTCGTCTGGGCGATCGTGCGGCTGCGCGCCGGGGTGGGCAACCGCGCCCTGCAGTGGACCACCGTCGTGCTGAGCGCGCTGCCCGTCGTCGTCGGCATCGTGTTCACCGTGCTGCACGTGCTGAACCGCGCCGCGTAGCGCCCGCGGGGGCGAGCGGTTCGCCCACCGGCGCCTCAGGGTCGAGCCGGTGCAGGCCGTCGGGAGGCCCGGCGCCGTCGCTCCGTCAGCGCAGCGACGGCGCCGACGGCCGCCGGGAGCGCGAGCAGCGCTCCGCAGCACAGCAGCACGACGGCGAGGAAAGCCGACGCCACGACGGCGGTGGTGCGCTGCCGCCCGCGCAGCAGCCGCACACCGGCCAGCGTGCCGACGAGGGTCACCGCCGCGAGCAGCGCGGAGGTGGCGCGGACCAGGCCGTCGAGCGCGACGACACCCCCGAGCACCGGGACCGCGACGACCAGGCAGCACGCAGCGAGGAACGCCAGGCTGCGGCGTGGTTCCCGCCCGGGCGTCGTCCGGCCGACGAGCCACCGGGGGAGCGCGCCGTCGCGGCCGAGCGCCGCGCCCAGCCGGGCGCCGCTCGCCAGGTAGGCGTTGATCGCGCCGAACGTCAGGAGCAGCGCGGCGACGGTGGCCGGCGCGGTCCCGGCCGGGCCCACTGCCCGCTGCAGGAGCGTGAGCAGCGGGGCCGGGTCGCGTCCGGCCGCCGGGCCGAGGACGCCGAGCGTGACCACGGCCAGCCCGAGGTAGAGCACGACGACGACGGTGACGGTCAGCGCCGTCGCACGGCGCAGGCCGCGGCCGGGGTCCGCGAAGTCGGCCGAGAGGTGGGCGGCGGCCTCCCAGCCCGCGAACGCGAAGAACAGCACGGTGGCGGCGACGCCGACCCCGGACCACCCGTGCGGGGCGAAGGGCGTGAACGACCCGGCCCGCACGTCGCCGAGCGAGACCGCGACGGTCACGACCAGGAGCGTCACCATGACGGCGGCGGTCACGACCTGGACCCGCCCTGTCGTGTGGAGGCCGACGGCGTTCAGGGCGAACGACGCCGCGAGCAGCCCGAGGCCGACGCCGACGGCGACACCGGGGTCCGCGCCCACCGCGGCCGCGACGTAGTGTCCTCCCATCAGCGCGGCGGCCGTCACGCCGAGCGGGACCGCCGCCAGGAACCACCAGCTCGCCGCCCCGGCGGTCCGTCCGCCGAAGGCGAGCGACGCGAAGTGCGCCACGCCTCCGCCGTCGGGGAAGGTGCCGCCGAGCGCCGCGAAGGTCGCGGCGACCGGGATGCCCGCGAGGAGCAGCAGGGCCCAGGCCAGCAGGGAGGCGGGCCCGGCGGCGTCGGCGGCCAGGGTGGGCAGGGACAGCGCGCCCGGCCCGAGGACGGCGCCGAGCAGCAGGACCGAACCGGTCAGGACGCCGAGCCTGCGGGTGCCGTGCGGTCGTCGGCGAACGTCTTTCTCCATGAGAGTTCCTCTGTCGAATGGCCGGATGATCGGCGCAAACGTAGACAGAGGTTTGGCATCATGGGGCGCCCGCCGAACGGTGTTCGTCGGCGTGGCTAGACTCCCGATCGTGGATGAACTTGATTCGGCGATCGTGCAGCATCTCCAGCGCGACGCGCGGCAGACCAACCGCGACCTGGCCCGCCGGCTCGGCATCGCGCCGTCCACCTGTCTGGAACGCGTGCGGCTGCTGCGCGCCCGCGGCGTCATCCGCGGGTACCACGCCGAGATCGACCCGGCGGCGCTGAACCGCAACGTCGAGGCGTTCGTCTCCATCCGGCTGCGCCCGCTCAACCGCGACGTGATCGACGCGTTCAAGGCCACGCTGATCGGGCTGCCCGAGGTCACCGCCGTCTACGTGCTCGCAGGCGACGAGGACCTGCTCGCCCACGTGACCGCACCGGACCTCGACCACCTGCACGCGTTCCTCATCGACCGGCTCAGCCAGCCGCGGGAGGTCGTCACTTTCCGGAGCCAGATCGTGTTCCAGAGTGCGCAGAAGCGGGTGCACGAGCGGCTGCCGGGGGAGTGAGGGGCGACGCCGGAACCCCTACGCCTCTGCGGCGGCCGTCGTCGCGGCCGTGATCGCCGCCTCGAAGTCGGGGTCGGCACCGAGCTGGGCCAGCCACACGTTCGCCGCGTTGTAGCAGTTGAACGTCTCGATCCGTCCGTCACGGAGGTGCCAGAGGTCGGCCGTCGGGACGTCGATGCGGCGACCGGTCGGGGGAATCACGCCTGCCGGGGTCGGGAACCCGCCGAGATGTGTGCCCTGGATCCGCAGCTCGACGGCGACGACGTCGCCGAGCGCGTGGACGCCGAGCAGCTCGCGGTGGATGTCCGGGAACGCGCCGGCGAGGCCGGCCAGGGCCTGAGGGATCTCGTCACCGCGGAAGGTCAACGAGTTCGGCATGTCGTTGAACGTGCCGTTCTCGGTGAACAGGGCGCGGAAACCGGGTCCGTCGAGGGTGTCGCCCTCCGCCAGCCGGTATGCCTCGCGCACTACCTCTTCGTTGGTCGTCATGGTGATCCTTCCTGATGTCGGCGTCGCTCCCGCGCGGGCGACCCGGGCGAGATCCGGCACGGCCCCGTGATGGACCGCACGGTCAATAACCCTAGTGAGTTATGGACCGAGCCGTCAAATATGGGTCCCGTGGGACGAGTGGTGCCGGCACGGCCGCCCCGGCACCACTCCTCGTGCTCAGCCGATCGACGTCAGTCGCGGTAGTAGGGCTGTACCTCGGCCTTGCTCGCGCCGATCCGCACGTTGCGGAAGTCGGCGCGGAACGTCGCGCCGGGCTGGTAGTCCTTGTACATGCCGAACTTGATCCGGAACGAGTCGTCGTAGTAGTCGCCCTTGCACCGCGCGCTCGACCCGTAGCCGTAGTAGTCGTCCCGCTCCAGGATCTTCTCCTCGACGGTGGTCGCACCGACCCTTCGGTGCCAGACCTCGATGCGACCCTTGGGCCCGCCGGGCCGGTAGGCCTCGACGTTGTACTTGATGACGAAGGAGTGCCACTCGTCGGCGCTGATGCCCTTGGTCGTCATCGCCTTGTCGTAGTAGTCGTCGGGCTGGTTCGGGTCGTCTCCCCGGCGCACGAACTGCAGGTTGCGCATGTTGCCCGCGCCCGACTGGATGCGCACGCCGCCGATCGGGTTCGCGGTGCACTGCCACAGCTGCATGACGTACGCCCCGCTGCCGGTCACGCTGTCGACGCCCCGCGGGATGCGAATATCGAAACCCACCCACACATTGGTGTGGAACGGCAGCCCGCCCCTCGGCGTCGCCAGCTCCGTGCGGTCCCGGAGCCGATGACCGTCCGGGCCCAGCCAGATGTTCTTCTCCGCGTCCTCGAGCGTGGCGTCCGGGTACTCGAAGTTCGCGTCCGTGCGGAACGTCAGGGCTCGGCCCGTCTCCGTGCTGCCCGTGATCTGGGGCGCCTCACCGGCTCCCTGGCACTTGCCGGTGTACGTGCGGTTGTTCTCGATGAGGTTGCCGCCGTCGCCGATTCCCGGCCCGCAGAGCTGTGGGTTCTGGATGGTCCAGGTCCTGCCTTCGATGCCCATCGCGTAGCTGGGAACCTCGTCCGCCGCGGCGACGGCCGCGCTGGCCGGCGGGGTGGTGGTCAGGGCGGCAGCGCCGAGCGAGGCGGTCAGGATGGCCACCCCGGCGAGTGCCGTCACACGCCGAGCACGGTGGCTAGGGGTCGAGCTCTGTGATCGTGTCATGAAGCCCTTATATCGCAAAACCTGGGCAAAGGGCTCTTGATGTCGGGGCAAGCCGGGTCGGCTCAGTCTCCGGTCGAGCGCCGGACGTCCGTCCCGGCACGCAGGGCCTGCGGGATCTCGGCGACATCGTCGACGCGCGCGACGAGGCGTGCGATGTCGTCAGCGGCGGCCGGGGAGTCGACGGTGAGCGTGTAGACGATGCCGGTGGACCGCCACCCGTCGTCGAAGGTGCCGTCGGCCGTCGCCGCGACGCCGGTCACCTCGATCCCGAGCTCGAGCGCCTCGCGGAAGGTGTCGTCGAGGACGCAGACCGCGACGGCGAGGTGGAGCACCTGCGCGCCGTTGCTCGCGGGGTGCCCCACGATCCCGTCGGTTGTCCAGGTGTGGGGGAGGGTGACCCCGGCGACGGGGCGGAGGCTACCGGCGCCGGCGGTGACGCCGAAGGGGGACAGCGTGGTCATCCAGGCAGCATGCCCGGATCGGTCGCTTGCGTCGCGCCGAGGTGGAGCCTGCTGCACGTATTGGGATCGAGGAGCCCGGCTGGGGCTGGCGCGTGAACGAGCCATTCGCGCCGGGCCAGGTCAATTGCGAGCAGAAGGTAGCCTCCGTCGTCGACCTGTGCTTCAGCCCTGTTACCCGTGTTGCGGTGGCCGCACCCGGTGTCGCGAGGCACCTCGACCTGCTGCGCGAGACGGGCGTCACCGTCACCCGGGCTGGTGAGTCCTGGCTCGACGTGACCGGCCCGGGCGTCACGAAGGCGAGCGCACTCGAAGTTCTCCGCGTGAAGCTCGGCATCTCGTCCGGGGCGACGGTTGCCGTTGGGGACTCCGAGAACGACCTCGAAGCGCTGGCCTGGGCCGGGCGTGAAATTAGCATGGGCCACGCGCCGGCCGTTGTGCAGGGTGTGGCTGACGAGGCCACCGGCACGATCGATGAGCACGGCGTCGCGACGGCACTCGACTCACTTCTGCCGCCCATCGACACGACAGGGCTTTCCGACCTCGCTGCGCAGCTGGCCGTCGCAGTGGATTCGGCGCCGGGCGTGACCAAGCTGCGGGTCTGGCACGGAGCGGGCGCGGAGCTGGCCGGGGCGGAGATCCGCACAGCGGTCGCCCGCGCCTGGCGACGTCACGCCCCGATCCCCGAAGCCGTCGGGTCCACCATGCTGGCCCTCGCGGACGCGGCGGATCAGGCGGGCCTTGGCTATCCGACGACCGATTTGCGACTACGAGCCCGCTGGACCCGCGGAGAGGCCAGGCCGGCCCTGTTCGAGCTGCCGATCTGGCAGCGATGAACTCAACTCCGGCCCGATCCGAACGTGAGTCTGCCCACCGCCGGGCGAACCGTTGGTGGGGACCGCGACCCGAGGGTCCTGAACAGCACCACGTTCCCCGCATTTCCACAGTTCCTGCGTGCAGGGCCCGGTAGTATTCCGGGCCAGGCCACGGCCGGACGCTTCTTCGGGCTCATGCGTGGCTGGGACGTGCGCAGACGTACAAGTGGGAGACCACAGCCGACGTCGGCTTGCATGCCGCTGACGGTCGGCCTTACGGCAGGCGAATGGCCCGGGAGTTGAGGAGGAATGTCGTGAGCACACCGTGGCACCCTGACCTCAAAGTCGACCTCGTGCCCGGGCAACCTGCAAGCAAGCCCATGCACGTTGTGTCGGTCTGCTGGTGGATCGGCTGCGTCACCTTCGCTCCGGTCTGTATTGGCTTCTTCGCCGGCTACGGCGAACCTGCGCCGGCCTGGTGGCTGCTGACGTTCCTGGTGTTTGGGGGTTCACTGGTTGCCGGGCGGATCGCGCTGGGGGTCGCGCAGCGCCCTGTTTCCCGTGAGAGAGCAGCCGGATACACCACGATCGCCCCGAACATCGACGACGCTGACTATGTCGATGCTGTCTCGCGACGGATCGTTCGCCAGAGGACGGAACCGCATATCGACAGGCGCGAGATCCGGCGGCGCCTAGCTCTGGTCCGTGAGTCAGCCCGTCGAGACCGCCGCGTCGCGCCCGACTACTGGTAGCGCGAGAGCCGCTAGATCAGATGCGCGGACGGATGGCGGGCTGGTCCCACCGTCGGTCAGCGGGCCGGTAAACCCGGCGCCTCCGTTACTGCCGTAAGGGCGACGTCGCTGCGCAACTGTGCTGGTTGCTGGAACATGTGCAGGGTGCGGGTCTTGTGTTGGGTCGTGCGCACGAGCGTGTAGCCCTGTTCACGGTAGAGGTTCGCGAGTCCGTCGAAGTAGCAGCCGCGGCGGACCCAGTCGAGGCCGCGTCGTGCGGCGTGGTCGAGGGCCCACCAGGCGATCTGGGTGCCGATCCGGTGCTCTCGCCAGTCCGGGTGGGTTGCCGTGGTGAACAGGTACAGGGCCGGTCGTGCGGCTTCGTCGGCGGTCCATTCGTTACCTAGCCGGGGCTATAAGGCGAGCACCTTGTGACGCGCCGGACCGGTCTCGTCCTCATGGTCCAGTCGGCGCCGAAAGCTGGCGAGCGCCGACTTGAACGCTTCGGACTCCGTTTCGCGGTCCGTGAAGAGTTCGCCGACATGTGGCTCCCCGCCGCGGTCGGGGTCTACGCCCGGCGGAGGAACTCTCATGGCGACCCCTTGCTGGCGGCTGGAACGTTGCTATTCGGACATTACGGTCTCGTAGGGTGCTGCGGCAATGAACAGCTCGGGTGAACCGTGAGAGAGGTGAGTGTCACCCTGGGTGAAGTCTTCGCAGTGTCCGTTCCCAGCCCTGGCCGCGGCGCGCAACCTCCGAACATGACTGCTGCGGGGCGAGTGCTGCACGGATAGGTGACAGGGCACCTCAGGCAGTGAGCAGCCTGCCCGGTCAACGGGTAGCCTCGAACCCGATACCAGGGTGTGCTTCCCATTGGGTGCTGAGTCGAGGAACAAGACCCCCACACTCCGGCCGGGTGCGGCGCGGATCGAATGAGCCGGCGCCTCCTCGGGAGTCGAGCCAGGTTGGCGCTAGTGAGTGGATTGTCGGTTCGTTGCCGCGAGCGAGGCAGCTGTTTCGCCGCATCTTGATCATGCGCACGGCGGTTGCCTTGTGCATTGGCGAGCAGCCCGCGCTGAGCTCTTGCTCGGTCGGCCGTGTTCGGCTGGCGTCCCACCGGAACCAGGTCCCAGGCATGTCCCAGCCGCCTACGGTGTGGGATAACCGCCAGGTCAGATCCGGTTTGCACAGGTCAACGTCCGAGCGGTGCATGTTTCGGCAGCAGCGCGAGTGCACACATGAAAGGCCGTCTCCGCGGAAGGAGACGGCCTTTCGTGGGCGGCAACCCGGAAATCATCTGGCGCGGTTGCGCCTACCACCCGGCGCCAACGATAGGCGGTCGATCGACATCGCCCATCCCTGCCGTGCCAGAGGGGCCAAGCTTCCCTCGCGCTTCGAGCAAGCGCGGTGAGCCCGGCGGAGCAGTCGCGTGAGCGCGATGCGTAGTGAAGTCCCAGGTCAACGAGCAATTCGTGCCATGTTCCCACGTGTTCAAGCAGGTCAGAGACCTGAACCGTGCCACGATCGAGGCGTCGGCCCCGAGGCGCGTTATCGCGGCACGTTTACGACACGTTTCGGCACGCTGAGGGACGTCCAGCGACGCCTCGATACGGGAGGCTTGGCAATCGGTCCGGGCCTCTGACCAGCCAGAACGGGATCGACCAGGTCGGGCGCCCACCACCCCGGAACTCACACGGAGAAGTACTTCGCCTCCGGGTGATGGAACACGAACGCGTCCGTCGACTGCTCCGGATGCAGTTGCAGCTCGTCCGACAGCGTGACCCCCACCCGCTCCGGCCGCAGCAGCTCGACCACCTTGTGCCGGTCCTCCATGTCGGGGCACGCGGGGTACCCGAGCGACATCCGCGCCCCGCGGTAGTCGAGCTTGAACAGCCCCTCCACCGTGGACGGCTCCTCGGATGCGAACCCCAGCTCCGCCCGCACGCGCGCGTGCCAGAACTCCGCCAGTGCCTCGGTGAGCTGCACCGACAGCCCGTGCAGCTCCATGTACTCGCGGTACTTGTTGGCCTCGAACAGCCGACCGGTGTGCGCGGACACGGAGTCCCCGACCGTCACGAGCTGCACCGGAAGCACGTCGAACCGGCCGGTCTCCTCGACCCACGACCGCGGTCGGACGAAGTCCGCGAGGCACAGGTGCCGGTCGCGGCGCTGCCGCGGGAACGTGAACCGCAGCCGCTCGGTGCCCACGGGCCCGCCGGACCCGCCGTCGGGCGCCCCGATGCCGGCCAGCTCGCCGTGGTGGGCCACCACCACGGAGTCACCCTCGGACCACACCGGGAAGTACCCGTAGACCACGGTCGGGTCCATGATCTGGTCGGTCCGGATGCGGTCCAGCCACTCCGCCAGCCGCGGCCGGCCCTCGGTCTCGACCAGCTCCTCGTAGGAGGCGCCGTCCGCGGACCGGCCCGGCTTCAGCCCCCACTGGCCCATGAACGTCGCGCGCTCGTCGAGGAACGCCGCGTACTCCGAGAGCTGCACGCCCTTGACGATGCGCGTACCCCAGAACGGCGGGTCGGGCACCTCGTTGTCGGTGGCCACGTCCGAGCGGGCGGGCAGCGCCTCGACCGGCGTCTCGGTCACCTTGACGACGTTGTGGCGGCGCTTGCGCAGTGGCGGCAGCCCGACGTCGTCGGGGGAGGCGCCGCGCGCGATGCGCACGAGCGGCTCCATGAGCCGCAGGCCCTCGAAGGCGTCCTTCGCGTAGCGGACGACGCCGGGGAACGCGCCGGCCAGGTCGTCCTCGACGTACGTGCGGGTCAGCGCCGCGCCGCCGAGCAGCACCGGCCAGCGCTTCTCGAACCCGCGGGAGGCCAGCTCCTCGAGGTTCTCCTTCATCACCACGGTCGACTTCACGAGCAGGCCGGACATGCCGATGACGTCGGCGTCGTGCTCGATCGCGGCGTCGATCATGGCGCTCACCGGCTGCTTGATGCCGATGTTGACCACCGTGTAGCCGTTGTTCGTCAGGATGATGTCGACGAGGTTCTTGCCGATGTCGTGCACGTCGCCGCGCACCGTGGCCAGCACGATCGTGCCCTTCGACCCGGAGTCGCCCTCGACCCGCTCCATGTGCGGTTCCAGCAGCGCGACGGCGGTCTTCATCACCTCCGCCGACTGCAGCACGAACGGGAGCTGCATCTCGCCGCGCCCGAACAGGTCGCCGACCACCTTCATGCCCTCCAGCAGGTGGTCGTTGACGATGTCCAGCGCCTCCATCCCGGCGGACAGCGCCTCCTCGACGTCGTCCTCCAGGCCCTTGCGGGCGCCGTCGACGATGCGCCGCGCCAGGCGCTCGCCGACCGGCAGGGCCGCGAGCTCGGCGGCGCGCTGGTCGCGGATCGCCGCGGCGTCGACGCCCTCGAACAGGTCGAGCAGCCTCGAGAGCGGGTCGTAGGTCAGGGTGCCGTCGGCGTCCCACTCGCGCTTGTCCCACACCAGGTCGAGCGCCGTCTGCCGCTGTTCCTCGGGGATGGAGGCGAGCGGAAGGATCTTCGCCGCGTGCACGATCGCCGAGTCCAGGCCCGCGGCGACGGCCTCGTGCAGGAACACCGAGTTGAGCACCGCGCGTGCCGCCGGGTTGAGGCCGAACGACACGTTCGAGACGCCGAGCGTGGTGTGCACGCCGGGGTAGCGCCGCGTGATCTCCCGGATCGCCTCGATCGTCTCGATCGCGTCCCGCCGCGTCTCCTCCTGACCGGTCGCGATGGGGAAGGTCAGGGCGTCGACGATGATGTCGTCCACGCGCAGGCCCCAGTCGCCCACGAGGGTGTCGATGAGCCGCGACGCGATCGCGACCTTCTTCTCCGCCGTGCGGGCCTGGCCCTCCTCGTCGATCGTCAGCGCGACGACGGCGGCACCGTGCTCGACCACCGCGGGCATGATGCGGGCGAACCGCGACGTCGGGCCGTCGCCGTCCTCGAAGTTCACCGAGTTGACGACGGCGCGCCCGCCGAGCAGCTCCAGTCCCGCGCGGATGACGTCGGGCTCCGTTGAGTCGATGACCAGCGGCAGCGTGCTCGCCGACGCCAGCCGGGACACGACCTCCCGCACGTCCGCGACGCCGTCGCGCCCCACGTAGTCGACGCAGACGTCGAGCAGGTGCGCGCCGTCGCGGGTCTGGGCGCGCGCGATGTCGACGACGTCGTCCCAGCGCTCCTCCAGCATCGCCTCGCGGAACGCCTTGGAGCCGTTCGCGTTGGTGCGCTCGCCGATCGCGAGGAAGCTCGTCTCCTGCCGCAGCTCCGTGGCCGAGTACAGCGAGGCGACGGCGTTCTCGCGCACCGGCTCGCGCGGCGCCACCGGCCGGCCGCCCACGGCCTCGACGACGAGCCGCATGTGCTCCGGCGTCGTGCCGCAGCAGCCGCCCACCAGCCCGAGGCCGAACTCGCGCGCGAACTGCGTGTGCGCGGCCGCGAGCTCCTCCGGGGTGAGGGGGTAGGTGGCGCCGTCCGGACCCAGCACGGGCAGGCCCGCGTTGGGCATGCAGGCCACGGGCACCTCCGCGTGCTGCGACAGGTGACGCAGGTGCTCGCTCATCTGCTCCGGGCCGGTGGCACAGTTCATGCCGATCGAGTCGACGCCCAGCGCCTGCAGCGCCACCAGCGCCGCGCCGATCTCCGAGCCCATGAGCATGGTGCCCGTCGTCTCGACCGTCACCGACACGATGACGGCCACCCGCCGCCCGACCTCCGCCATCGCCTGCCGGCCGCCCGTCACCGCGGCCTTGGCCTGCAGCAGGTCCTGGCTGGTCTCGATGAGCAGGGCGTCCGCGCCGCCCTCGATGAGGCCCGCCGCCTGCTCGGCGAACGTGTCCCGCAGGTGCGCGTACGTCGTGTGGCCCAGCGACGGCAGCTTGGTGCCCGGCCCCATCGAGCCCAGCACCCAGCGGGGCGCCTCCGGGGTTGCGAATGCGTCCGCGCGCTCGCGGGCCAGCGCGGCCCCCGCGCGGGCGAGCTCGCGGATGCGGTCGTCGATGCCGTAGTCCGACAGGTTCGACCAGTTCGCGCCGAACGTGTTCGACTCGATCGCGTCCACGCCCACCGCGAGGAACGCGTCGTGCACCCCCGCAATCAGGTCCGGGCGCGACACCGTGAGGATCTCGTTGCACCCCTCCAGGCCCTGGTAGTCCTCCAGGGTCGGGTTCGCCGCCTGGATCATCGTGCCCATCGCGCCGTCGGCCACGACCACGCGCGTGCGCATGGCCTCCAGGAGGGCGGCGGAGCGGTCGTCCAGGGCGGGCAACGTAGCGGCGTTCACCTCGGCAGCGTAAGCCTTGCCCCGCCGACGACGCCGGGAGTGCCCGGCGGTCGGGACGTCGCCCGTTACCGTGCCTGCATGACGACGCACGACTACCTCGCCTCCCTCTTCTCGCTCACCGGCCGCACCGCGGTCGTGACCGGCGGCAGCTCCGGCATCGGCCGGGCCATCGCCGAGGCGCTCGCCCAGGCCGGGGCGCGCACCGTGCTCGTCGCGCGGGGCGCCGACCGGCTGGAGTCGGTCGCGGCCGGCCTGCGCGAGAAGGGCTGCGACGTCGCGACGGTGGTGGCCGACCTCTCCACCCGCGCGGGCATCCACGCGGCCGCGGACGGCGTCGTCGCCGCGGCGGGGGAGCCCGACATCGTCGTCAACAGCGCGGGCATCAACCTGCGGCCGCACCTCGGCGACGTCGACGAGGCCACCTGGGACCTCACGCTCACCGTGAACCTCGAGGCGCCGTTCCTGCTCGGGCAACGCTTCGCGCCCGGCATGGCGTCGCGGGGGTACGGCCGGCTGATCCACATCTCGTCGCAGCAGGCGCACCGGTCGTTCGTCGACAGCGGTGTGTACGGCGTCTCCAAGGGCGGCCTCGAGTCGCTCGCGCGCTCGCAGTCGGAGGCGTGGTCGGCGCGCGGCGTCACGGCGAACACGCTCGTACCCGGCTTCGTGCTCACCCCGCTCAACCAGCGCCTCCAGGACGACGCCGACACGATCGCGGCGCTCGCTGCCCGCACCACGGTAGGGCGCAACGGCGTGCCCGAGGACTTCGCGGGGGCGGCGGTGTTCCTCGCGGGCCCGGCGTCGGGGTACGTCACAGGGCACTCGCTGTTCGTGGACGGCGGGTTCTCGGTGCACTGAGGGGACCGAGGACAGGGGCCTCGAGTCAGGTGCGGCGTAGGCGACGGTCCGGGCAACCGCCCAGCCCACGTGACTACCTCGCGGGGGAGTGGGACGGGGGCGTGGGGTCGGCGGGGGAGCAGTAGGCTCCACGCCGTGAACGTCGACCTGCCCGGCCTCGGGACGCTCGTCAACGTCGGGACCGTCGTCGTCGGCTCGCTGCTCGGGATGGCCGTGGGTCACCGGCTGCCGCAGCGCACGCACGCCGTCGTCACCGACATCCTCGGTCTTGTGACGCTCCTGGTGGCAGCGCTGTCGGCGATGTCGGTGACGGACGCGGCGTTCGTCGCGGCGACCGGCTCCGGCGCGCCTGTGCTCATCGTCCTCGGCTCGCTGCTCATCGGCGGCATCCTCGGCTCCCTGCTGCGGATCGAGGACCGGCTCGAGGGACTCGCCGGCGTGATCCAGGCCTGGTTCGCGCGCCGCGGCGGCGGCAGGTCCGCGGAGACAACGACCGCCGACGACGCCTCCGCACGCGAGCGGTTCATCGAGGGCTGGCTCACCGCGTCGCTGCTGTTCTGCGTCGGCCCGCTGACGATCCTCGGCTCGCTGTCCGACGGTCTCGGCCGCGGCATCGACCAGCTGCTGCTCAAGTCGGTGCTCGACGGGTTCGCCGCTCTGGCGTTCGCGTCCTCGTTCGGCGTGGGGGTGCTGCTGTCGGCGGTGTCGGTCGGCGTCGTGCAGGGGCTCCTGACGGTCGCGGGCGTCCTGCTCGGGTCGGTGCTGCCGGACGCGCACATCGCGGCGCTCACCGCGGCGGGCGGCCTCATGCTCGTCGGCATCGCGCTGCGCCTGCTGCGCATCAAGCAGGTCGCGGTGGGCGACCTGCTGCCCGCGCTCGTCGTCGCGCCGCTGCTGACACAGCTGGTGGTCGTGCTGCGGTGACTGCGCCGGCGTCGGCCCGCGACGTACCGGCCCCGAACGTACCGGCCCAGCGCGTCAGCCCCGCACGGGCACCGGCAGCCGGACCTGGCGGCCCGCCTCGTCCTGGCCGTCGAGCAGCTGCACCAGCAGGTCCATCGCGGTGCGGCCCAGCTCCTCGCCGTCGACGTCGACGGCCGGTGTGTGCTCGATCCCCAGCGCCTCGATGACGGCGGGCTCGGTGCTCACCACGAGGTCGCGCGGCACCTCGACGCCGCGCGAGCGCAGGGCGAGCAGCAGGCCCAGGCCGATGGAGGTCGCGTACGGGACCACGGCCGTGGCGCCGGTCTCGAGCACGGCGGGCGTCACCTCGACCCCGGCGGCGAAGGTCGCGGGCAGGGGGCCGAGCACGGTGAGCTGCGCCCCGGCACGGTCCGCGGCGTCCCGCACCGCGGCGGTGCGCTGCCGGTCCTGCCACGACCCCGCCGGCCCGCCCACGTAGACGACCCGGTCGTGCCCCTCGGCGGCGAGCCGTGACGTCAGCGTGCCGAAGGCCGTCGCGGTGTCGGCCACGACCGACGTCATGCCGTCGATCTCCCGGTCGACCAGGACGGACGGCTTGGTCGACCCCGTCGCCGCGACGAGCGTGTCGCTGTCTCGTGGCGCGACGAGCAGGAACCCGTCGACCTGGCGGGCCAGGCGCTCGGCGGCGCCGGTGGAGCCCAGGGCGTGGACGGCGACGGTGAGCTGGAGGCCCGCCTCCTCGGCGCGCGCCTGGGCGCCCGCGACGATCGGTGTGAAGAACGCGTTGTCGAGGGTGGGCACGACGATGGCGATGATGCCGGTGCGCCCGCGGGCGAGCTCGCGGGCCGCCCGGTTGGGGACGTAGCCGAGCCGCGCGGCTGCCGCGACGACGCGGACGGCGGTCTCGGCGGCGACCAGGCCGCTCCCGTTGAGCGCTCGCGACGCGGTCGCCTTCGAGACGCCGGCCACCGCGGCGACGTCGGACAGATCAGGCACCGTTCCTCCTTTGTCGGTGGGCACACTCTAGACGCCCCCTGCAACCGATTGCGCCGACCTGAGGTGTCCACGTAACGAGAAGTTAACGCGGGGACGTCTGGCCGAGCGCCGTCATGCCTTAAGGTCCGATGGAACCGGTTCCATCGAACGAAAGACGGCTCGTGCGAGCACGTTCCACACTCCTGCTGCTCCTGCCGGGGCTCGCGTTCCTCCTCGTGGGCTTCCTGCTCCCGGCGGTCGCGATGCTGTTCGCCCCGCCCGGCGTGACGTTCGCCCAGGTGATCGAGCGCATGGGCGCGATGCTGACCGACCCCTACGACCTCGGCATCGTCTGGCGCACGGTGCGCATCGGCCTGGTCGTCACCGCCGTGTGCGTGCTCCTCGGCTTCCCGATCGCCTCGCTGCTGGCCCGCTCCCGGTCGCGGTGGGCCGGCGTGCTGCTCGCCCTGGCGATCTTCCCGCTGCTGCTGAGCAACGTGGTGCGGACCTTCGGCTGGCTCGTGGTGCTCGGCTCCAACGGCGTGATCGGGCAGCTGCTGACCGGCCTCGGCCTCGTCGAGAAGGCGCCCCAGCTGCTGTACACCGAGCTGGCGATCGTCCTCGGCCTGGTCCAGCTCTTCCTGCCGCTGGCCGTCATCACCTGCTACTCCGCCGTCGCCCAGGTCGACCCGGGGCTCGAGGAGGCCGCGCGCGGACTGGGCGCGAGCCGCACCCGCACCTTCTGGAGCATCCTCGTCCCGCTCTCGCTGCCGGGCGTCGTCGTCGCCGCCACGCTCGTCTTCGCGGGATCCGTCACCGCCTACACCACCCCGTACCTGCTGGGCGGGTCCAGCCAGCGCATGCTCTCGACCCAGCTCTTCTCGTACGCGAGCGTCACGGTCGACTGGGCGGCCGCGTCGGCCACCGCCGTCGTCATGACGGTGCTGGTCTTCCTCGTGTCCGGGATCTCGGCGCTGGTCGGCCGGAAGGGAGCGGTCTCGTGAGCGGCACCCGCCTGCGCCACCCCGTCGCCGCCGCGCTCGCCGTGGCCGGCTACGTGATCATGATCGTGCCCATCGGCTTCGTCGTCGCCACCGCGTTCACGGCGGGCAGCACGCTGCGCTTCCCGCCCGAGGGCCTGTCCCTGACCTGGTTCGGCGAGGCGGTGGCCTACTCGCCGTTCATGGAGGCCGTCGTCTCCAGCCTGGAGCTCGCCGCGCTGGCCACCGCTCTGGCGCTCGTGCTCGGCGTGCCGGTCACGCTGGCGGTCCACCGCGGCAGGATCCCGGGCAGGGGACTGCTGGAGGGCCTGTTCCTGTCGCCGCTCGTGGTGCCGGAGCTGGTGGTGGGCCTCGCGCTCTACCAGCAGCTCATGATCGGCCTGCACCTCGACAACTTCACGACCCTGCTGCTGGGCCACACCGCGCTGCTGCTGCCGTACGCGGTGCGCGTCACCGGGGCCTCGCTGGCGCTCGCGGACCCGGCGCTGGAGGAGGCGGCCCGCGGCCTGGGCGCGTCACCGGTGCGGGCCTTCTTCACGGTGACCCTCCCGATGCTGCGGCCGGGTCTCGTCTCGGCGGGCCTGCTCGGCTTCGTCACCTCGTTCAACAACGTGCCGCTGTCGCTGCTGCTGCAGACCCGCGACTTCAGGACCCTGCCCGTCACGATGCTCGACTACGTCCAGCAGAGCTACGACCCGATGGTGGCCGCCGCCTCCACGCTCGTGCTCGCCGCGACCGTCGTCGTCGCCGTCGTCGCGGAGCGCACGGTCGGCTTCGCCAAGATCTTCGGAGGGATCAACCGATGACCACCCCCGCCGCCGAGCTCGTCGGCGTCACCCAGCGGTTCGGCAGCTTCACGGCCGTCGACGCGGTCGACCTGCGGATCCCGCGCGGCCGCCTGACCACGTTGCTCGGCCCCAGCGGCTGCGGCAAGACCACGACCCTGCGCATGCTCGCCGGGTACGCCACGCCGACGTCGGGCCGCATCCTCATCGACGGCCAGGACGCGACCCGCACCCCGCCCGAGAAGCGCGACCTGGGCATGGTCTTCCAGTCCTACGCCCTGTTCCCGCACCTGACGGTCGCCGACAACGTGGCCTACGGCCTGACCATGCGCAAGGTGCCTGCCCCCGAGCGCCGCCGCCGCGCCGCCGAGGCGCTGGAGCTCGTGGGCCTCGGGCACCTGGGCGACCGCAGGCCCAAGCAGCTCTCGGGCGGCCAGCAGCAGCGTGTCGCGCTGGCCCGTGCCGTCGCCGTCCGGCCCCGGCTGCTGCTCCTGGACGAGCCGCTGTCCAACCTGGACGCGCGGCTGCGCGTGCAGATGCGCGCCGAGATCCGCCGCATCCAGTCCGAGACCGGCCTGACCGTCGTGCTCGTGACCCACGACCAGGACGAGGCCCTGGAGATGTCCGACGAGATGGTGCTGATGCGCGCGGGGAAGGTCGTGCAGAGCGGCGCCCCGCGCGACGTCTTCCCCGCACCGGCCGACCGGTTCGTCGCCGAGTTCCTCGGCTACGAGAACTTCCTGACGCTGGCCGACGGCCGCGAGGCCGCGGTCCGCCCCGAGCACCTGCGCGTCGTCACGGCGGACGCCCCGCTCGACGGGCGGGTCGACGACGTCGTGCTCGACGCCGTCGTGCGCGACGTCGCCTACCGCGGCGTCGACGTACTCGTGACGCTCGACGCGACCGACCCGGCCGGCACCGCCGTGCGCCTGGTGGCCGACCACCGCGCCGAGGACGAGACCCCGGCACCGTCGCCCGGTGCCCGCGTCCGGCTCGTCGCACCCCGGGCACGTCTCGCCCTCCTGACCCCGGCTGCTCCCGCAGCCGCACCCGCAACCGCACCTGAAGGAAACCGATGAACCGCACCCTGCCGCCGCGTCGGCCCGCCGCCCGCCGCGCGACCGCCGTCGCCGCCACCGGCCTGTTCCTCTCCGGGCTCGTCACCGGCTGCTCCGCCGCCGACGACGCCTCCGCCCAGGACACGATCGTGGTCTCCACGTTCCCGTTCGGCGTGGAGGAGTTCCAGGAGGCGGTGATCGACCCCTTCACGGCCGAGACCGGCATCGAGGTCGAGGTCGAGACCGGGTCGAACGCCGACCGGCTCTCCCAGCTCCAGGTGGCGGGCGACGACTCGGGCATCGACGTCATGCTCCTGTCCGACTACTACGCGGCGCTGGGCCAGGAGACCGACCTGTTCCAGGACGTCGACGCCGCGAAGGTCCCGTCGCTGGACGAGGTCGCCGACTTCGCGCTCGAGGACGGCTACGCGGGCCCCGCGTACAGCTACCAGCTCAACGGCACGATCTACGCCACGGACGCGCTCTCGGCCGACGAGGCCGCGGACTGGGACCTGTACGGCGACCCCGCGCACGCCGGTGAGCTCGCGCTGCCGGACATCTCGGTCACCGCGGGTCAGCTCATGGTCTCGGGCGTCGGCGAGGCGTACGGTGACGGCCCCTACGACATCGACACCGCGCTCGGGACCCTCGGCGGGTGGGCGCCGGGCATCCTGCAGTTCTACTCGTCGTCGACCGAGGTGACCAACCTCCTCACCCAGGGCGAGATCGTCGCGGCGGACTCGCTGAGCGGGTTCGCGACCGACCTGGTCGCCTCCGGCGAGCCGTTCGCGTGGACGCCGCCGGCGACCGGCCGCTACATGGCCACCAACCGCGCCATGGTCCCGGCGGGGGCACCGAACATCGACGGCGCGCACCGCTTCATCGACTACCTGCTCTCGGCCGAGGCGCAGACCCGGTCCGCCGAGCTGGTCGGCGACCTGCCGGTCAACCCCGGTGCGACGGTCCCCGACACGATCTCCGCCGTCGTCGGCGACATCGCGGACGACCCGGTCGCCGCGGGCTACGCGACGCTCGACCCGGCAGAGCTCGTCCCGACGCGCGGCGAGTGGGTCGACCGGTTCGCGCGCGAGGTGACGGCCGGCTGATGGGCGCCGACACCCGAACGCTGCTCGACCGGATGCCGAAGGTCGACCTGCACTGCCACCTCATCGGCACCGTCCGGGCCTCGACGTTCGCGGAGCTCGCCCGGCGCGAGCGTCTCGACCTGCCCGCGGAGCCCGAGCGCATCTACGCCGACGTCAACTCGCTGCCGCCCGACCCGGACCTGTACCGCGACACGCGGGTCCCGGTGCCGCAGGGGCGTGCGGCGGACGAGCCGGAGGTGTCGTACTCGCTGTTCCAGACGTCGCGCTGGGTGACCCAGGTGCTGCGCGACGCCGACGACCTGACGCGGATCACATACGAGGCGTTCGAGGCGGCGCACCGCACGAGCGCGACGCGGCACCTGGAGGTGTCGTTCGACGCCGTGCCGGAGCACCTGGCGTCGCTCGGCTACCTCGGGTGCGTCGAGGCGTACGCGGAGGGGATCCGGCTGGCGGAGCGTGACTTCGGCATGTCGGGCCGGCTGATCGCCGCGATCGACCGGTCGGGCTCGGGCGAGGAGGCGCTGGAGCGCGTCCGGACGGTGGTCGACCACCCGCACGAGTACGTGGCGGGGATCGGTCTCGACAACCTGGAGACGGCGGGGCCGCCCGAGCGGTTCGCGGACGCCTACCGGCTCGCGGGGGAGGCGGGGCTGGGCCGCACGGCGCACTCGTCGGAGCACGCGCCGGTCGCGGTGAACACGATCACCTGCCTGGACACGCTGGGCTGCGACCGCATCGACCACGGGTACTTCGTGCTCGAGGACGACGACGTGGTGGCGCGGGTGCGCGACGAGCAGGTGCCGTTCACGGTGATCTCCACGACGTCGCGCCGGTCGTGGCGGCCGTGGCGGCGGGCCTCGATCGCGGCGATGCTCGAGGCGGGGCTGAACGTGGTTCCTGCGAGCGACGACCCGGGGATGTTCCCGACCACGCTGGCGGGCGAGTACCGGATCCTCGCCGAGGACCTGGGCGTCCCGGTGCCCCGGCTGCGCGCGATGGCGCTGGCGGGGGTCGAGGCGTCGTGGCTGCCGTCCGCCGAGAAGGCGGCGCTGCGCGCGCGGTTCGAGCGGGAGCTGGACGAGCTCGGGGTGCCCGCGCAGGAGGCATGACGACCGGTCGGACCGGGTGAGGTCGCGATATCTCGTGGCCGCCGCAGGAGCGTGAGCCTAGCGTTGACGCCCATGAGCACCCTTCGCGCCGTCCCCGAGCCCGAGCCCGCCGTCGCACCCATCGCCGTGCGGGCCGCCGCGCCCGCCGCGCCGCCCGTCCCCACGGCAGGCGGCCTGAGCTGGCGCGCCTGGGCGCGCGACGACGTCCCGGCCCTCGCCGCGCTCATGCGCACCGTCGACGAGGCGGACGGCCGCTCCTGGTTCATGTCCCCGGAGGAGGTCGCCGAGCTGCTCGACGCCCCGCACGGCGACCCCGCGACCGACACGCTCGTCGGCCTGGACGCCGACGGCGCGCTGGTCGCGCACGCCTCCGTCGAGCGGTCCTCCACGGACGGCGTCGACACGCTGCGCGCGGAGCTCGGCGGCGGCGTGCACCCTGGCCGGCGCGGTGAGGGCATCGGGACGGAGCTGCTGGCGTGGGCGGTCGGCCGGGCACGGCAGGTGCTCGCGGCGTCGGGCACGGACGACCGGCTGGCCGCCCTGCCCGGGCGCATCGCCCTGCACCTCGAGGACTCCGACCCCGCCGAGCGCGTCGACCTGGCACGCGCCGCGGGCTTCACGCCCATCCGGTTCTACGCCAACCTCGTGCGCGACCTCGCCGAGCCCGTCCCCGCGATCGGTGTGGAGCCGCCGCTGCGGATCGTGCCGTGGTCGGACGCGCTGGAGGACGCCACGCGGCTGGCCCGCAACGACGCGTTCCGCGACCACTGGGGCAGCCAGCCGCGCACCCCCGAGGCGTGGCGCGCCTACCGCAGCATGTTCGCCCCGCAGTGGTCGTTCGTCGTGGTCGACGACTCGGTGGACCATCCCGGGTCCGCGACCGAGCACCCGGGCGACGAGTCGGTCCCGCCGGGCACGCCCTACGTCGTCGGCCTGCACCGGGCCGAGCGTTACGAGCACGACTGGGAGACCCAGGGGTACACCGCCGGCTACACCGGGCTGCTGGGCGTGCGCCGCGCCTACCGCGGGCGCCGGGTCGCGGCCGCACTGCTCACGCACGCGATGCGAGCGTTCGCCGCCGACGGTATGCAGAAGGCGGAGCTCGACGTCGACACCGCCAACCCCACCGGTGCGACCGGGCTGTACGCCCGGCTGGGCTACACCAAGAACGACGGCTCGACGCTGTACACGATCGAGCTCTGACCCACCGGCCCGCACGAGGGAGCACCATGACCGCCGAGACCCCCCTGGCCCCCATCGCGGAGCGCGCCACCGCGCCCGCGACCCTGGCCCTGCCCACGGCGGGCGGCCTGTCCTGGCGCCCCGCGACCCGGGACGACGTGCCCGCCTGGCTGCTGCTGCGCCACCACATCGCGCGCGTCGACGCCGAGCCGTTCCTCGCGACCCTCGAGGAGCTCGAGGAGCTGTTCGACGGCGACTGGCGCGACATGTCCGCCGACTCGCTGCTCGGCTTCTCCACGTCCCCCGCCGACGACGGCGCCCTCGTCGCCTGGGCGCACGTCGAGGCCCCGCCGGGCGACGTCTCGCAGGTGCGCGCCTTCACCTGGGGCGGCGTGCACCCGGACCACCGCGGCCAGGGCATCGGGCGCGAGCTGCTCGCCTGGGAGATCGGGCGGGCCCGGCAGAAGCTCGCGGCGTCGGGCAAGGACGTGCCCGGCCGCATCGCCGTCTTCGCCGAGGACGACGCGCCCGCCGCCACCCTGCACCTCTACGAGCGCGCCGGCATGACGCCGCGGCGCTACTACTCCGACCTCGCCCGCCCGCTGACCGGCCCCGACGCCGGGCCCGTGCCCGAGGTGGAGCTGACCGGCTCGCTGCGGCTCGTGCCGTGGTCGACGGAGCTCGACGAGGCCACCCGGCTCGCGCACAACGACGCCTTCCGCGACCACTGGGGCAGCCAGCCGCAGGCCCCGGGGCAGTGGACGCAGCGCGCCGGCTTCGCGCCCGAGTGGTCGTTCGTGGTGGTCGACGACGCGCCCGACGTCGACGCGCTGCTCGCCTCGCCCGACACCGACGCCGACACGGCGGCCGCCCTGCGCGCCGGCGAGCCGTTCGTCGTGGGCTACCAGCTCGCCGGGCGGTACCCCGACGACTTCGCGGTGCGCGGGTACTCGTTCGGGTACACCGACATCCTCGGGGCACGGCGCGCGTACCGGGGACGCCGGATCGCGCTCGCGGCGCTCGCCGCGGGCATGCGGGCGTTCGCGGCCGACGGCATGGAGTACGCCGCCCTCGACGTCGACACCGCCAACCCGAGCGGCGCGCACGGCCTGTACGCGAGCCTGGGCTACGTCAAGCAGTCCGGGTCACGGATGCTGTCGATCGAGCTGTGAGCCCTGCGCCGTCAGCGGGCGAGCCGCTGACGCCGGGCCTCGTAGAGCACCACGGTCGCGGCGTTGGCCGCGTTGAGCGAGCTGGCCGAGCCGGTCATCGGGATGCTCAGCGTCACGTCGGCGGCGTCCAGCCACGCGCGGGTCAGGCCCGCGGTCTCGCTGCCGACCAGCAGCAGCACCGGCTGCGTCAGGTCGAACCCGGACACCTCCGCGTCCCCGTGCTCGTCCGTCGCGGCGACGACGACGGGCACGCCCGCGGCCCGGCGCTGCTCCACCCACGCCATGACCTCGGCCGTGGACGGCGCCCGCACCACCGGCGTCGCGAAGAACGAGCCGGTGGTGGCGCGGACCGCCTTGGGGTCGTACGCGTCGGCGGCGTGCCCGGTGGTGATGACGCCGTGCGCGCCGAACGCGTCCGCCGACCGCACCACCGCGCCGACGTTGCCGGGCTGCGAGGGCCGGTCGAACACGACACCCAGGAAGTCGGGCCCGGTCTCGATGCGGTCCAGGTCGTCCGGTCGCATCCCGACCACGGCGAGCAGCTCCGCCTCGTCCTTCTCGGCGAGCTCCGCCAGCAGGTCGG
This sequence comes from Promicromonospora citrea, assembly GCF_013004695.1. Taxonomy (GTDB): domain Bacteria; phylum Actinomycetota; class Actinomycetes; order Actinomycetales; family Cellulomonadaceae; genus Promicromonospora; species Promicromonospora citrea. The sequence goes on from NZ_JABEMG010000010.1 coordinate 56,336, forward strand.
GCGCCATGCGCACGTGCTCGACGCCCGGGTGCGCCGCGAGCAGGTCCCGGGCCCACTGCGAGAGCCGGCGCTCGCCGTCGTACAGCAGGGCCCGGATCTCCCAGCCGTGCTCCACCGCCATGGTGACCGGCCGCACCCCCTGCACCAGGAACTCGCCGGCCCGGTGCCGCTTGTTGCGGTTGGTCAGGAGGGTCTGGAGCTGCTGGAACCGTGCGTTGCGCGAGGAGATGCGGGTGGCCACGCGACCATCCAACCATCCGGACCGGCCCGGCACGCCCGGTCACGCCGCCTCAGCGGCGCAGCAGGCGCGCCATCGCGGTGCGCGCGGCCTCCGAGGCGAACAGCTCGGCGGAGGCGGTGACCGCCGCGTCCACGTGCGCGTCGAACCGGGCCAGCACGTCGGCGTTGAGCAGCGCCTTGGTCGCCGTGAGGCCCTGCGGGTGGGCGGCCGCGAGGTCGGCCAGGACGGCGTCGACCGCGGTGTCGAGCGTGTCCGGCGGCACCGCGTCCGTGACCAGGCCGTGCGCGGCGGCCTCGGCCGCGGTGAACGTCGCCCCGGTGAGGAACGTGCGCGACGCCGCGCGCGGCGTCATCCGCGGCAGCACCGCGAGCGAGATGACGGCGGGCGTGAGCGCGAGCCGCGCCTCGGTGAACGCGTAGGTGAGCGTGTCGGCGCTGATCGCGACGTCGCACGCGGCCACGAGCCCGATGCCCCCCGCCCGCACCGGCCCGTGCACGCGCGCGACGACGGGCAGCGGCGCGGCGAGGATCGCACGCAGCACCTCGGCCAGGCGGCGCGCGGACGACTCCATGCCGACGTCGAGCGCCTCGGTGAGGTCGGCCCCGGAGCAGAACGCCGGGCCGGCGGCGGCCAGGACGACGGCGCGGGCGCCGTCGCGCTCCGCACGGTCGAGGGCCGCCTCGAGCTCGTCGAGCAGGGCGCCCGAGAGCGCGTTGCGCCGGGGACCGTCCAGCGTGAGGCGGGCGTACGGCGTGGGCTCGCCGTCGGGCGGGGTGACCGCGGCGACCTCGTAGCTGACGAGGGGCTGACTGGGCATGGGAAGAGGTCCTCCGGTGGGGCGTGGTCCGGCGTGGGTATGGCGTCGTGGGGTTAATGGTGGTTAACCTCTGTGGCATGCGCAACATGCATCCACCAGAGAACCCGGAGCTCACCAAGCTCCGGGACGCGGTCAGGGACTTCGCCGACCGCGAGATCGCGCCCCACATCGCCCGATGGGACAGGGAGAGTCGCCTGCCCGTCGAGGTGGTGCACCAGATGGGTGAGCTGGGCCTCTTCGGCCTGACCGCCCCGGAGGAGTACGGCGGGTCCGACCTCGGGCTCACCGGCCTCAGCATCGCGGTCGAGGAGATCGGCCGCGTCGACCAGTCCGTCGGGATCACGCTCGGGGCCGGTGTCGGCCTCGGCGTCGGGACCCTGCTGGCCTACGGCACGCAGGAGCAGAAGGAGACCTGGCTGCCGGACCTCGTGGCCGGCCGCACGCTCGGGGCGTTCGGCCTCACCGAGCCCGGCGCGGGCAGCGACGCCAACGCCATGGCCACCACGGCGGAGCTCGTCGACGGCCAGTGGGTCGTCAACGGCGCCAAGCAGTTCATCACCAACTCGGGTACGCCGATCACCAGCGTCTGCACCGTCGCGGCGCGCACCGGCACCACGCCGGACGGCCACCCCGAGCTGAGCGCCGTCATCGTGCCGACCGACACGCCGGGGTACGTCGTCGAACCCCTGCACGACAAGATGAGCTGGCGCTCGTGCGACACCCACCCGCTGCGCTTCGAGGACGTGCGCGTGCCGGAGGCCAACCTGCTGGGCGTGCGCGGCAACGGGTTCAAGCAGCTCATGACCTGCCTGAACACCGGGCGTGTCGCCGTCGCCGCGCTCGCCACGGGCTGCATCCAGGCGATGCTCGAGCTCGCCGTCGAGCACGCGGGCGTGCGGCCGACGTTCGGCGGGCCGATCGGCCGCAAGCAGGGTGTGGCGTTCCAGATCGCCGACCTCGAGGTCATGCTCCAGGCGAGCCGCGCGCTCACCTACCGGGCGGCGATGCTCAAGGACACCGGGGCGCCGCTGGACGAGTTCCGCCGTGCGTCGTCGGTGGCCAAGCTGTACGCGACGGAGTCCGCCGTCACGGCCACGCGCATCGCGGCGCAGGTCTTCGGCGGGTACGGCGTCATGGAGGACGGCCCGATCGCGCGCTTCTACCGGGACGCCAAGGTGCTGGAGATCGGCGAGGGCACCTCGGAGCTGCAGCGCATGCTCATCGCCCGCGGCCTGGGTCTCCCGGTGGAGTAGGGGCCCGCTGGTTCCCGGGCGGGGTCCGCTGAGATCTGGTGTCCACGTCGAGATCTGGCCGTGCACGGCCAGATCTCGACGGCAGCACCAGATCTCAGCGGCCGCGGCGGTCGGCGGCCGCGGCGGTCAGCGGCCGCGGCGGTCAGGGGCCGCAGCCGTCACGGGTGCAGGGCACGTACCGCCATACCCGTCAGCAGCGCGTGCATCGTCGCGCGGTTGATGCGGGCGCTGTGCGGGGTCGAGTTCAGCAGGCCGAAGGCGGCCTGCACCGCGGCACGCGCCTCGGCCGGGTCGAGGTCAGGTCGCAGGGGGCGCAGGGCGTCGGTCCAGACGTCGATGTAGGCGAGCTGGTGCTTGCGCACCTGGGCCCGTGCCTCGGTGCCCAGCACGTCCCACTCGCGCTCCTGGATGACGATGAGCGCGGGGTTGTCGAGCGCGAAGTCCGCGTGCCGTGCCACGAGCGCGTGCAGTGCGGCCTGTGGCGACGCCGCGCCCGACAGCAGCTCGCGCGCACCGGCCAGGAGCTGGTCCGAGGCGTGCAGCAGGCACTGGCCGAGGATGTCCTCCTTGCCCGCGAAGTGCTTGTACAGGGCGGGGCCGGAGACGCCGACGGCGGCGCCGATGTCGCCCATGGAGACGCCGTGGAAGCCGCGTGCCGCGAAGAGGTCGGCCGCCGTGTCCAGGATCTGCTGCCTGCGCGGTGTCACGAGAAGGAGTCTAGGGAGGTGAGCGGCACGAGGCCCGGAGGGTTCCACGATGTGGTTAACGCGTGTTAACCCACCGGGCTATGCTGCGGCACATGACCACCGACACGGGTGTTGGAACGGGCCAGGGCGCCGGTCTGCGCGAGCTCACCGCGCAGCTGCGGGAGCGCCTGGAGCGGGCGCGGCAGGGCGGGTCGCCCGCCGCGCGCGAGAAGCACACGTCCCGCGGCAAGCTGCTCGCCCGGGACCGCGTCGACCGGCTGCTCGACGCCGGCGCGCCGTTCCTCGAGATCGGCGCGCTGGCCGCCTACGACATGTACGGCGACGAGTGGGCGGTGCCCAGCGCGGGCATCGTCACCGGCATCGGCCGCATCGCGGGGCGGCAGTGCGTGGTGGTCGCCAACGACGCGACCGTCAAGGGCGGCACGTACTACCCGGTGACCGTCAAGAAGCACCTGCGTGCCCAGCAGGTCGCGGCCGAGAACCACCTGCCGTGCGTCTACCTCGTCGACTCCGGCGGCGCCTACCTGCCGATGCAGGACGAGGTGTTCCCCGACCGCGAGCACTTCGGCCGCATCTTCTACAACCAGGCGAACCTGTCGGCGCGCGGCATCCCGCAGGTCGCCGCCGTCATGGGCTCGTGCACCGCGGGCGGCGCGTACGTGCCCGCGATGAGCGACGAGGCCGTCATCGTGCGCGACCAGGGCACGATCTTCCTCGGCGGCCCGCCGCTCGTGCAGGCCGCGACGGGCGAGGTCGTCACGGCGGAGGAGCTCGGCGGCGGCGTCGTGCACACCACGACGTCCGGCGTCGCGGACCACCTGGCCGACGACGACGCGCACGCCCTGCGCATCGTGCGCGAGATCATCGCGACCACCCCGGCCGCGACGCCGGTGCTCGACCGGGTGCCGCCCGAGCCGCCCGAGCTCGACCCCGACGGGCTCTACGACGTGCCCGCCGACCCCCGCACGCCCTACGACGTGCGCGACGTCATCCGCCGCATCGTCGACGGCTCGCGCCTGACCGAGTTCAAGGCCCGCTACGGCGAGACCCTGGTGTGCGGGTTCGCGCACATCGACGGCTATCCCGTCGGCATCGTGGCCAACAACGGCATCCTGTTCTCCGAGTCCGCGCTGAAGGGCGCGCACTTCGTGCAGCTCTGCGACCAGCGGCGCATCCCGCTCGTGTTCCTGCAGAACATCGCCGGGTTCATGGTCGGCAAGGAGTACGAGCACCGCGGCATCGCCAAGGACGGCGCCAAGCTCGTCACCGCCGTGGCCTGCACGTCCGTGCCGCGGTTCACCGTCGTGCTCGGCGGCTCGTTCGGCGCGGGCAACTACGGCATGAGCGGCCGCGCCTACGACCCCCGGTTCCTGTGGATGTGGCCCGGCGCGCGCATCTCCGTCATGGGCGGGGAACAGGCGGCGTCGGTGCTCGCCACGGTGCGCAAGGACCTCGCGCCCGAGGACGTCGAGGCGTTCAAGGCGCCCATCCGCGCGCAGTACGAGGCGCAGGGCAACCCCTACTACGCCACCGCCCGGCTGTGGGACGACGGCGTGATCGACCCCGCCGACACCCGCCGGGTGCTCGCGCTCGGCCTGGCCGCGACGGCCGCCGCCCCGATCACCGCGCCGTCCTACGGCATCTTCCGGATGTGAGGCACCCGTGATCCGAGCCCTCCTGGTCGCCAACCGCGGCGAGATCGCCCTGCGGGTCATCCGCACCGCGCGGCGCCTCGGCCTGCGCACGGTCGCCGTCTTCTCCGACGCCGACGCCGGCGCGCCGCACACCCGGGCCGCCGACACGGCCGTCCGGATCGGCCCGGCGCCGGCCACCGAGTCCTACCTGTCCGTGCCCGCGCTGCTGGCTGCCGCCAAGGAGTCCGGCGCCGACGCCGTGCACCCCGGCTACGGGTTCCTCTCCGAGCAGGCCGACTTCGCGCGCGCCGTGCTCGGGGCCGGGCTGACCTGGGTGGGGCCGCCGCCCGAGGCGATGGACGCCATGGCACGCAAGGACGCGGCACGTGGCATCGCCGAGAAGGCGGGGGTGCCGGTGCTGCGAGAGGTCCCGCTGCACCAGCCTCGCGCGTCCGCCGACCGGGTCGCCGTGGCCGGGGACGTGACGTACCCCCTCCTGGTCAAGGCCGCGGCGGGCGGTGGCGGGAAGGGCATGCGCATCGTGCGCGAGCCCGACGAGCTCGCTCCCGCCCTCGCCACAGCCCGGCGCGAGGCCGCCACCGCGTTCGGCGACGACACCGTCCTGCTCGAACGCTTCGTCGAGCGCGGCAGGCACATCGAGGTGCAGGTCCTCGCCGACGCGCACGGCACCGTGCTGCACCTGCACGAGCGCGACTGCTCGGCCCAGCGCCGCCACCAGAAGGTGCTCGAGGAGGCCCCGGCCCCCGACCTCGACCCGACGCTGCGCGACCGGCTCCACACGTGGGCGGTCGACCTGGCCCGCGAGGTCGGCTACACCGGGGTCGGCACGGTCGAGTTCCTCGTCGAGGACCCGGCGGCGCCGCGCGGCGAGGGGGCCTCGAGGGCCGACGTCGGCGCCTGGTTCCTCGAGATGAACACCCGTCTCCAGGTCGAGCACCCCGTCACCGAGGAGGTCGTCACCGTGCGCGGCGAGCGCCTCGACCTCGTCGAGCAGCAGCTCCGCGTCGCCGCGGGCCTCGAGCTCGGCTTCGGCCAGGACGACGTCGCCGTCGACGGCCACGCGATCGAGGCCCGGGTCTACGCCGAGGACGCGTTCACCGGGTTCCTGCCCCAGGCCGGCACCGCCACGCGCGTGCGCTGGCCCGAGCACGCGCGGGTCGAGGCAGGCATCGAGGACGGCACCGTGGTGCCCGCCGTCTACGACCCCATGGTCGGCAAGGTCGTCACGCGCGGCCCCGACCGCGAGACCGCCCGGCAGGCGCTGGTCGACGCCCTCGACGCGACCGTCGTCGGCGGGCTCGTCACCAACACGGGGTTCGTGCGGGCGCTCGCGGACTCCGCGGCGTTCCGCGACAACGAGGTGCACACCACGTGGCTCGACACCCACGCCCTCGCACCGCCCGACCCGTGGCCCGCGCTGGTCGCAGCCGCGTGGGGCGTCGCGGCGGCCGCCGCGCGCGACGGCGG
>NZ_JABEMG010000100.1 GCF_013004695.1 Promicromonospora citrea
GTGGTGCCGAGGGCGGCGTGAGCGACCTGGCCGCCGTCCCCGCGCGCGGACGCTCGGTGACCGGACGTGCCGTGGGCGCCCCGAGCCCCGTCGCGCCGTCCGCCCCACCGACCATCGCGCCGCAGGCCGCGTCCGCGCCCGCCCCCGTCAACCCGGCTCGCGTGGCCGGGTTCCGCGGGATCGTCGCCCTCGCCGGGCTCGCGCTCGTCGCGCTCGGCGCCACCCTGCCCGGCACCGCCGTCGCGGTCCTCGTCGCCCTGCTCGCCGGGCTGCGTCTCGCGGGCATCGTGGTGGAGGAGGTGCGGCTCCGGCGCGCCCGGCGCGGGCCGCGCCCGTCCGACACGGCCGTGACGACCCTGCTGTCGCCCTGGTACCTGGTGCGGGCCGTGTTCGGCGTGCTGCCCGCTGTGGCCGTCGCGGTGTGCGCGGGCGTCATCGTCGTGCTGCTCGGGCTCGCCGTGTTCGGGCCCGGCAACGTGATCATCGCGCCCGTGCCCACCATCGAGGCGCGGTCCCTGGGCGGCGTCAACCGGCCGATCGTCGACAGCCTGGTGCTCGCCGTCGCCATGCTGGTCACCGTCGTCGTCGCCTGGTGGGGGCCCGCGTCGTACGGCACCCGGGTCGGCGCCGCGACCCTGCTGCCGCGGATCGCGCGCTCCCGGCGGGTCCGGCTCGTGCTGGTGCTGGTGCTCCTGGCGCTCGCGGTGGTCGCGGCGGTGCCGCTGCTCGACGGCGAGGTGGTGGTCCGGTGGTGGCCGCTGGGTGGGCGGCCCGACGTCGCCTGGTAGCCGGTCACCGACCGACCGGCGTGCGATCGTAACGAAACGCCCAGGGATCTCCCAGCGAGCGCTAGTAGTCTTGTGGCGGCGCGTCGTCGCGCCTCGCCCCCATTGGCCCGCATCCTCGAAGGACCCCGATGTCGACGAACATGACCAAGGCGCAGCGCCGGGACGCGGCGCGCGCCGAGGCCCTCGCACTCCAGAAGAAGCAGCAGGCCCGCGAGAAGCGCACCCGCGTGATCGTGCTGAGCCTGCTCGCCCTCGCCGTCATCGGTCTGGGTGTCGCGATCTGGCTGATCCTCGCCGAGGGTCAGAAGACGCCCATGGAGAAGGTGGAGAACGTCCCCGCGGGCGTCGTCGAGCAGACCGGCATCCCCGTCGGCGCGGAGGGGACGGCGGGCACCGAGAACGAGGGCGCCCCGGTGCTCGACGTGTACGTGGACTACATGTGCCCCGTCTGCGGCCAGTTCGAGGCGCTGAACGGCGCGAGCATCACGGAGATGCGCGAGGCGGGTGACGTGACGCTCGTGGTGCACCCGGTCTCGATCCTCGACCGCGCGTCGCAGCGCACCGAGTACTCGACGCGCGCGGCCGCGTCGGCGGCCTGGGTGGCCGACCGTGCGCCCGAGCAGTTCAACGCGTACCACGAGGCGCTGTTCGAGAGCCAGCCCGAGGAGCAGACCCCGGGCCTCTCGGACGAGCAGCTCGGTCAGGTCGCGGAGGGCGCCGGCGTGCCGGCCGACGTCGCCGCCGGCATCGCGTCCGGTGACGCGATGAAGACGTACGAGGAGTGGGTCAGGGCTGCCACCCAGGTGGCGGCCGACGACCCCGCCGTCCAGAACCCGGAGACCGGGGGCCTGGGGACGCCCACGGTGCTGATCGACGGCGAGCGGTTCGCGGGATGGCAGACGGTCGGCGCGCTGACCGAGGCCATCACGGGCGAGGCGCCCGCGTCGGACGCGCCGTCGACCGAGCCGTCCACCGAGCCGTCCGAGTGACGGTCGGTTGAGCAGGGGCCCCGGGCGGTTCGCCCGGGGCCTCGTTCATTTCCTGCGCCGCACGGGGGCTCGACCGGTTAGGCTGTTCCCCGCTTGCCGCCTTAGCTCAGCTGGTAGAGCTCCCGCCTTGTAAGCGGAAGGTCGTCGGTTCGAACCCGACAGGCGGCTCCACGATGGATCAGCAGGCCGGTGCCCCCCGTGGTGCCGGCCTGTTGGCGTACCGGCTCGGTCTGGCGTCGCCGGGTCACTGGCTCGGCCCACCTCTCCGACGCTCTGGGCTGTCCGGCCGGCAGGGCCTGTCCTGCTTCCGGACCGCCGGATCCTTGCCGAGCCGTCGGCCTGCGCGGACGCCGGCGATCGACACCACGACCATGCTGCCGACGAACACGAGAGGGCCGATCCAGCCAGGCCAGGTTTCGGGATCCATGGCGCGATGCTACGGCCGCGGGCATGGCCTGCGGGATGGCCGCGCTCGTGGACGCGGGCCCGGTTTCACGGGGAACCGCATTCGGTCCTGTGCGTGCCCCACTGGCCGGGACCGCACACAGCAGGCCGGGGCCGACAAGAGACCGACGTCAGTGCGCCGACCCGTACGCCGAGGACTGCGAGCCCGGGCCGTAGTGGCGCAGGAGGACCGTGGTGACCACCGAGCCCACCGCCAGCACGCCCGCGCAGACCACCATCACGACGAAGTAGCTGTTGCCGAAGGCGCGGAAGGCGGCGTCGAGCACCTCGGGGCCCGTGCCCTCGGCGGTGAGGGCGTCGGTCATGGAGCGGGCGGCCTCGGGCGGCGCACCCTCGGGCAGGCGGACGGTGAGCGTGTAGACCGTGGTGAGCAGCGAGCCCAGGAGCGCGACGGCGGCGAGGCTCCCGAACTCGTAGGACACCTCCTCGACCGACGACGCCATGCCCGCTCGCTTGGCGGGCGCGTTGCCGATGATCGCCGTCGACGCCACCGACATCGCGGCGCCCAGGCCGAACCCGGTCACGAGCAGCCCGCCGAGCAGCCAGAGCAGGCCGTGCTGGAGGCTCACGATCGTCCACGCGACGCCCGCTGCGCCCACGCCGAGACCGCCGCCGATCAGCACCCGCAGTCCGATCACGTGCAGGAACATGCCCCCCAGCAGCGACGACGGGAGCGACCCCAGCGCGATGGCCGCGACGAGCATGCCCGACTCGAGCGGCGTGAACCCCGCGACGAGCTGGAACCGCTGGGTGGTGGCGAGCTGCAGGCCGCCCATGGCGAACATCGCGATGGTCGCGGCCAGCACGCCCGACGCGAACGCCGCGTTGCGGAAGATCGTCAGGTCGAGCAGCGGGAAGGGCAGGCGCCGCTGCCTGCGCACGAAGACCCACCACGCGACGACCGTGGTCAGCGCGGCCGCCGCGAGGAGCGTGCCGTCCCGCTCGGCCTTCGCGACCTCCTTGATGAGCACCGTCAGACCGACCAGCGTGACGAGGGCCTGGACGGAGGAGATGAAGTCCCACCGGACGTCGGGGTGCGGGTCGTCCGTCGGGGCCACGGCGACGCCGACGACCGCCGCCACCAGCACCACGGGCACGTTGACGAGGAAGATCGAGCCCCACGCGAAGTGCTCGAGCAGCGCGCCCCCGACGATGGGCCCCAGGGCGCCGCCCACCACGGACAGGCTGCCCCACACGCTGATCGCGATGTTGCGCTCGCGCTCGTCCGTGAAGGAGACGCGGATCAGCGCCAGCGTCGCGGGCATCATCGCGGCCGCCCCGACGGCGAGCAGGCCGCGCGCCGCGATGAGCACCTCCGGGGTCGGCGCCGTCGCGGCCATGAACGAGGCGAGGCCGAAGACGATGAGCCCGGCCAGGAACATGCGCCGGTGCCCGAGCCGGTCGCCCAGCGTGCCGGCGCCGAGCAGCAGACCCGTCATGACCAGCGGGTACGCGTTGATGATCCACAGGCTCTCCGACCACGAGGCGTTGAGCTCACGGGTCAGGGTCGGCAGTGCCGTGTAGAGGATCGAGTTGTCCAGGGTGATGAGCAGCAGCCCCGTGCCGACCGTCACCAGGAGGGTCCAGCGGCGGCCCCGGCCCAGCGCGGTCGGGTCCTGGGCGACAGGCATGCCCGTGGTCGTCATCGTCTCCACCATCCGAAGCTCCCCCTGCACGCCACCGGCGTGCGCCCGGGCGGCGGTGCGGTACCCGGAGGTACCGCGCAGATCACCCGACGGAGTCTACGGTGACCAACGCTGTCATGCGCGCGGCCAGGACTGCGGCGTCGGCCACTTCGCGGACCGGCCGTCGCCGCTCGACGTGCCGGTCAGGCGGCGCCTCACCCACGGTCCGACGTGCTTGCGCATCCAGGCGGCGTTGGCCCGCGCGGTGTCACGGAACGCCTGCGGCGGGGCGGCGTCGAGCGGGGCGTCCCACCCGTCGTCGTCAGGTCCGAGGCCCAGGGCGACCAGGGCGGCGTTCGCCACGCGCTGGTGCCCCTCCGGCGTGAGGTGGATCCGGTCCTCGGACCACAGCCGCAGGTCGAAGAGCGAGCGCATGCCCCACAGGTCCATCACGTGCGCGCCGTGCCGGCGGGCGATCGACCAGATGTTCGCGTTGTAGATGCCGACGCGGCCGTTCGTCCAGCTCAGCGTGCCGCCCGCCTTGAAGCCGGTCGCCATGAGCACGTCGGCACCGGACGCGCGGAGCGCGACGACGGCGTCCTCCAGCGCTGCCGAGATGGCGTCGACGTCGGCGGCCGGGCGGAGGATGTCGTTGCCGCCGCCGACGAGCGAGACCAGGTCGGGCTGCGCGCTCAGCGCGACGTCGAGCTGCTCGGCGACGATCGGCCGCAGCTTGCGGCCCCTGATCGCGAGGTTCGCGTACTCCAGCGGCTCCTGCCCCGCCGAGATGCGGCGCGCGGAGAGCGTCGCGGCGAGGTTGTCGGCCCAGCCGCGCTGGACGTCGGGTGCATCCGGGTACGGGTCCCACAGGCCCTCCGTGAAGGAGTCACCCATGGCGACGTAGCGCGCCCAGCGGACGGGCGGCGTCGAGGGGGCGTCGGTCGCGGGGCCTTCCGGTTCCGGGGTCGTCGTGGCGGTCACGGCCCCCATTGTCGCGCTCCCGGCCCGCCGGGTACCTGCTACCGCTCGGATCCGGTGTGTGAGAGGTGGCACAGGCTGTCCGTGTCGGTGGGTCCCGGTAACCTCCTGGGCGTGGAGACCACCATGAACCCGACACCCCCCACCGGCGCGCCCGCCGCCCCCGCCGTGCAGCCGTTGTCGCAGGTCATCGCGCCGGACTGGGCCGAGGCGCTCGCCGACGTCGAGCCGAACATCCGCGCGATGGGCGACTTCCTGCGCGCTGAGGTCGCGGCGGGGCGCACGTACGTCCCGGCGGGGGAGAACGTGCTCGCGGCGTTCCAGCGTCCGCTGGCCGAGGTGCGGGTGCTCGTCGTCGGTCAGGACCCGTACCCGACGCCGGGTCACGCCATGGGGCTGTCCTTCTCGGTGCAGCCGGACGTGCGGCCGGTCCCGCGGTCGCTGGCCAACATCTACACCGAGCTGCAGGAGGACCTCGGGGTCCCGCAGCCCTCGAACGGCGACCTGCGCCCGTGGGCCGACCAGGGCGTCATGCTGCTCAACAGGACGCTGACCTGCCGGCCCGGCTCGTCCGACTCCCACGCGGGCAAGGGCTGGGAGGCGGTCACCGAGGCGGCGATCCGCGCGCTCGTGGCCCGCGGCGGCCCGCTCGTGGCGATCCTGTGGGGCGCGAAGGCGCGCAACCTCAAGCCCTGGCTCGGCGACGTGCCCGTCGTCGAGAGCGCGCACCCCTCGCCGCTGTCGGCGCGGAACGGCTTCTTCGGGTCCCGGCCGTTCTCGCGGGCGAACGCGCTGCTCGAGCAGCAGGGCGCGCAGCCGATCGACTGGCGCCTTCCGTGAGGGAACCCGCGCTGCGCGTGTCGGACGTCTACGTCGTCGAGCAGGTCGCCGCACCGGCCGCGGAGGCCCGCGAGGGCCTCACCGACCGCGACCGCGAGATCCTCGCCTTCGAGCGGAAGTGGTGGAAGTACGCCGGCGCGAAGGAGGAGGCGGCCCGTGAGCTCTTCGGTCTGACGGCGACTCGTTACTACCAGGTGCTGAACGCCCTGATCGACTCACCTGCGGCCCTCGAGCACGACCCCGCGCTGGTCACACGCCTGCGGAGGCTCCGGTCGACCCGGCAGCGGAGGGGTCCCGCACGCCGTCTGTCGGACGAGAACCACTGAGACGGCACCGATCCGTCACAACTAACCGCTACTCTCTCTGCCGTGACGAAGAGTGGCTACCCCTACCCGCCCGACGAGTTCGACGTCGCCGTCCCTGGGGGCGCACCCGTGGGTGTGCACCGGGCGCCGCGCAGCGGCTGGAGCTCGGCCTGGCCGTTCCTGCTCGTCGCCGTCGTGTGCGCCGCCGTTGCGTGGGGCGGCATCACCCTGCTGTCCGGGGGTGACGACCCGGCAGAGGCGTCGGGCGAGCCCTCGGCCTCGACGTCGGCATCGGCGCCGGCGTCGCCCAGCGCTTCCCCGAGCGGTGGGAGCGGTGAACCGTCGTCCTCGCCGTCGGCCTCGGCGTCCGGGGAGCCGTCGGCGGGTATCTCGGGCGACCCTGCCGCCGCCGACCTGACCGCCGCCGTGCAGGTGCTGAACTCCGGTGGTCCCGCCGGTTCCGCGCAGACCGCTGCCGACGCCGTCATCGCTGCGGGTTTCCAGGCCGCGAACGTCGCCGTCGGGAACGACGAGTCGGGACAGGGCCAGGGCTACACGGAGACGACCCTGCTGTACGGTTCCGGCCGCGCCGACACCGCGGCCGCCGTCGCGCAGGCGGTGGGTGCCACGTCGGCCATCGAGTCGGCGGATGTCACGGCATCGCCGTACGCGGTTGTGGTGCTCGTGAAGTGACGGTCTAGGCCGTTCGACGTGCGGTTGAGATCGCCACTCCGTACCACCACGTTGATATTTGCTTGCAAGACGCCGCGCCCAGCGCTCTGACCTGCGCGTTCGCCCTCCGCTTAATCCCTCATACCGGACATAGAGGGTTCCCTGGTGTGAGCCGGACCACTAGGCTCGAACCACCACGGGTCGACCGAGTGTCCCGTGCAGAGGTACAAGGAGAACTACGCATGGCCCAGGGCACCGTCAAGTGGTTCAACGCCGAGAAGGGGTACGGGTTCATCACCCCGGACGCCGGCGGCCAGGACCTTTTTGTTCACTACAGCGCGATCCAGTCCGACGGTTACCGAACCCTCGATGAGGGGCAGAACGTCGAGTACGAGGTGGGGCAGGGGCAGAAGGGTCCGCAGGCAGAGCAGGTTCGCCCGCTCTGACGTGACGGGACGGCGGGTGGGAAAGGCCTGCCCGTCGCCCGCCCCCCACACCAGGACTGCCGGGACCCAGACCCCGGCGTCCGACCCCCGACGGTCGACGACGACCCCCGCACCTCGCCGGACGACGATGCCTGGCCATCCGAGCAGCCGCCCGTACCGCGGCTGCTCGTCACGTCCGGCGCCCCCGCCACCTCGATCTCCCCCTGATCGCCGTCGCTGCACCCCGGTGCGCGCCGATCGTGATTCGATGGAGCGATGACCCTGCTGGACGCGGTAGTCGTCGGCTCAGGACCCAACGGGCTGGCCGCCGCCGTCACGCTCGCCCGCGCCGGGCTGGGCGTCCGGGTGCTCGAGGCGCAGCCGACGGTCGGCGGCGGCGCGCGCACCGTCCGGCTCCCCGAGCTCTCCGCCGACCTCGCCTTCGACCTCTGCTCCGCCGTGCACCCGATGGCCTGGGCCTCGCCCTTCCTGCGCGCCTTCGACCTCGCCGCGCACGGCGTCGAGCTCGCCGCCCCCGACGTCGCCTACGCCCACCCGCTCGACGGCGGCCGCGCCGGCATCGCCCACCGCGACCTCGACCGCACCGCCGAGGGCCTCGGGCCGGACGGCGACGCGTGGCGCGACCTGCTCGGGCCGCTGTCGGCCGGCTGGCGTCAGGTCACCGCGCTGGCGCTGGGGGACAAGCGCACGCTCGGCGGCATGCTCGAGGGTGTCGACGGCGGGGTCGCCGGGCTCGCCTCGATGCTGCGGCCCGGGCTGCGGTTCGGCACCGGCGTGCTCGAGCAGGGCGGGGCCCGCTGGGACCGCCGGTTCCTCACCGAGGAGGCAAAAGGCCTGCTCACCGGGGTTGCGGCACACAACATCACGCCGCTGCCCTCCCTCTCCGGCGCCGGCACGTCGCTGCTGCTCGCGTCCCTCGCGCACGCGGGGGAGAGCTGGGCCATCCCTGTGGGTGGGTCCCAGGCGATCGTCGACGCGCTCGTCCGGGACCTCGAGGCGCACGGCGGCACCGTCGAGGCGGGTCGCCGGGTCGAGCGCTGGTCGGACCTGCCGCCCGCGCGGGCCGTCCTCTTCGACACGACGCCCGCCACGGTGCTCTCCGTCGCGGGCGACCGCATCGGGCCGGCGCGCCGGGCCGCTCTCCGGCGCTTCCGGCACGGCAACGCCGCGGCCAAGGTCGACTTCGTCCTCTCGGGCCCCGTGCCGTGGCAGGTGCCCGACGTCGGCCGTGCCGCGACCGTGCACGTCGGCGGGACGCGCGCCGAGATGGTGGCAGCGGAGGACGCCGTGGCGAGCGGCGCGCACGCCGAGCGGCCCGTCGTGCTGGTGAGCGACCCGGGCGTCGTCGACCCCGGGCGGGTGCGGGGCGGGCTGCGGCCGCTGTGGTCCTACGCGCACGTGCCCGCGGGCTCGACACGGGACGTCACCGAGGCGGTCGTCCGCCAGATCGAGCGGTTCGCGCCGGGGTTCCGCGACGTCGCAGTGGCCTCGCGGTGCGTGCCGGCGGCGCAGATGGAGCACCACAACCAGAACTACCCGGGGGGCGACATCTCGGCCGGGGCCGCGACCATGTGGCAGATGGTCGCGCGGCCCACGGCGGCGCCGGACCCCTACCTCGTGGCCGAGGGGGTCTACCTGTGCTCGGCGTCCACGCCGCCCGGTCCGGGCGTGCACGGGATGGCCGGCTGGCACGCGGCGCGCAGGGCGCTGCGGCGCGACTTCGACGTACGCGACCTGCCGACCCTGCGGCCCTGAGCGAACGGACCGACGGCGTCTTGCACTCTCCAGGTCCGAGTGCCAATAATGTCTTAGCACTCTCCGTTGGAGAGTGACAGCAGGGTCGAACGGTGAGGCATCCGGCCACGGCGAGACGTGATCGTCGCGGACGGCTGTCGTCCGTCGCGGGCACCGGCCGGCCTGGACAAAGCCACCAGCGGAGGATCCATCCCCATGGCCAAGATCATCGCTTTCGACGAGGAAGCTCGTCGGAGCATGGAGCGCGGGCTCAACCAGCTCGCCGACACCGTGAAGGTCACGCTCGGCCCCAAGGGCCGCAACGTCGTTCTGGACAAGAAGTGGGGCGCCCCCACGATCACGAACGACGGTGTCTCCATCGCCAAGGAGATCGAGCTCGACGACCCGTACGAGAAGATCGGTGCGGAGCTCGTCAAGGAGGTCGCCAAGAAGACGGACGACGTCGCAGGTGACGGCACCACCACCGCCACCGTGCTCGCCCAGGCGCTCGTCAAGGAGGGCCTGCGCGTCGTCGCCGCCGGCGCCAACCCGATCGCCGTCAAGCGCGGCATCGAGAAGGCCGTCGACGCCGTCACCGAGCAGCTCCTGAACGCCGCCAAGGAGATCGAGACCAAGGACGAGATCGCCGCCACGGCCGCGATCTCCGCCGGCGACCCGGCGATCGGTGAGCTCATCGCCGAGGCCCTCGACAAGGTGGGCAAGGAAGGCGTCATCACCGTCGAGGAGTCGAACACCTTCGGCCTGGAGCTCGAGCTCACCGAGGGCATGCGCTTCGACAAGGGCTTCCTCGCCCGCTACTTCGAGACGGACCCCGAGCGCCAGGAGGCCGTGCTCGAGGACCCGTACGTCCTGATCGTCGAGTCGAAGATCTCGAACGTCAAGGACATGCTGCCGCTGCTCGACCAGGTCATGAAGTCGGGCAAGTCGCTGCTGATCATCGCCGAGGACGTCGAGGGCGAGGCCCTGGCGACCCTGGTGCTGAACAAGATCCGTGGCACCTTCAAGTCCGTCGCCGTCAAGGCCCCGGGCTTCGGCGACCGCCGCAAGGCCATGCTGCAGGACATCGCCATCCTCACCGGCGGCCAGGTCATCACCGAGACGGTGGGCCTCAAGCTGGAGAACGCCACGCTCGAGGAGCTGGGCCAGGCGCGCAAGGTCGTCGTCACCAAGGACGAGACCACGATCGTCGAGGGTGCCGGCGACGCCGACCTCATCGCCGGTCGCGTCAACCAGATCCGCAGCGAGATCGAGAAGTCGGACTCCGACTACGACCGCGAGAAGCTGCAGGAGCGCCTCGCCAAGCTGGCCGGCGGCGTGGCCGTCATCAAGGCCGGTGCGGCCACCGAGGTGGAGCTCAAGGAGCGCAAGCACCGCATCGAGGACGCCGTCCGCAACGCGAAGGCCGCCGTCGAGGAGGGCATCGTCGCCGGTGGTGGCGTGGCCCTCATCCAGGCCGGTGCCGTCGCGTTCTCGAAGCTGGAGCTCGAGGGTGACGAGGCGACGGGCGCCGCGATCGTGCGTGCCGCGATCGACGCCCCGCTGAAGCAGATCGCCGTGAACGCGGGCCTCGAGGGCGGCGTCGTGGCGGAGAAGGTGCGCAACCTCCCGTCCGGCCAGGGCCTCAACGCCGCGACCGGCGACTACGAGGACCTGCTCGCCGCGGGCGTCAACGACCCGGTCAAGGTGACCCGGTCCGCGCTGCAGAACGCCGCGTCGATCGCCGCGCTGTTCCTCACCACCGAGGCCGTCGTCGCCGACAAGCCGGAGCCCGCTGCGGCCCCGGCCGGCGACCCGACCGGTGGCATGGGCGGCATGGACTTCTGAGTCCGGCCTGACCCGTCGGGCCCCGGCCCGGCACCTCGTCCGACGCCGGTCGGTCACCCCCTCACGCGGAGGGTGACCGGCCGGCGTCGGCGTGTGCGCACGCGGACGCCAGGTCACGTGAACATGCGCGTCGCCGCGGCCTCGGCCTCGGCATAGGTGCGCGCGGCCGCGGCCAGCGCGGCCTGGATCGCGTCCAGAGCCGCCTCCACCTGCGCCTGGGCGCCCCGCCACTGGCCCACCGTGCCGCCGAAGGCGGCGGCAGCAGGCCCCTGCCAGCTCGCCTGCAGCGCGTCGAGGTTGCGCACGAGCGCGCCCACCTCGCTCCGCACCGCCGCGACCGAGCCCGCCACCGCGGCGCTCGCCTGCTCCACCTGCGCGCTGTCCACCTCGAACCGCATGGTCCTCACCTCCCGTGCGCCGGACCGTCCGGCGTCCGGTCGACCGTAGGCAGGCGTGGGGCGCGTCGCGGCGCCGCCCGGGCGTGCCTGTGCACAGGCGGGGGAGAACACCGGGTGTGGTCACGCTCGGCGAGCGGCAGGCCCGCGAGAAAGCCCCTCAGGACGCGGCGAGCTTGGCCTGCTCCTTGCGCAGGCGGTGCAGCTCCATGTCGAGGTTCTGCCGCGCGGGCTCCTCCCACGCGGCGCCCAGCGGGCTGAGGAACAGGGACCGCCGCGCCAGCAGCCGCTCGATCACGCGGATCCGGGCCCGCAGGTAGTCCTCGGTCGGGATGTGCGCGTACTCCGCGCGCACCGCGGCCTTGTACTCCTTGTACCGCTGCGGCTCGGCGGCGAGCATCGCGAGGTCGGCGTCGTTGAGCACCGCGGCGTCGAAGTCCGCGGGGTCGGGTGCGTGCCGCACGATGGCGTTGACCAGGTCAGCGACCCGGTCCGCCGCGCGCTGCGGCACCCCGAGGGCGACCAGCTCGTCGTGCGCCAGCACGGCCGACGCGGTGGACTGCTCGCCGCCGCGTGCGGCGTCGGCCACCTTGCGCTCCGCGCTGAACACCGCCCCGTGGTACCAGGCGGCGAGCCGCACCAGGTCGGGCTCGTGCGTCTCCTCGGCGAGCTCGTCCACGCGGTGCAGCACCGCGGCCAGGTGACGCAGGTTGTGGAAGTGCCGGTCCTCGTCCGACCAGCGGTCCAGCAGGCCCTGGCCGACCTCCTCGATCGCCTCCGTCCCTGCGGTCGCACCTGCGCCCTGCGCGCTGCGCACGAAGGATCTGAGGAACCACTGCGGTGCGTCGGCCGACAGCACACCCATGGGAATCCTGCCTCACGGTCGAGTCGATGAACGGGCTCTCCCAGCCTATTCCCGATCGGGTCAGCAGCGGCTACCACCGCCCGGATGCTGGGCGCCGCTCACAGGGGCAGGCTGACCTGCACCGTCAGGCCGCCGCCCGGCGTCTCGGCCACCTCGACGTGGCCGCCGTGCGTGCCGACGATCGCGGCGACGATCGCCATGCCGAGCCCCGAGCCGCCGGACTCGCGGGTGCGCGACGAGTCGGCGCGGTAGAACCGTTCGAAGATCCGTTGCGCCTGCTCCGGCGTGACGCCCGGGCCGTGGTCGCGCACCTCGAGCACCGCGACGCCGTCGGCCGGCCGCCGGCCGAGCGCGATCTCGGCGGGCGTGCCCGCCGCGGTGTGCCGCGCGACGTTGCCGATGAGGTTGGTGACCACCTGCCGCAGGCGGTCGCGGTCACCCTCGACGACCAGCGCGTCGGGCACTTGCCCGCCGGGCTCGAGCGCGACGACGGTCACCTCGCGCGTCGGGTCGAGCGCGTGCAGGTCCTGCGCGGCGTCGCGGGCCAGGGCCACGAGGTCGACGTCCTCGTGGGCGACGGGGCGGCCCTCGTCGAGGCGGGCGAGCACCAGGAGATCGTTGACCAGCGTGCCCATGCGGCGCGCGGCGTCCTCGATGCGGGTCATGGTGTCGTCGACCTTGTCGGCGCTGTCCAGCGCGCCCATCCGGTAGAGCTCGCCGTAGCCGCGGATCGTCGCGACGGGCGTGCGCAGCTCGTGCGACGCGTCCGAGACGAACTGTCGCATCCTGGCCTCGGACGCCTCCTGCACGGCGAAGGCCCGCTCGATCTGGGCGAGCATCGCGTTGAGCGACGCCGCGAGCGAGCCCATCTCGGTGCCGGGCGGCGCCGCGGGCACACGCAGCGTGAGGTCGCCCGCCGCGATCTGCGCCGCCGTGTGCTCGACGGACCGCAGCGAGCGGAGCGAGCGCTCGACGAGCAGCCACGCCGTCAGGCCGCCGAGCAGCACGATGCCGAGGCCGGACAGGATGAGGGTGCGGGTCAGGATCGAGACCGTGCTGTTCAGCCCGACCAGCGGCAGCGCGATGTAGACGACGGCCCGCTCACCGGTCGGGTAGACGGCGGGGACCGCCACGACCCGCCACGTCTCGGTGCCCGTCTTGCCGGTGCCGTCGCTCCTGCCGTGGGTCGTGAACGGCTCGCCGTCGGCCTCGACGGCCTCGGCGTAGGTGGTCTCCGGCAGCCGCGGCGTGCCGTACCGGGCGATGGCCCAGTACCCGAGGGTCTCGGGCTCGTTCCGCTCGCGCACGATCCGGACGTAGTAGTCGCTGGGCAGGCCGGACTGGGCGCTCGGCTGCAGGGAGTCCAGCGTCGACGACAGGTTCAGCGCCGCGGACTCCAGGTCCCCGTCGACCTGCCGGACGAGGAAGCTCGACACGACCGTCGTCGTCGCGACGGCCGCGATGCCGACGCCCGCCGCGAGCAGCAGCGAGATGATCGCGACGAGCCGGGCACGCAGCGGGATGCCGGCGAGCCGCTCCCTAAGCACGGGCAGGCTGCGGCGCGCGCAGCAGGTACCCCACGCCGCGCTTCGTGTGGATCAGGGGAGGCAGGGGCTCGCCGTCGACCTCGAGGGTGTCGATCTTGCGCCGCAGGTAGGAGATGTAGGACTCGACGATGTTCGCGTCGCCGCCCCAGTCGTACTGCCACACGTGGTCGAGGATCTGTGCCTTGGACAGCACGCGGCCCGAGTTGAGCATGAGGTAGCGCAGCAGCTTGAACTCGGTGGGGGAGAGGTCGACCTCGATGCCCGCGCGGCGCACCTCGTGCGAGTCCTCGTCCATCTCCAGGTCGCCCACGTGCAGCACGGCCTCCTCCTCGGGGGCGGGCACGCCCGTCCGCCGCAGCACCGCGCGGATCCGTGCCACGACCTCCTCGAGGCTGAACGGCTTGGTCACGTAGTCGTCGCCGCCCACGGTGAGGCCCTGCACCTTGTCCTGCGTGTCGTCCTTGGCCGTGAGGAAGACGACGGGCGTGTGCCGCCCGGTCGCTCGCATCCGCCGGGTCACGGTGAACCCGTCCATGTCGGGCAGCATGACGTCGAGCACGACGAGGTCGGGCTCGACGTCCCGGACGAGCTGGAGGGCGCCGTTACCGTCCGCTGCCGCATGCACCTCGAAGCCCGCGAACCGCAGCGACGTGGACAGGAGCTCGCGAATGTTCGGTTCGTCGTCGACGACGACGAGACGCGCCTCAGGAGTAGCCATGCCTCCAGTGTGCTTCCGGTTCCTGGACGATGCCTGAGTTTCGCCCGGGAAATCGCCCGGGGTGACATGGCCGCGGCGGCCGTCCGGCCCGCCGTCCGCGGCACGGCTACGCTGTGTCGCATGTCAGCAGCGTTCTCGCAGGACCCGGAGCGGACGACGCCCCGGCGCACGTATCTCATCGTCGACGGCGAGAACATCGACGCCACGCTCGGCATGAACGTGCTCAACCGGCGCCCCGCCCCCGAGGAGCGGCCTCGCTGGGACCGCATCTCGGCCTTCGCGGAGAAGGTGTGGTCGCAGGACGTCGTCCCGCTGTTCTTCCTCAACGCCACCTCGGGCCAGATGCCGATGCCGTTCGTGCAGGCGCTGCTGGCGATGGGCTACAAGCCGATCCCCCTGGCCGCGCAGGGTGCCGAGAAGGTGGTCGACGTCGGTATCCAGCGCACGCTCGACGCGCTCATGGACCGGCCCGGTGACGTGCTGCTCGCGAGCCACGACGGCGACTTCCTGCCGCAGATCGAGGCGCTGCTGGCCGACGACGACCGGCGCGTGGGCCTGATCGGCTTCCGGGAGTTCGTCAACGCCCGGTTCACCGAGCTCGAGCAGCGTGGGCTGACCATGTACGACCTCGAGGCCGACGCCGACGCCTTCACCACGGTGCTGCCGCGCGTGCGGATCATCCCGATCGAGGAGTTCGACCCGCTGCGCTATCTCTAGGCTGGTCAGGGCGCATAATTCAGCCATGACGAAGCGTGCGCTGCCCGCCCTCCTGCTCCTCCCGCTGCTCGCGTCCTGCGCGGCCGGCGACGCCGCGGAGGGTGGGGACACGCCCCCGCCCGCCGACGCCGGCGAGGTGCACTGGACGTACGACGGCGAGGCGGGCCAGGACGCGTGGGGCGACCTGTCGGCCGACTTCGCGACGTGCTCGACCGGGCACGCGCAGTCGCCGATCGACCTGCCCGCACAGCCGTCCGAGACGACGGGGGAGCACCCGCGGATCACCGCCGAGCCGACCGAGGCCGAGGCGGTGGACACGGGTCACACGGTCCAGCTCGTGCCCGAGGACGACGGGTCCTCCGTCGAGTGGGAGGGCACGGAGTACGACCTCGCCCAGGTGCACTTCCACGCGCCCTCGGAGCACACGGTCGACGGCGAGGCGATGGCCGCGGAGTTCCACCTCGTGCACACCACCGACGACGGCGGGACGCTCGTCGTCGGCGTGCTCGCCCAGGAGGGGCCGGACGAGAACGCCGCCTGGCAGCCCTTCGTCGAGGGCGCGGCGGCGCCGGGCACGGAGGACCTGGTGCTCGACGTCGAGGCGATGCTGCCCGCCGACCCGACGTTCGAGACCTACACCGGCAGCCTCACGACCCCGCCGTGCACCGAGGGCGTGCAGTGGATCGTGTACACGACGCCCGTCGAGCTCTCGGCCGGCCAGCTCGCCGTGCTCGAGGAAGCCTCGCGCGGGCACAACGCCCGGCACACGCAGCCCGAGGGCGACCGGCACCCCGCCGAGGGCACGGTGATCCTGGCGGACTGAGCGCCGGGCGTCAGCGCCGGACCCGCAGCGTGCCGAGGCGGCGCAGGGTGATCGGGCGACCGCCGCCGAACCCGCCGCCGCCGAACCCGCCGCCGATGCGCGCCGTGCCCGCACGGCGGCGCGAGCGGACGAGGTGCGGGTCGAGCAGGATGCCGCCGAGCATCATGCCGCCGGTGATCGGTCCGTTGGCCTCGCCGCCCTCCTCGGCCGGGGCCGCCTCGGCCGCCGCGACGACGGCGTCGGCGTCCCCGCGGGCGAGCCGTGCGGCCTCCCGGAGCACCACGCCGGCCCGCTGCGCCTCGCCGAG
>NZ_JABEMG010000101.1 GCF_013004695.1 Promicromonospora citrea
CACGGGTGCGCCGGCCGCGGCGAGCACCGCGAGCGCGGCGCCCGCGTGCAGGTCCGAGACGCGGCTGCCGCCGGCGGGGTCGGTGAGCCGGACGGCGGCGACGCCGGGGTCCGGGGCTCCGAGGTGCCGTGCGAACGCGGAGACGGCGGTGTCCAGCACCACCGCGTCGGGCACCTGCGGGTCGAGGCGCAGGTCGAGTGCCGTCTGGGTGGCGTCGTCACGGTCGAGCCCGTCCCACAGGGACGAGCTCCACCGCAGACGACGCAGCCACTCGCCCGCGACCCGGGCGAGCAGGAGCACGCGCGTGCGGCCGCGGGCCGGGCGGGCGAGCCCGTCGAGCATGGCGGGCAGGCCGAGCCGGGTCGCGGCGTGGTCGACGACGAACAGCACGTCGCCGGGCGGGCGGGTGCGCGCCGCCGCGGCCTCCTTGCCGCGCGCCACGGGTACGACGGCCCAGCCGGCTGCGGCCATGCGCCGGCCGAACTCCTGGGCGAGCCGGGTCTTGCCGTAGCCGGCGGGCGCGACGACGAGGCGCAGGCGGGTGGGGGCGTCGGTCTCCGCCCAGCCGGTCAGCTCGGCGAGCTCCCGCTCACGGCCGAGGAACGGGACGAGCTCGCGCGCGGGGTCGAGCAGCGTCGTGGGCCAGGCGGCGTCGTCGCGCGGGACGTCCTGGGCGGCGTCCTGCGGCAGGCCGCGGCCTGCCGCGGCGCGGGCGGCCCGGACCGCAGCGGCCAACCGGGTCGACAGCTCCGAGACCACCACGAGAACAAAGTCAACCGGACGGGTGACGGGCCCGGCAAGGGCAGGAAGCATACTTGTTCATTCTTTGAACACAACAAGTTGGTCTCGGTGAGACGGCGGCCACCCGGTCCGGCCGGACGGTCAGAGGTCGAAGCGCTCCAGGTCGCGCATCTTGTTGGTCGCGTCGAGCGCGGCGACCTTGTAGGCCTCGGCGAGCGTCGGGTAGTTGAACACGGTGTCGACGAGATGGTCCACGGTGCCGCCCGTCGTCATGATCGCCTGCCCGATGTGGATGAGCTCGGTCGCCCCCGTGCCGAACACGTGCACCCCGAGCACCTTGCGGTCCTCGGTGGAGACCAGAAGCTTGAGCATGCCGTAGGAGTCGCCGATGATCTGGCCGCGCGCGAGCTCCCGGTAGCGCGCGACGCCCACCTCGTACGGCACGCCGGCGGTGGTGAGCTGGTCCTCGGTGTCCCCGCAGTAGGAGATCTCCGGGATGGTGTAGATGCCGATGGGCTGCAGCTCGAGCACGGACGAGACGGGCTCGCCGAACGCGTGGTAGGCCGCGAGCCTGCCCTGCTCCTGGGACGTGGCCGCGAGCGCGGGAAAGCCGATGACGTCACCGACGGCGTAGATGTGCTCGACGTCGGTGCGGAACTGCTTGTCGACCTGGAGGCGTCCCCGCGCGTCCGCCTCGAGGCCCGCCGCGGCGAGCTGCAGCCCGTCGGTCGCACCCTGCCTGCCCGCGGAGTAGAGCACGCAGTCGGCGGGGACGCGCTTGCCGGACGCGAGCGTCGTGACCGTGCCGCTCTCCCCCGCCGACACCGACGCGACCGTCTCCCCGAGGCGGAACGTGACCGACAGGTCGCGGAGCTGGAACTTGAGCGCCTCGACCACCTCCGAGTCGCAGAAGTCGAGGATCCGGGGGCGCGACTCGACGACCGTCACCCGCGTACCCAGCGCGGCGAACACCGAGGCGTACTCGATGCCGATCACGCCGGCGCCGACCACGACCATGGTCCGCGGAACCTCCGACATGTCGAGGATGCCGTCGGAGTCGACGACGCGGACGCCGTCGAACTCCACGTGGGCGGGCCGGGCGGGCCGGGTGCCGACCGCCACGACGACCTTGTCGGCACCCAGGCGACGGACGACGTCGCCGTCGGCGTCGGTCACCTCGATCTCGTGCGGTCCGGCGAACCGGGCGCTGCCGACCACGGTCTCGACCTGGTTGCGGGCGAGCTGGTTGCGCACCACCTCGACCTCGCGCCCGATGACGTGCTGGAGCCGTGCGAGCAGGTCGGGGACCGTGATGCGGTCCTTGAGCCGGTAGCTCGACCCGTAGACGTCCCGCATCTGCAGGCCCGTGAGGTACAGGACCGCCTCGCGGAGCGTCTTGGACGGGATGGTGCCCGTGTGCAGGCTGACGCCGCCCACGTGGTCGCGCCGTTCCACGACCGCGACCCGTCGGCCGAGCTTGGCGGCCGCGATCGCGGCCTTCTGCCCGCCGGGTCCCGAGCCGATGACGACGAGGTCGTAGTGGTTCGCGCGTGCGTCCATCCTCCGAGTGTGGCGTCCCGGCGCCCCGCTGACGAGCCCCTCGGCCGCAGGACATCAGGAATTGACCGGCACGACGGGACGGGTGGCAGGCTGACGCCATGAGCATCTACGCCGTGAGCTACACCTACACCGACGACGTCGCGACGCGCGACGAGGTCCGCCCCGCCCACCGGGACTTCCTGCGCGCGCTGAACGCCGACGGCGTCGTGCGCGCGTCGGGCCCCGTCGACGGCGGCGTCGGGGCTCTCGTGATCGTCGAGGCCGGCTCGGCCGACGACGCGCTGCGGATCCTCGACGAGGACCCGTTCGCGACCGCGGGCGTCATCGCCGAGCGCAGCGTGCGCGCGTGGGACGTGGTGATCGGCGGACTGGCGGAATGACCCGATACTTCGCCATGTGAAGACTTTACCGACAAATCACCCATGTCCGGTCGCGGGGGCAGTGGTTGGGTGCACATGATGCGGTCTCGGGCCCTGCTCCAGATGCTCCGGGAGGCAACACATGACCTCTGGCACGACCGCCGGCACGACCACTGCCACCGCCGCCGGCACGACAGCCTTCGAGGACATCGGGCCGCGCGTCTGCGTGAGCCCGCCCTACTACGCGCTCGGTGACCTCGAGGTCCCCGTACCGGGGCGGGCCAACGCCGCCGTCCCCGTCCAGACGCCCACGGGCCGCCAGGCCCCGGTGATCAACATCGCCGAGGCCGGGCGCCATCTCGCCATCCTCGGCCTCTGTGCCGCTGCCACGACCAACCCGGCCCCCGGGAAGCACTACTACCTCGCCCACCGCGGCGTGGGGCGCATGTACCCCCGGGCGGACGTCCACCGGCGTCCGCCCGGGCAGGGCGGCGAGCTGCTCCTGCAGGGCTCCGCGACCGCCCGCCTGTCCGGCCGTCACCGAGCCGTCGCCGAGACCGAGCTGTACGACGTGGACGGCAGCCTCGTCGCCCGGCTCGACATGGAATACCTCGTGCTGTCGGTCCCGGTCTTCCGCCGCCTGATGGGCCTGCCGACCGCCGCCGACGCCACCGGCCCCGGCAACCCGTACGCCGCGCCCGCCCCGCTCACCGACGTCAGGGTCGGGTCCGGGGCGCACACCGGCCGGCTCACCGGCACCGCCGGCCTCGCCGTCGACCCCGCGCTGTGCCGAGGGCACTTCGCGGGCCACCCCGCCCTGCCGGTCTCGGTGGCCGGCTACGCCGCGTTCTCGCTCTTCGACCACGTGCTCGCGGCCACGGCGGGCCCGGACGCGCGCTGGCAGCCCGGCACCTTCCGGCTGCGCGCGGACCACCTGGCCGCGGCGGGCCAGGCGTGCGTGGTCGACGTCGCACCGTCCGAGCCCGCCGAGCCGGACGCGCACGACCGGGCGTTCACGGGCCGGGTCCGTGCCGGGTCCCGCGACGTCTTCACGATCGAGGTCGACTACACGGTCGTCTGACGGAGTCCGTCCGCGCGGACTGACAGCGGGCCGGTGGCCGCACCCGCGGCCACCGGCCCGCCGTCCGTCCCGGACCGTGCGCTGTCGGTCGGTGCCCTACTTCGCGGAGTCGGACGCGGCCTCGGCCGCCTCCGTCGCGGGCTCGACGGTGCCCGCCCCGTCCTCGCCCTCGGCGCCGCGCTCGACGGCGGGCTGCGCCGCCTCCTTGCGCGCGTCGTGCGCCGACTTGACGAGGCTCGCGACCGTCCCGACCGCGAGCGACACGACGATCACCGTGAGCGACAGCCAGATCGGCACCTCGGGCGCCCACTCGAAGCCCTCGCCGCCGTTGATCCAGGACAGCGAGTTGGTGTGCAGCGCCTCCAGGATCAGCTTGACGCCGATGAAGCCGAGCACCACGGAGAGCGCGTACGGCAGGTAGACGAGCCTGTCGAGCAGACCGCCCAGCAGGAAGTAGAGCTGCCGCAGGCCCATCAGCGCGAACAGGTTCGTCGCGAACACGATGAACGGGTCCCGCGTGATGCCGAAGATGGCGGGGATGGAGTCGACGGCGAACAGCACGTCGGTCGAGCCGATGGCCAGGAAGACGATGATCAGCGGCGTGAACAGCTTGCGCCCGTCGACGCGCGTCGTCAGCCTGCCGCCGTCGTACTGGTGGTGCAGCGGCAGCACCTTGCGCATCTGGCGGATGAGGAGGTTCTCCTTGTAGTCGTCCTTGTCCTCCTCCTTCTCCGGGAGCGCCTGGTGGATCGCCGTCCAGATGAGGAACGCCCCGAAGATGTAGAACAGCCAGGTGAACTGCTCGATGAGGGCGGCACCCGCGAGGATGAACGCCGCGCGGAAGATCAGCGCCATGATGATGCCCACCATGAGCACGCGCTGCTGCTGCTCCCGCGGCACCGCGAAGCGGGCCATGATGATGACGAACACGAAGAGGTTGTCGACGCTCAGGGAGTACTCCATGAGCCAGCCGGCATAGAACTCGGCCGCGGGCGTGACCCCGCCGACACCCCAGACGATCCCGCCGAACACGAGCGCGAGGGCGACGTAGAAGCCGACCCAGACCGCGCTCTCCTTCATGGAGGGGACGTGCGGGCGCCGGCCGACGATCAGCAGGTCGGCCACCAGCAGGACGACCATCGCGGCGAGCGCGATGACCTCGAAGGTCACGGGAAGTTCGTGGACCATTGCTTCCTTCCGGAACGAGGAGGAACGCGCGACAGCATCGAGCCTCCGGTGTGTACAGCAGGGCACCGGAGGTCTTCCTCGCCCGCCCGTGCACCAGCCTGACCGAAACCAGACGACGATGCACCACGAGCCGGCCAGGCCGAGCTGGCGTCATCGGCAGCTGTGATGACGACCAGGCCGTTTCGAGGTACTCCCCTCCAACGGAGGAAGCATACGGGACGGCCGGAGTGTTCCCGAACGTGAGGCACGCCACTGTCGCGGCCCGTGCCGGGGGCCGGTTCCGCTACCGCTACTGCAGGCAGAACTCGTTGCCCTCGGGATCCCGCATCACGATCCAGAAGTCGCCGAGCTCGCTGCCCTCGCTCAGGAGCGTGGCGCCGAGGGCCACCACCCGTTCGGCCTCGGCCCGCACCCGCTCCACCCTGCCCTCGCCGTGCAGGCCCGCGCCGACGTTCACGTCCAGGTGCATCCGGTTCTTGGCGGTCTTGGGCTCGGGCACCTTCTGGATGAAGATGCGCGGCCCCGCACCGTCCGGGTCGCTGACGGCGTTCTTGTCGTTCCACCGGTCCTCCGGCAGACCCCAGGCGGTCAGCGCCTCCTCCCACGTGGCGAAGCCCTCTGGTGGCGCGTCCCGCACGTACCCGAGCACCGCACACCAGAACTCGCCGAGCGCGCGCGGGTCCGCCGCATCGAACGTCACCTGGAACGTGTGCGCCATCGTGCGTCTCCTCCGTGTCGCCTGTCTCGTTCGTCGTGATGCGCTCGTCCCGGCGCCGACCCGGTCAGGCCGTCGCCGCCTGCATCTGCCGCAGCTCCTTCTTGAGCCCCGAGATCTCGTCGCGCAGGCGCGCCGCGACCTCGAACTGCAGCTCGGCCGCCGCCGCGTGCATCTGGTCGGTGAGCTCCTGGATGAGCTCCGCCAGCTCGCTCGCTGCGGCCCCGGCGAGCCGGTTGCCCGTCGTGGCCGCCTCCTTGGGCGTGCCGGGCACCGGGGCACCCGGGCGCCCCTCGCCCTTGGCCTTGCGGCTGTTGCGGTACCCGCCGGCCAGCAGCTCCTGGGTGTCCAGGTCCTCGCGGGCGAGCATGTCGGTCACGTCCGCGATCTTCTTGCGCAGCGGCTGCGGGTCGATGCCCCGCTCGGTGTTGTACGCGATCTGCTTCTCGCGGCGGCGGTTCGTCTCGTCGATGGCCTCACGCATCGCGGGTGTGATCTTGTCCGCGTACATGTGCACCTGTCCCGACACGTTGCGGGCCGCGCGGCCGATCGTCTGGATCAGCGAGCGACCCGAGCGCAGGAAGCCCTCCTTGTCGGCGTCCAGGATCGCCACGAGCGACACCTCGGGCAGGTCGAGGCCCTCGCGCAGCAGGTTGATGCCGACCAGCACGTCGTACTCGCCGAGGCGCAGCTCGCGCAGCAGCTCGACGCGGCGCAGCGTGTCCACCTCCGAGTGCAGGTAGCGCACGCGCACGTCCCGCTCCAGGAAGTAGTCGGTGAGGTCCTCGGCCATCTTCTTGGTCAGGGTGGTCACCAGCACGCGCTCGTTGCGGTCCACGCGGTCCCGGATCTCGCCCAGCAGGTCGTCGATCTGGCCCGTCGTCGGCTTGACGACGACCTCGGGGTCGACGAGACCCGTGGGGCGGATCACCTGCTCGACCACGCCGTCGGACAGCGAGCGCTCGTAGTCGCCCGGCGTCGCGGACAGGTACACGGTCTGGCCGATGCGCTCGGTGAACTCCTCCCACTTCAGCGGGCGGTTGTCCATCGCGCTGGGCAGCCGGAAGCCGTGGTCCACGAGCGAGCGCTTGCGCGAGGCGTCGCCCTCGTACATCGCGCCGATCTGCGGCACCGTCTGGTGCGACTCGTCGATGACCAGCAGGAAGTCCTCGGGGAAGTAGTCGAGCAGCGTGTTGGGCGCCGTGCCCGGCTCGCGGCCGTCGATGTGCATCGAGTAGTTCTCGATGCCGTTGCACGTACCGATCGACCGCATCATCTCGATGTCGTAGGTGGTGCGCATGCGCAGGCGCTGCGCCTCCAGCAGCTTGCCCTGCTTCTCGAGCTCGGCCAGGCGCTCCTCGAGCTCCTTCTCGATGCCGCTGATCGCCCGCTCCATGCGCTCGGGACCGGCGACGTAGTGCGTCGCAGGGAACACGTAGATCGACTGCTCGTTGCGCACCACCTCGCCCGTGAGCGGGTGGAGCGTCTGGATCGCCTCGATCTCGTCGCCGAACATCTCGATCCGGATCGCGAGCTCCTCGTACACCGGGATGATCTCGACGGTGTCCCCGCGCACCCGGAACGTGCCGCGCGTGAACGACATGTCGTTGCGCGTGTACTGCATCGTCACGAACTGGCGCAGGAGCTGGTCGCGGTCCACCACGTCGCCCACGTCGAGCCGGACCATGCGGTCGACGTACTCCTGCGGCGTGCCCAGGCCGTAGATGCAGGACACGGACGCGACCACCACGACGTCGCGCCGCGTCAGCAGCGACGACGTCGCCGAGTGGCGCAGGCGCTCCACCTCGTCGTTGATCGACGAGTCCTTCTCGATGTACGTGTCCGACTGCGCGATGTACGCCTCGGGCTGGTAGTAGTCGTAGTACGACACGAAGTACTCGACGGCGTTGTTGGGCAGCAGCTCGCGGAACTCGGTGGCGAGCTGCGCGGCCAGCGTCTTGTTCGGCGCCATGACCAGCGTCGGGCGCTGGAGCTTCTCGATGAGCCACGCCGTCGTCGCCGACTTGCCCGTACCCGTGGCACCGAGCAGGACGACGTCCTTCTCGCCCGCCTGGACGCGTTCGGTCAGCTCGGCGATCGCCGTCGGCTGGTCGCCTGCGGGCTGGTACTCGGAGATGACCTCGAACGGGGCCACCGTGCGCTGCAGATCGGTCACGGGTCGCATGCCTCTACGGTACGACCGACCACTGACACTCCCCCGCCCCGGCGTCCAGGCGGACCCGTCAGACCCGCTCCGCCCCCTCGCCGCCGGCCTCGACCGCGGCCCGGCGCAGCGGCGGCTCGGCACCGAGCGGCGCGGGCCGCTGGAACAGCACGGAGCGCACGATCACGGGCCGGAACAGTGCCGTCGGCGGATCGAGAAGCGCCAGCACCCGCCGGAACGTGAGCTGCACCTCGAGGTTCACGCCGCAGCGTTCCTGCACCCGCGCGAGGTACCAGCCCAGCACGCGGCCGGCCGGCGACCGGCGCGCCGCGTTGCCGGTGACGCCGGGCCGCGCCCTGTCCGCCCCCGTGGAGATGGCCCACGCCTGTGCCGACGCGCGCAGCAGCGCGGCCTGGGTCGCGCGGTGCGTCCGCCGCGAGGCGAGGCTCTCGTCGAGCGCGACGGCGTCGAGCGCCGCCGTCGACATGCCCTGGCCGAACACCGGGTTGAGGGCGCACAGCGCGTCCCCGGTGACGAGCAGGCCGTCGGGCACGACGTCGTCGTAGGCGCGGCGCACGTTCTCCGTGCGCAGGTACCCGCGCACCGGCGAGAGCGCCTCGGCCCGGGACAGCCACCGCCGCACCAGGGGGTGGGGATCGTTGTCCGCGAGCGCCTCGAACGCCGCGGGGTCGGTCGGCACGGGCACGCCCCGCGGCAGCGCGAACGTGACCATGTAGGTACCGGCCGGCTCGACGGGTGCGAGCACGGTGCCGGTGGTCTCTCCCACCACGTAGACGAGGCGCGCGTCGGTCAGCTCGCCCTGCGAGCCGTCGCGGTAGACCCGGGTCGCGTAGCCGATGCCGGACTCGACGCGGGCCTCGGCGGGCCGCGCGACGCCCAGGGACTCGAGCCAGTCGGGCACGCGCGAGGAGCGGCCGGAGGCGTCGACCACGAGGTCGGCGGCGAGCCTCGTCGGCTCCTGATCCGGGTGGGGGTCGCCGCGCCGCCGTCGGACGAGCACGCCCGTGACGCGCTCGGCGGACCCGGTCAGGCCGACGGCCTCGGTCGCCTGCAGCACCTCGACCCGCGGGTGCGCCAGGACGCGCTCGCGGATGCCGTGCTCGAGCAGCGGGCGCGTGAGGCACAGGGTCGACGACGCGGCGGGGCCGCGGGAGAACCAGCGCCCGCGCATGTTCTGCAGGTAGTCGGTGGGCGAGAAGATCCGCTGGGCGCCCGCGGCGAGAAGCTCGTCGTCCAGCCCGGGCAGGTACCGGAGCATGGCCACGAGCCCGCTCTCGAGCAGGATGTGGGTGTGCCTGCTCTGCGGCACGCCCTTGCGCGGCTCGGGGCGCTCCGGGTACCGGTCGCGCTCGACGATCGTCACCCGCTCGGCGTGCCGGGCCAGCGCCACGGCCGCGAGCAGGCCCGCGACGCTCCCCCCGACCACCACGGCGTGCCCCGTGCCGCCTCCGATCCCCCGCGTGTCGCCCACGGTCCTGCCCCCTACCCCCGATTATCCGTTCTGTCGGATTCTCGACCATGCCCGGAGGGACCGGCAAGGAAACCGCGGCAGGGACGAGCCCGGATCAGTGCAGCGCGCCCGCCGGCGTGCCGGGCTCCACGACCTCCCCGCGCGCCCCGGCGAGCGTCGTGCGCACCACGATCTCCAGGGCGCGCGCGAGCGCGTCGAGCGGCAGGTGCGGTGCCCCGCCCTCGGTCAGCGCCGACTCCGCCGGGTCGGCGCCGACCTCCTCGGTGGTGCGGGGCACGTGGACGAAGCCCGAGCGGACCTCCGGCCGCGCGGCGAGGGCGTGCTGCAGGGCATAGAAGGTCGCGTTGCAGACGTAGGTCCCCGCGCTGTACGTGACCCCGGCGGGGATGCCCGCCTCGCGCACGGCGGCGACGGCGGCCTTGGCGGGCAGCGTGGTGAACAGGGCGGCGGGCCCGTCCTCGGCGACGGGGGCGTCCACCGGCTGGTGGCCGCCGTTGTCGGCGATGCGCGCGTCCATGAGGTTGATCGCCACGCGCTCGACCCGCACCTGGGTCACGCCGTCGGCCAGCCCGGTGGCGACCACGACGTCGGGTGCGTGCTCGTCCAGCAGGCGCAGCAGCGGGCCCTCGGGGGTGCGCACGGCGTCGAACACGACGGGCAGCGCCGCGGTGACGAGCTCGTCCGGCCCGTCCCAGCGCGCGGCGAGCGCCGCGACCGCGTCCGCGGACGCGTTGACGGTGTCACCGCCGAACGGCTCGAACCCCGTGACCAGAACCTTCATCGCGCACGCTCCTCACCTCGCCCGGCAGGTCGTGCCGGGGCGGATCACGCGGAGTCGGCCTCCGCCTCCTGCGCGACCTCCGCGGTCACGCGCTGCCACAGGGTATCGACCTGGGCGCGCAGGTCCTCCTCGGTGCGGGAGCCGTCGAGGGTGACGTCCGCGGCGGCGAGGCGCTCCTCGTCGCTCGCCTGGGCCACCACGCGGGCGCGCGCGGCCTCCTCGGTCAGCCCGCGGGCGGCCACGAGGCGCCGCACCCGCTGCTCCGCGGGCGTGTGCACCACGACGACGAGATGGAAGTGCCCGACCTGCCCGGTCTCGACGAGCAGCGGGATGTCGTGCACGACCACGGCGGACGGGTCGGCGGCGCCCGCCTTGGCCTCCCGCTCCGCCGACAGCCGCCGCACCTCGGGGTGCACGATCGCGTTGAGGCGTTCGCGGGCGGCGTCGTCGGCGAACACGAGCGCACCGAGCGCGGGCCGGTCGAGGCTGCCGTCCTCGGCCAGGACGCCCGGCCCGAAGGTCTCGGCGATCTCGGCCAGGCCGACGGACCCCGGCGCGACGGCCTCGCGGGCCAGCAGGTCGTGGTCGACGACGACGGCACCGAGCTCGGCCAGACGCGTCGCCGCGACCGACTTGCCCGCCGCGATGCCGCCGGTGAGACCGATACGGAACATGGGCACGGGACCACAGTACCGTCGGGGCTCCCGTCCGGGCGGACCGTCCGGTCCGACGGGAGCCCCCGGCGTCAGGCGCCCAGCCGCACCGGTGTGCGTGCGCTCTGCCGCTCGGGCGTGAACCGCACGGGCAGCACGGCGGGGTACCGCGACCACGGCGACGGCGCCCAGGTCACCTCGGGGTCGGTCAGCCGCAGGTCCAGGCGCTCCATGAGGCTCTCGACGGCGATCTTCACCACGAGCCGGCCGGGCCGCCGGGCGGGGCACGTGTGCGGGCCGACGCCGAAGGACAGGTGCGACCGGTTGCTCGCCTCGAAGTAGTCGTCGTCGGTCCGCACCCGCGGGTCGTTGTTGGCGGCGGCCACGCCCATGACGATGGCGTCGCCGGCCCGGATGCGCACCTTGCCGAGGGTGCAGTCGGTGACGGCGTACCGCGCGGGCAGGTTCGCCACGGGCGGCTCGCTCCACAGGGTCTCGTCGAGCGCATCGTCGAGACCGCGGCGCACACCCGTGATCCGCCCCGTGTACCGCGGGTCGGTGAGCATGCGCCGCAGCGTCGCGGCGATCCACGTCACGAGCATCTCGTTCGCCGCGCAGATCGCCACGACCATGGAGTGCACGATCTCGGTGTCGTCCTCGAAGCTCGGGTGCTCGACGAGCCGCGCCGTGAGGTTGCTGCCCGGCGCCGCCCGCGTCACCAGCACGTGGTCGAGCACGATCTGGTCCATGGCCTGGAGCGCCGCCACCGCGTCGCCTCCGTGCCCGAACACGCCGTGCGCGCAGCGGAGCAGGGCGATGCCCTGCTTCTCGTCGAACCCGAACATGCCGGAGACGGCGAGGAACGACACGGCGGCCGCGTACTCGCCGATGAGGTCGGCGTGCCCCGTCGTGGCGAACGCGTCGATCAGCCCCGAGCACACGCCGCGCACGAGGGCCGCCGTCTGCGGCTCGTCGAGGCTCGCGAACGCCTCGTCCATCGGCAGCCGCAGCCTGCGGTGCTCGGCGCCGTCCGCGTAGTAGAGCGCCCGCCGCCCCGCCGGGGACAGGATCGCGTGCAGCGTCGAGTCGTGCGGCAGCCGCTCCTTCCAGTGCCGCGGGTCGCGGGCGAACACGCTCTCGCTGCGCATGACCTCCATGACCTCGGCGTGCCCGAGCACGAGCCAGCCGGGCACGCCGGGCTCCAGGTCGACGGGGGCGACGGGGCCCCACTCGTCCTGCAGCCTGCGGAGCGCGGCCACCATGTCCTCCGCGCCGGTGAGCTCCACCAGCGCCACCCGGCCTCCGCCTCGCTGCGGGTCCTGGACCGGCATGGCGCCTCCACCGTCGACGTTCATCGGGACATCCATCGGCTCATCCATCGAAATATGGGGCGACCTGCATAGACGCCCGATCGACGGTTTCTATCACGGTGTGGTCGCACGCCGTAACACACCTGTGGTCCCGATCACGCCGGGGCGGCCCGCGGCCGGCCCGCGTGACACGATGCGAGGGTGAGCATGCACTCGGGCGGCGGCGGGCGTGCCCTGCGGTCCTTCACCCTGGACGGATCGGTCGCGCGGCGGCGCCTCGGCCGCGACACGCTGCGTCGGATCGTCGGCTTCGCGCGCCCCTACCGGGGCAGGCTGACGGTGTTCGTCCTGATCCTGGCCCTGGAGGCGGCCGCAGGCGCCGCCACGCCGCTGCTGTTCCAGCGCATCATCGACCACGGCATCACGGCGGGCGACACCCGGCTGGTCGTGCTGCTCGCGGGCGTCGCCGCACTGCTCGCCCTGGCGTCCGCAGGCCTGTCCGTCGCGGACCGCCTGGTGTCGTCGCAGGTCGGCGAGGGGCTGATCCTCGACCTGCGGGTGTCCGTGTTCGACCACGTCCAGCGCATGCCGCTGGCCTTCTTCTCCCGCGCGCGGACCGGCGCGCTCGTGCAGCGCCTCAACGGCGACGTGCTGGGTGCCCAGCGCGCCTTCACCTCGACGCTCCAGATCGTCGTCTCCAACAGCCTGACCATCGTGTTCACGCTCGCGGCGATGTTCGCGATGTCGCCGCAGCTCACCCTGGGCGCCCTCGTGCTCGTGCCGTTCTTCGTGCTGCCCGCGCGCTGGTTCGGCCGGCGCCTGGCCGACCTCACGCGTCGCGGCATGGAGGTCGACGCCGACCTCGGCCAGGTCATGAACGAGCGGTTCAACGTCGCGGGCGCCCACCTCGTGAAGGTCTTCGGCGACCCGGAGACCGAGTCGGAGCGGTTCGCCGGCCCGGCCCGCGAGCGCCGCGACCTCGGGGTGCGCACGGCGCTGTTCGGCACCTGGTTCCGCGTGGGGCTGTCGACGATCGCGGCGCTGGCCGTCGCGGGCGTCTACGGGTTCGGCGGGCTCCAGGCGATCTCCGGCGAGCTCACCGTCGGCACGGTGGTCGCGCTGGCCACCTACCTCACCCGCCTGTACGGTCCGCTGACGGCGATGGCGAACGTGCAGGTCGACGTCATGACGGCGCTCGTGTCGTTCGAGCGCGTGCTCGAGGTGCTGGACCTGGAGCCGTCGGTGGCCGAGCGACCCGACGCCGCCGACCTGCGCGAGGCGGTGACGGCGCGCGGCGCCTCGATCACGCTCGACGCCGTGACGTTCCGCTACCCGCGGGCGGACGAGGTGTCGCTCGCGTCGCTCGAGTCGGTCGCGGGACAGCGCAAGGACCCGACGTCCGACACCCTGCGCGACGTCTCCTTCGAGGTGCCCGCCGGCTCGATGGTCGCCCTGGTCGGGCCGTCCGGCGCGGGCAAGACGACGGTCTCGCAGCTCGTGAGCCGCATGTACGACCCGACGGCCGGCGCGGTCCGCATCGCGGGCACCGACCTGCGGGACGTGACCTTCGCGTCGCTGCGGGCCACGGTCGGCGTCGTCGCGCAGGACGCGCACCTGTTCCACGACACGATGGCCGCCAACCTCCGGTTCGTGCGCCCGGAGGCCACCGACGCCGATCTCGAGCGCGTCCTGCGCCAGGCCCGCGTGTGGGACCTCGTCGAACGCCTCCCCGAGGGTCTCGACACCGTCGTCGGTGACCGCGGGTACCGTCTCTCGGGCGGCGAGCGGCAGCGGCTGGCGATCGCGCGCCTGCTCCTGCGCGCCCCCGACGTCGTCGTGCTCGACGAGGCGACGGCGCACCTGGACTCGGAGTCGGAGGCCGCCGTGCAGGTCGCGCTCGACCAGGCGCTGGCCGGGCGGACGTCGCTCGTCATCGCGCACCGGCTGTCCACGGTGCGCGCGGCGGACCGCATCGTCGTGCTCGACGAGGGCCGGGTGGCCGAGTCGGGTACGCACGCGGAGCTGCTCGCCGCCGGAGGGCTGTACGCCGACCTCTACCGCACCCAGTTCGCGGAGGCGGCCGACCGCTGAGCCGGTGCCGTGCTCGCCCGCGCGGGCCTACCGCGGCGCCTGCGGGTTGCGGATCGCCGCGTCGATGCGCGCGAGCACCGCTCTGGACCGCTCGAGCTCGGCGAGGTACCGCTCGGGCAGGTCGGCGGCGAGCCTCCGGCGCATCTCGACGGCCTCGCGCGCGTGGGCCAGCGCCGTGACGTTGTCGCCGACCGCGCTCAGCGCGCTCGCCAGGTTGGACAGCGCCAGCGCCAGGTCGGGCCGGTGCCGGTCCGGGTTCTCCAGGACGAGCGCGCGGCGCATCACGACGGCCTCGCGCATGGGCAGCAGCGCCTCGGCCGCCCGGTCCAGGTCGAGCAGCGTCGCGCCGAGGTTGGCGAGCGCCTCGGCCAGGCCGGTGCGGTACTTCTCGGGCTGCTCGCGCACGAGCCGGCGCAGCATGTCGACGGCCTCCTGCGTCGGCTCGAGCGCCTCCTCGAACCGGCCGAGGTCGGCGTACCGCACGCCGAGGTTGCACAGCGACTGCGCGAGGTACTTGAGCGACCGGGGATTCTCCCGCGCCAGGCCCCTGCGGACGGCGACGGCCTCCTCCTCGAGCAGCACCGCCTCGTCGTACCGGCCGCGCCGGGCGAGCGTGACGCCGAGGTTGGACAGCGAGTGCGCCAGGACGTGCAGGTGCTTCTCCGGGTGCTCGCGCGCGAGCTCGCGGCGGATCTCGAGCGCCTCGCGCTCCAGGCGCAGCGCCTCGTCGGCCCGGCCGACCGCCGAGTGGAGCGCTCCCAGGGCCGAGAGCGCGCCGGCCAGGTCGGGCCGGGTGCCACGCTCGTTCTCCTTGGCCAGCCGGCGCTGGAGCTCCAACGCCTCCACCAGCACGACGCCCGCCTCCTCGTACCGGCCGAGCGCCTCGAGCGTCGTCCCGAGCTGGCCGAGCGACCACGCGAGCTCCGCGAGGTGCTCGGGCCTGTCGGCGGCCAGGCGCCGGCGGATCGCGACGGCCTCGACGTTCGCGGGCAGGGCGTCCTCGGGCCGACCGCTCTCCGTGAGCGCCTCGAAGTTGCCCAGCACGGCGGCGAGCCGCGGCTCGTACTGCACGGGGTCCCACGCGGCCAGACGCCGGTAGAGGTCGAGCGACGCCCGCTGCGCCGGCTCGATCTCGCCGGTACGTCCCAGCTCGGTGTACGAGACCCCCGCGTTCTGCAGGGCGCGGGCGTGCTCGGCATCGGCCCAGGGCGCGTCACCCGGCGGGAAGGCGCGGCACAGCGCGACGACCTCCTCCTGGACGGTCAGCGCGTCGCCGTGCCTACCCACGGCCCAGTACCCCATGCCCAGGTTGTTCAGGGCGGTGCACAGCGGCGGCCGGTACCGGTCGGGGTCCTCGGCGGACAGCTCGCGCCACAGCCGGACGGCCTCGCGCAGGTGTGTCACCGCGGCGTCGGGCTCGCCCTCGGCGACCAGCGCGGCGCCCAGGTCGCTCAGCGTCTCCGCCCGCTGCGCGACGTCACCCACGTCCTGCGCCAGCTCGGCGGCCCGGTGCGCGAGGCGGTCGAGCACCGGCACCACCAGCGGCCCCGACGAGCGCGGCAGCCGGCGGGTCACGCGCAGCAGCCCGGTGAGGTCGTCGGGCGTGCGCGCGGGCAGCGTGGCCGCGACCGCGTCGATCAGCTCGCCCGTCACGTCGCGCTCACCGGCCGCGCCGCCCGGGCGGTCGAGGCCCATCGCGGCGGCGAACCCCAGGACCGCGAACGCCTGCCCGGCGTCGAGGTCGCGCGTACCACGTGTCCCGCACGGGCACCGGCCGTGCGATCGCGGGCATCGGCAGCGGCGCGGAGCAGGCCCTGGAGGCCGTGGTCGCCAAGCCGCGCGACTTCGGCAACGTCGGGTCGTTCTCCG
>NZ_JABEMG010000102.1 GCF_013004695.1 Promicromonospora citrea
CGGCCGCCGCGCTGGCCGTGACCCGGCCGGGCGCGCAGGACGCCGTGCCGGACGCCGCCGAGGTGGCGGCGCTGGCCGAAGGGAAGCACTCATGACCTACACGTTCGACCCGCTCGTGCCGCGGCCGATCGACCGGCCGACCGAGGTCGTCGTCGGCCCCCTGACCGCCGAGCAGAGCGTGGCGCTGGACGACGCGAAGATCTTCGCCGGGCCTGCTGACCCGGCCGACCGCGAGGCGTGGCGTGAGACCCTGCGCGCCTGGCGCGCGGACGCGCGCGACCGCCACGGGTACACCGGTGCGGCGTACGAGCGCCCCGAGGCGGCGTGGGCCGCCGGGTGCTCGACCGTGGCGCAGGTCTGGCTGTGGGACGAGCTCCTGTACTCGTTCGAGGAGCACCGGTTCACGCCCGAGCGGTTCCTCGCCGACGCCGCCGACCGGTTCGGCGGGCTGGACGCCGTCGTGCTGTGGCACGCGTACCCGGTGATCGGCCTGGACGACCGCAACCAGTGGGACTTCTACCGCGACGTGCCCGGCATCGTCGACCTGGTGGCGACGTTCCACGCGGCCGGGCTGCGTGTCTTCGTCGACTACAACCCGTGGGACGTCGGCACGCGCCGCGGCGCCGACGACGTCACCGAGCTGGCGTCCGTGGTGCGCGAGCTGGGGGCCGACGGCGTCTTCCTCGACACCCTGAAGAAGGCCGAGCCCGAGCTCGTCGCGCGGCTCGAGGAGGCGCGGCCCGGGATCGTGCTGGAGGGCGAGTCCAAGCTGCCGGTCGAGCGCATCGAGGACCACTCCTCGTCCTGGGCGCAGTTCTTCGCCGACTCGCCCGTGCCCGGCGTGCTGCGCGCGCACTGGTACGAGCGCAGGCACATGCAGCACCACGTGCGGCGCTGGCACCGCGACCACTCCGAGGAGCTGCAGTCCGCGTGGCTCAACGGCGTGGGCGTCATGGTCTGGGAGGTCGTCTTCGGGGTGTGGGTCGGCTGGTCGCGGCGCGACGCGGCGACCGTGCGCCGCCTCGTGACCGTCCAGCGGGCCGCGCGCGACCTCCTCCTCGAGGGGGAGTGGACGCCGCTGGCGCCGCTGTCCGCCGAGGCGGAGGCCGCGGGCGTGTACGCGTCGCGGTGGTCGCGCGACGGCGTGACGCTGTGGACGCTGGTGAACCGGGGCGAGACCGACTACGCGGGTCCGGTCCTGGCGCCGGACGCCGCGGAGCGGTCGAGCGGGCGGCTGGTCCCGCTCACCGACGCGACCGGCGCGTCGGACGTGACCGTTCCCGCCCGCGGCATCGCCGCCCTGCTGCACGTCGCCGACGGCACGCCGGACCCGGCGTGGCCGGCAGGGCTCGATCTCGTCCCGCACGACGCGGACGCCCGCTTCCCGCACCGCCTCGCGCGCCGGCTCCGACCGGCGGCCGTGGTGGAGCCCGGCACGCCGGACCCGTCCGCCGTCGTCGTCCCCGCGGGCGACCACGTGCTCACGGTGCGGTACCGCGCCCGGGAGACCGGCATGTACCAGGGCGCGCCGTACGTGGACGAGTGGAAGCCGCTGCCCCCGCGCCTGCACGACGCCCGGACCCTGCAGCGGGACGGCGTGCTCGCGACGCCGGTCGCGGTCGCGTCGGCCGAGGTGACGAACGCCCAGTTCGCGGAGTTCCTCGCGGCGACGGGGTACGAGCCCGCCGTGCCGCACCGGTTCCTCGCGCACTGGTCGGACGGCCGCCCGCCCGCCGCCGAAGCTGACCACCCGGTCACCTTCGTCGATCTCGACGACGCCAGGGCCTACTGCGCCTGGGCCGGCGGCCGCCTGCCCACCGAGGACGAGTGGCAGCTCGCGGGTGAGGCCCGACCGGACCTGTTCGGCGTGGACCGGCCGGGACCCGCCGTCTGGAGCTGGACCGAGAGCGAGCACAGCGACGGTCGTACCCGCTTCGTCATGCTGAAGGGCGGCAGCGACCACGGTGCCGAGGGCTCCGACTGGTACGTCGAGGCCGGCCGGCGCTCGCCGGACCACACGGTGAAGCTCCTGGTCCCCGGGCTGGGTCTGGCCCGGAGCGCCGCCGTCGGCTTCCGGTGCGCGTGGGAGGTGCCCGCATGACCGTCTCCCGCGACCCCGCCGACGGCGCCCTCGCGGGCCTGCGCGTCGTCGACGCCTCGACGCTGTTCGCCGGGCCCATGGCGGCGATGCACCTGGGCGACCTGGGCGCGTCCGTGACCAAGGTGGAGCACCCGGACCGGCCCGACCCGTCGCGCACGCACGGGGCGGCCAAGGACGGCGTCAACCTCTGGTGGAAGACCCTCGGCCGGAACAAGCGCACCGTCACGGCGAACCTCGGCTCGCCCGGCGGCCGCGAGGTCTTCCTCGCGCTGGCCGAGCAGGCCGACGTCGTCATCGAGAACTTCCGCCCCGGCACGCTCGAGCGGTGGGGCCTGGGCTGGGAGGAGCTGTCGGAGCGCAACCCGCGGCTCGTGCTGGCCCGGGTGTCCGGGTTCGGGCAGGTCGGGCCCTATCGCACGCGCCCGGGGTTCGGCACGCTGGCCGAGGCGATGAGCGGCTTCGCCGCGATGACGGGGGAGCCCGACGGCCCGCCGACGCTGCCGCCGTTCGGTCTGGCGGACGGTGTGGCGTCGCTCGCGACCGCGTTCGCGATCATGACGGCTCTCTCGGCGCGGGAGCGGACGGGGCGCGGGCAGGTCGTCGACACCGCGATCGTCGAGCCGATCCTCGCGATGCTCGGGCCGCAGATCACGCGCTGGGACCAGCTGCGCACCGTGCAGCCGCGCACGGGCAACCGGTCGAGCAACAACGCGCCGCGCAACACCTACCGCACGAGCGACGGGCACTGGGTCGCGGTCTCGACGTCGGCCCAGTCGATCGCGGAGCGGGTGGTGCGCCTCGTGGGGCGGGCGGACCTCGTGGACGAGCCGTGGTTCGCGCGCGGCGTCGACCGGGCGCGGCACGCCGACGAGCTCGACGAGGCCGTGGGTGGCTGGATCGCGCAGCGCACGCGCGACGAGGTGGTGCGCGCCTTCGAGGAGGCGCAGGCCGCCGTCGCGCCCGTGTACGACGCGCGGGACATCGTCGAGGACCTGCAGTTCCGGGCGCTGGGCACCATCCACGAGATCGACGACCCCGACCTCGGGCCGATGCTCATGCAGGGGCCGCTGTTCCGGCTCTCGGACCACGACGCCGTCATCCGCCACACCGGCCGCGCGCACGGTGCGGACACCGACCAGGTGCTGGCCGAGCTCGGGTTCTCGCCCGAGCGCGTCGCGCAGCTACGGGAGGAGGGCGCGGTATGACGCCGCTGACCCTGCTCTACGTGCCCGCCGACCGCCCCGACCGGGTGGCCAAGGCGCTGGCGTCGGCCGCCGACGTCGTGCTGGTCGACCTCGAGGACGCCGTCGCGGCGTCGCGCAAGGACGAGGCGCGGGCGAACGCCCGGGTGGCTCTCGCCGCCGTGGAGCGGCCCGTGCAGGTGCGGATCAACCACCGCGGCACGCCGTGGCACGCCGCCGACGTCGCCCTGGTGGCGTCCCTGCCCGTGTCCGTGGGCGTGCGGGTGCCGAAGGTGGAGACCGTGCCGGAGGTGCAGGAGCTGGCGGCGGCCCTGCCGGGCCGGGGACTGCACCTGCTGCTCGAGTCGGCGCTCGGGGTCGAGCGTGCGTTCGAGCTCGCGACGGCGTCGCCCCAGGTGGCGTCGATCGGGCTCGGCGAGGCGGACCTGCGCTCCGACCTCCGCGTCGCCGACGACGCCGGCCTGACCTGGGCGCGCAGCCGCGTCGTCGTCGCGGCCCGGGCCGCCGGGCTGGCGCCGCCCGCGATGTCGGTCTACCCGAACGTGCGCGACCACGACGGGCTGGCGGCGTCCTGCCGCGCGGGCCGTGCGCTCGGCTTCAGCGGCCGGGCGGCGCTCCACCCGGGCCAGCTCGAGGTGATCCGCTCGGCGTTCCTGCCCTCGGCCGAGGAGGTCGCCGCCGCTCGCGAGGTGCTGGAGCGCGTCGACGCGGCCGCCACCGACGGCGTCGGGGCGGTGGCGCTGGAGGACGGGACGTTCCTCGACGTGGCGATGGTGGAGCGGGCGCGGTGGGTGGTGGAGCTGGGCACCTCTTGAGACTTCTGTCGTGAGGCGATAGGTTTCTATCGTTTCTCGATAGGAGGCGTTTATGAAACCGGTGACGACAGGCCTGCTCCGCGCGGTGATCGTGCTGCTCGTGCTCGGGACGTTGCTCGCGCAGCTGGTCGTCCTCCCGGACCTCTCCCTGAGCCTCGAGTACCGCTATCCGGAGGCCGCGCACCTGCGGGTCCCCACGCTCGTCGTGTCGGTGATCGGGCTGGTGCCCTTGCATGTGGTGCTCGTCTGCGTGTGGCGGCTCGTGGGGATGGTGCGCCGGGACGCGGTGTTCTCGCCGGCGGCGTTCCGGTGGGTCGACGCGATGATCTGGTCGGCCCTCGCCGCCGCCGCCCTCGCGCTCGGGCTGCTCGGGTGGCTCACGGGGGCGACCCAGGACACGGGCCTGCAGCCCGGCATCGGTTTGACGCTGCTCGGCTCCGCGGTGCTGGCGGTCGGCGTCGGGCTCCTCGTCGTCGTGCTGCGGGGCCTCCTCGTCAAGGCCGTGGGCTGGAAGGGTGAGGCCACGGCGCTGCGCGCCGAGCTGGACGAGGTGATCTGATGCCGATCGTCGTCGACATCGACGTCATGCTCGCGCGCCGCAAGATGTCCGTGGGCGAGCTGGCCGAGCGGATCGGGATCACTCCGGCGAACCTGGCGGTGCTCAAGAACGGGCGCGCCAA
This sequence comes from Promicromonospora citrea, assembly GCF_013004695.1. Lineage (GTDB taxonomy): Bacteria > Actinomycetota > Actinomycetes > Actinomycetales > Cellulomonadaceae > Promicromonospora > Promicromonospora citrea. Next base: position 4,799 of record NZ_JABEMG010000102.1, read on the forward strand.
GGCGGTCCGGTTCGCGACGCTGGACGCCCTGTGCGTGGCGCTGGAGTGCCAGCCGGGTGACCTGCTGCGGTGGGTGCCGGACTGAGGTCGTGCTCGAAGGGGGCTGGGTGGGTGCACCGGCTGTGGACGGGGCTCGTTCGACGCGCGGTGTGTACAGGTGTGCGATAGGTTGATGGCATGACGCGAACGGGTGGTGTGACGGGGAAGGTGGGCCGGCGGCCTACCGATCCCGAGCTGCCCGGCGGCAGGACGGGTGCCGAAGGTCTGGCTGGTGATGGCCTGGCCGGTGATGGCCTGGGCGTCGACGGTGTGGGCGTCGACGGTGTGGCTGTGGTGCGAGCGATGCGCGAGGCGTTGGCGGTGTTGCCGGTGCCGGGTGTCGATGACGACGGCAGCGGCGAGGTCGAGGGTGTCCCGGCCGAGGTCCAGGCGCGCTGGGTGGACATGCTGGGGGAGCTGGAGGCGGTCAAGAGTGCGGTGACCGCGACCCAGGCGCGTCTGGCGGTGGCGTTGGACCAGGCTACGCGTGCTGATGAGGAGCGTCGGGGTGTTCGGCCGGAGCGTCGTGGACGGGGTGTGCCGGGTCAGGTCGGTGCTGCGTTGAGGATCAGCCCGCACGCCGGTGGCGGGTTCGTGTCCACGTCACGGGTGTGGGTGACCCTCATGCCGCACACCTTCGCCGCCCTGCAGGCCGGGGTCCTGTCGCCGTGGCGGGCCGGTCTGCTGGTGCGGGAGACGTCGCACCTGTCCTCGGAGCACCGGGGCCTGATCGACGAGGAGCTGTGCGGCCCGGATGGCCGGGAAGCTCTGGCGGGTCTGGGCACGCGCCGGTTGGTCGCGCGGGTCAAGGAGCTGGCGGCCCGGTGGGACGTGCACGCCTGCCTCAAGCGCAACGCGAAGGCCGTGGGTGAGCGGCGGGTGTCGTTGCGCCCGGCTCCGGATCTGATGGTGTACCTGACCGCGCTGGTGCCGATGGTGGAGGGTGTGCAGGCGTATGCCCAGCTCAAGGCGGACGCCGAGGCGATCAAGGCGGCCGGGCAGGCTCGGCCGTCCGGAACGACCGGCGGTGCGGGTGCCGGTGGTGCGGGTGCCGGTGAGGCCCGCGGGGTGGGTCAGATCATGGCCGACACCCTGATCGAGCGGGTTGCCGGTCGTGGGCCGGGTGAGGCCTCTCAGGTGCCGGTGACGGTGAACCTGCTGGTCTCGGACCGGACCCTGTTGGCCGGTGGGGACGGCCCCGCGGTCGTGGTGGAGGGCGCGGCCGGTGGTGCGGGTGTGGTGCCCGCCCCGGTCGCACGGCACGTGGTCGCGGGTGGGATCGATGCGGGCGGCGCGTGGTTGCGCAGCATCTACGTCACGCCGCGGGGCCGGTTGCTGGCCACGTCCTCGACGTCGCGGTTCTTCCCGCCGGGGTTGAGCGCGTTGTTGCGTGCCCGCGAGCAGGGCATCTGCGCCATGCCGTGGTGCGACGCCCCCGTGCGGCACCTGGACCACGTGACCCCGCACGCGCAGGGTGGTGTCACGAGTCTGGGCAACGGGCAAGGGTTGTGCGCGGGTTGTAACCACGGCAAGCAGGCACCTGGGTGGGTGCAGAAGTGCGTGGAGGTCGAGGGCAGGCACGGGGTGGAGACCCGGACCCCGACCGGGCACACCTATGTCACGGTCGCGCCCACGCCGCCGGCCCCGGTCCAGGACCCGGCGTGGACTCCCGCGGTCGGCCTCACGGGCCCCGCCCCCGGGCGGGTCCCACGCAGCCGGTACCAGATCGGCTGCCAGGCCCGCACCGACCGGGACCTGATCGCCTACCAGCCGGCGGCCACGCGGGTGAATCCATCGGTCGAGCCAACGGGGCCCCGCTACGCTCCGGCGAGTGACCCAGCCTCCCGTGTTCGCCCCGGACGCTCTCCTCAGGTTCACCGTGCAGGGCACCATCATGACCTCGAACCTGATCGCGCCCTCGCTCACCATCGACGGGTACGACGCCCCGGTCCCGGTCTGCGGGACCCGGGACATCCCGATCATGTCCGGCCGGCACCGTCTCGCGGCCCACTCACGGTGGATGCGGCGGTACGGGCACGCCTCGCTCGACATCGACATCGCGCCGGGGCAGGTGCTCGAGGTCTTCTACGCGCCCCCGCACCACCAGTTCGACGATCGCGGGGCAATGGGGTCGAGCCCGCAGGTGCGGCGGGGCGTCGGCGCGCTGGTCGGCGTCTGGGTCGCCGTGGGGATGGTGGTCCTGGTGCCGATCGTCGCGGTCGTGGCGCTGGCCTGACCCGTCAGCCCACGTACGCCCCCGCGTACTCCGCGTCCGGCGGCACGACGGTGATGACGTCGACCATCACCCCGTCGGGCGCGGCCACGATGAAGTGGCGCTGACCGAAGGGCTCGGTGCGCAGCGGCAGCAGCTCGGTCAGGCCTGCCTCGCCGACGAGTCGGCGGTGCTCGGCGTCGACGTCGTCGACCTCGAGGTTGAGCAGCAGCCCGCCCTGCAGCGGGGTGCGGTAGCCCTCGGGGACGGTCGGGTGCGTGTGGTCGAGCAGGGCGAGCTCGTAGTGCGGGGCGTCGGGGCGGCGCAGGCTGACGTACCAGTCGGCCTCGAAGGTCACCTCGAACCCGAGGTGCGACTGGTAGAAGCTGCGCGCCGCGACGACGTCGCGCGTCGCGAGCACGGGGTAGAAGCCGGTGAGCGTCACAGGTGCCTCCTCGCATCAATTCACATACCCGCAGTATGTGAAACCGAACGCTAACATACTCGGGGTATGTGAAATGAGGGGAGACCGGGTGAGCAGGGCGGAGCAACGGGAGGCGACGCGGCGCGCGCTGCTGGCCGAGGGGCGGCGCCGGTTCGCCGCCGATGGGTACCACGACGTCGTCCTCGCGGAGGTCGCACAGGCCGTCGGTGTGACGAAGGGTGCCGCCTACCACCACTTCGAGAGCAAGCTCGGCCTCTTCCGCGCGGTGGTCGCCGAGGTGCAGCGGGAGCTGGGCGAGCAGGTCGCCGCCGCGGCCGACGCGCACGCCGACCCCTGGGAGCAGCTCCGCGCCGGCTGCCACGCGTTCCTCGCGGCGGGCCGGGACCCGACCGTCCGCCGGGTCGTCCTGCTGGACGCGCCCGCGACGCTCGGTTGGGACGAGTGGCGCGCCCTGGACGAGGAGTTCTCCGCGCGGCACCTGGCCGACGCGCTCACGGCCCTCGTCGACGCGGGCGTCGTGGCGGACCAGCCCGTCGAGCCCCTGACGCACCTGCTCTCCGGCGCGATGAACGAGGCAGCCCTGTGGCTCGCCCGGTCGGCGGACCCGGAGGCCCTCGTGTCCGCGCAGCGCGCGCTGGACGGCCTGCTCGAAGGTCTCCGGGCCCGCTGACGGCTCACGGCACGAGCACGATCCGGCCGAACACCTCGCCGTCGTCCATCCGTCGGTGCGCCTCGGCGGCCCGGTCCAGCGGGAGCACGTCGTGCACCACGGCGTGCAGGTCCCCGCGCGCGACGGCGGCCAGGTGCTCGGCCCGGACGCCGTTGCGTGCCTCGACTGGCACCGTGTTCAGGCTGAACGTCGCCACCGACCGCGACTGCTGGAACGACTCGAGCAGCCGCGCCCCGAGATCGCCCGGCGGCATGCCCGCCACGGCCCCGACGAGCACCATCCGCCCGTTCGGAGCCAGCCGGTCGAGGTAGTCGGCGGTCGTCGGGCCGCCCACGATGTCGACGATCACGTCGTAGGTCTCCGGCGCGTCGCCCGCGCCCGAGCGGTCCAGCACGTACGTCGCGCCCAGGGTGCGGAGCCGCTCGCCCCGCTCGGCCGACGACGTCGTCACCGCCACGACGCCGGCCCGCGCCGCGAGCTCGACCGCGGCGATGCCGATGCTGCCCGCCGCGCCGCGCACCAGGACGGACTCGCCCTCGGCGTGGTGCACGTGCGCGAGCCCGAAGTGCGCGACGGGACCCGCGCTGCCGATCGTCACCGCGTCCACGGGGGACAGGCCCTCCGGCAGCTCGGTGAGGTCGTCGAGCCGGGCGACCGCCTGCTCGGCGTACGCGCCGCCGTACCCCGTGAACGCCCAGACGCGGCGCCCGACCCAGTCGCCCGGGACGCCGTCGCCGACCGCGGTCACGGTGCCGGCCGCCTCGCTGCCGAGCACGGTCCCCGCCGGGAACAGCCCGGAGCTGATCGTGCCCCGGCGGATCACGGCGTCGACGCCGGCCACGCCGGCCGCCTCGACGGTCAGGGCCAGCTCGCCCGGCCCGGGGGCGGGCGCGGGGGTCTCCCGCACCGTGAGCCCGCTCGGGTCGCCGAACCGGTCGATGGTCACTGCACGCATGTCGTTCTCCGTCGTCGAGAAGGTGTCGAGAAGTTGGTACGGTCGGGACGCTAACGGACGCCTGCGTCCACTTGGAGGAAGTGAGAGAGATGAGCGAGACGTTGTCCCACAAGCTCCGGTCCGACGCCCAGGACAACCGGGAACGGATCCTCGAGGCGGCACGCGAGCTCTATGCCGAGCAGGGCATCGACGTGACCATGCGCCAGGTCGCGCGGCACGCCGGCGTCGGCCCCGCGACGCTGTACCGCCGCTTCCCCGCCCGCCAGGTGCTGCTCGAGGCGGTGTTCGCGGACGAGGCGCGCGCGTGCGTCGGCATCGTCGACGACGGCTGCGCCGACCCCGATCCCTGGCGCGGCTTCTGCTCGGTGATCGAGGGGATCATGGTGCTCAACGTCGGCAACCAGGGCTTCGTCGACGCCTTCCTCGCGGACCGGGGGCGCGACGCCGACGCGTTCATCGAGCACCGCAGGACCGTCGTGGCCCGGCTCCGCGTGCTCGCGCGCCGCGCCACGGCGGCGGGCAGGCTCCGGCCCGACTTCGTGGTCGACGACCTGCTGCTCGTGCTCCTGGCCGGCCGCGGGCTCGCCGTGACGCCCGCGACGCGCACCGTCGCGGCGGCGCGCCGGTTCGCGGCGCTCGCGATCGAGTCGTTCCGGGCCTCCGCCGACAACGGGACCCTCCCGCCCCGGGCGCGGGTCGCCGCCGCCCTGCAGCGCGAGCACGTGGCGGCGCCCGGCGCCACCGAGCTGCTACCGATGAGTCCGCTGCCGTCCGGTCGTCGGTAGGGGGAGGCGCCGACGTCCGGCGCCGCCACCGGGAGGATCCGATGACCGAGACATCAGCACGGACGGCGCGCCCCGCCGTCGTCGACCTGGACGCCTGGCAGGCCGCGCGTGACGAGCTCCTCGTGCGCGAGAAGGCGCACACCCGCGCGGGCGACGCCCTGGCGGCCGAGCGCAGGCGGCTGCCGATGGTCGAGGTCGACGGCACGACGGAGGTGGTCGGCGCGGACGGCCCGGTCCCGTTCGTCGACCTCTTCCAGGGCCGCGACGAGCTGCTCGTCTACCAGCACATGTGGCACGACGGCGAGCCGCACGGCCGCCAGTGCCCCGGCTGCACCCTCAACGCGTGGCACGTGCAGCAGTCGGCCCCGTACCTGGCCGTGCGCGGCGTCTCGCTCGCGATCCTCACGGAGGGTCCGTGGGACGAGGTCGACCCGTACGTCGACTTCATGGGCTACACCGAGCCCTGGTACTCGGTGCGCGGCCTCGACGCGCCGATCGGTGGCGGGATGGGTCACCTCGAGTGCTTCCTGCGCGACGGCGACCACGTCTACCTCACCTACCGCACCACGGGCCGCGGCAACGAGCCCGCCGCGGGCATCTTCGGTCTGCTCGACATGACGCCCCACGGCCGGCTCGAGTCCTGGCAGGAGGTGCCGGACGGCTGGCCGGAGGGGCACGAGTCGTGCTGGTACTGGGCCAGCGACGTCGACGGCAAGGGGACCTGGGGCCGGACCGGCCGCCCGACGCCGCAGTGGAGCCTGCCGGGGGTGACGGACTACGACCGCCCGTAGCGCGTGACGAAGTCCTCGACCGCGCACGCCGCCGCGCCGCGTGCCCAGTCCACGAACCGCAGCGGACGCAGCTCGAGCGCCGTGCGCGCCGCCGAGCCGAAGGCGTGCCGCTCGAACGCCTCGCGCACGTGGGGTTCCATGACGTCGTAGTCGGTGCCGACGGCCTCGCCCGTGATGAGCACGTGCTCGGGGCCGAGCAGGTTCGCGACCGTCGCGATGCCGGTGCCCACGGCCCGGCCCGCCTCGGCGAGGACCCGCTCGGCCTCGGGCTGCCCGGCGCGGGCCAGGCGGGCCACCTCGTCGAGGGTCGTCGCGGGCAGGCCCGCCGCCGCGGCCCGGTCGAGGATCGCGCGCGACCCCGCGATCGCCTCGACGCAGCCGCGGTTGCCGCAGTGGCACGGCGGGCCGTCGGGATCGACCAGCACGTGCCCCACCTCGCCGGCCACGCCCGAGTGGCCGCGCACCACGTGCCCCTCGACCAGCAGCGCCGACCCGACGCCCGCGCCGACGGTCACCAGCGCGAGCGAGGACAGGCCGCGCCCGACGCCGTACCAGCGCTCGCCGGTGAGCAGCGCGCGCACGTCGTTCTCCACCGTGGTGGGCAGCCCGGTGCGCGCGGCCACCTGGTCGCGCAGGGGCACGTCCCGCCAGCCGAGGAACGGGGAGTAGGCGACGTGGCCGGCGTCGACGTCGCCCGCCGTCGCCAGCCCGACGCCGCCCACCTCGGGGCGCCCGGCACGCAGGCCCGCGACCAGCTCCGCGACGCGCTCGACGACGGCCTCGGGCCGCGGGTCGTCGACCGGCACGGACGACTCGTCGAGCACCCCGCACCGCAGGTCCGCCACGACGCCGAACAGCCGGTCCGCCGTGAGCTTCACGCCCACCACCTGGTGCGCCAGGGCGCGCAGGGTCACCGTCGTGGCCGGGCGGCCCAGGGCGCCCTCGGCGGGCACGCGCTCACCGGTCTCGTCGAGCAGGCCCGCCTCGAGCAGCGGCCGCACGGCCCGCGTGATGGCGCCGGCGGTCAGGCCGGTGTCGTGGGCCAGACCGGTCCGGGTCGCGTCCCCGTGCAGGACGAGCTGCCGCAGCACGCGGGTCGCCGCCGGGCTGAGCGCGGGCTCCGACCGGTGGACGTCGGCCGACCTGCTCGAAGACATGGCACGACCCTAGTGGCGCTGCCGGGTCCGCAGGGCTCCGGCAAGGAGCACCACGAGCACACCGGCGACCGGGACGACGAGCAGGCCGGTGCGCAGCCCGACGGCGTCGGCGACCATGCCGACCAGGGGCGGCGAGGCGAGGAACCCGAGCCGCAGGAGCCACGACACGACGGTCAGGCCCGTGCCCGGGCGCAGGCCGGGCAGCTCGTCGGCCTCGTGCATCGCGGCGGGGATGATTGTCGCGCTGCCCAGGCCCGCGACGGCGAACCCGGCGATGGTGCCGGGCACGGTCGGCCAGGCGAGCGCCACGCCCATGCCGACCGCGATGAGGACGCCGCCCGCGCGGGCGACGGCGCGCTGACCGAACCGGTCGACCAGCCGGTCGCCGACGAGGCGGCCGACGGTCTGCGCGCCGACGAGCGCGACGTAGCCGGTCGCGGCGAGCGCGGCGGGGGCACCGAGCGAGCCGTGCAGGTAGAGGGTGGCCCACGAGCTGCCCGCGTCCTCCACGAGCGTGCCGCCGATCGCGAGGAGCACGAGCGCGCCGAGGAGCACGACGGTGCGGGCGCTCGGGCCGCCCGTGCGCAGGCCGGGGGTGGTGGCGGTGGTGCCCGCGTCGGCGGCGTCGCCGTCCGGGCCGCGGAGGCGGAAGTGGAAGGCGACCGCCGCGACGACGGCGAAGAGCGCGAGCGAGGTCCCCAGGTGCACGCCCAGCGGGACGCCGAGCGCGATGGCGGCCGCGGCCATGGACCCGCCGAGCACCGCCCCGATCGACCACACCGCGTGGAAGCCGTTGATGATCGACCGCCCGTACCGGCGCTGCACGCGCAGGCCGTGGGTGTTCTGCGCGACGTCGGTGATCGCGTCCGAGGCCCCGCCGAGGAACAGGGCGGCGACGAGCAGCGCGAAGGTCGGTGACAGGCCCGCCGCGAGCGTGCCGGCGCCCGTCAGCACCGTGCCGACCGCCGCGACGCCCGCCGACCCGAACCGGCGTACCACGAAGCCTGCCGCGAGGCCCGAGACGACGGAGCCGGTCGGGAACGCCGCGATCGCCAGGCCGTAGGACGCGTTGTCCAGCTCGAGCGCGGACTTGATCTCCGGCAGGCGTGGCACGAGGTTGGCGTACAGCGCGCCGTTGGTCAGGAACATCGCGCCGACGGCGCCGCGGGCACGGCGCACGGCGAGGTCCGGACGGGTGGGGGGAGGAGCCATGTGGACGAGCGTACACATCGAGCGTACGGACGTACACATCGCCCGCTACAGTGACCCGCATGACCACGCGCCGGTACGACCCCGACCGCAGGGACAGGATCATCGACGCGTGCCTCGACCTCGTCGCGGAGGTGGGCGTCGCCGGGGTCTCGCACCGCAAGGTCGCCGCGCGGGCCGACGTGCCGCTGGGGTCGATGACCTACCACTTCGCCGGCATGGACGAGCTGCTGCGCGAGGCGTTCGGCCGGTTCGCGCGGACCGTCAGCGACGGGTTCGAGCGGCGCATGAGGGAGGCGACCGACCTGGACGGCGCCCGCGCCGCCGTCGTCGCGATCATCACGGAGGACCTGTTCGGCACGCAGCGCGACCTCGTGCTCACCCACGAGCTCTACACGCTCGCCGCGCGCGAGCCCGCCTACCGCGCGCTGACCAACGCCTGGATGGCCCGGTCGCGGGCCGCGCTCGAACGGCACTTCGACCCGGCCACGGCCCGCCTGCTCGACGCGCTGATCGAGGGGCTGACCATCCACCGCGCCCTGGACACGGAGGCGCCGCTGCCCGGCACGGTCACCGAGGCTGTGCGGCGCGTCACGACGCCGCGCTAGGCGGAACATCTGCCCGCCGGGCGCGTTGTGGCTGGTGTGAGCGATGTGCTGAACCGGGCCACCGTCGTCGTGATCGGCGGCGGGCAGGCCGGGCTGTCCGCCGCCTACCACCTCCTGCGGCGGGGGTTCGTGAGCGCGGTCGAGCAGCCGGGCGCCGCGCGCACCTTCGTCGTGCTCGACGCCAACCCGGCACCCGGCGGCGCGTGGCAGCACCGCTGGGAGTCGCTGCGGATGGCGACCGTCAACGGCATCTTCGACCTGCCGGGCCTGGCGCAGCCCGCCGTCGACGCGAGCGAGGCGAGCCGGGACGCCGTGCCGCGCTACTTCGCGGGCTACGAGCGGGCGTTCGACCTGCCGGTGCTGCGGCCCGTGCACGCCGTGGCCGTGCGCCGCGCCGACGACGACCCGGACGGCGAGCTGGTCGTCACCACCGACCGCGGGACGTGGACCACCCGGTTCGTGATCAACGCGACCGGCACGTGGACCAACCCCGTGCTGCCCCGGTACCCGGGGCACGACACGTTCGTCGGCCGCCAGCTCCACACGCGCGACTACGTGCGCGCCGAGGACTTCGCCGGACGCCGCGTCGCCGTCGTGGGCGGCGGCATCTCGGCGATCCAGCTCCTGGAGGAGATCTCCCGCGTCGCCACCACCCGGTGGTACACGCGGCGCGAGCCGGTGTTCCGCGACGGCGCGTTCACGCCCGAGACCGGGGGCCGCGAGACGATCGCCAAGGTCATGGCCGACGTCGCGGCGGGTCGCCCCACGGGCAGCGTCGTCTCCTACACGGGGCTGATCTGGACGCCGTACGCCCGGGCCGCCCGGGAGCGCGGGGCGCTGGAGCGCCGGCCGATGTTCACGGCCGTCGAGCCGATGGGCGTGCGCGAGGCCGACGGGTCGTTCACGCCGGTCGACGTCATCCTCTGGGCGACCGGCTTCAAGGCCGACCTGGCGCACCTCGACCCGCTCGGGCTGCGCAACGAGCTCGGCGGCATCGCCATGGCGGGCACGCAGGTGGCCGCCGAGCCGCGCGTGCACCTCATCGGGTTCGGTCCGTCGCAGTCCACGGTGGGCGCCAACCGCGCGGGGCGCGAGGCCGTGACGGCGCTGGTGCGGCGGCTGCGCACGCCGGCGCCGGCCACCCGGTGAGCAGAGTCACTGCCCGCCGGCGTCCTCCCGTGCCACCATGGCCCCAGAGCCCGACGGGGCTCCCGGACGAGGGGTGCCGTACCCGGTGCGCGACAAGACGGCATCGAAGGAGCTGTCATGTCCTGGATCGTCCTCGTCCTGTCCGGCCTGCTGGAGGCCGTCTGGGCCACCGCGCTGAGCCGCTCGGAGGGGCTGAGCAACCTCTGGCCGAGCGTCACCTTCGGCGTCGCGCTCGTGGCGAGCATGGGCGGCCTCGCCTTCGCGATGCGTGACCTGCCCGTGGGCACCGCCTACGCCGTCTGGGTCGGCATCGGAGCGGCCGCGACCGTCGTCTGGGCGATGGCCACCGGCGCCGAGCCGTTCTCGGTCGTCCGCCTGCTGCTCATCGCGGGCCTGGTCGGCTGCGTCATCGGGCTCAAGCTCACGCACTGAGGCGACCGGGGCCGTCCCCGGCGAGAATGGCCCGGATGACCTGGACCCCCACCTCCTTCGCCCGGCACGGCGACGTCGAGCTCGCCTGGGACCGCTACGGCCAGGGCGGCGGCGTGCCGCTGCTGCTCATGATGGGCCTGGCGATCTCGCGGTTCTGGTGGCCGGACGGCCTCTGCCGGGCGCTCGCCGACGAGGGGTTCGACGTGATCCGCTACGACCAGCGGGACGCGGGGGAGTCGGCGCGGTTCACCGGACCCCTCGGACCGCCGCCCTACACGGCCGAGGACGTCGTGGACGACGCCGCCGCGGTGCTCGACGCCGCGGGCGCCGACCGGGCCGTCGTGCTCGGGCACTCGCTGGGCGGCATCACGGCGCAGCGGTTCGCGCTCCGGCACCCGGACCGCACGCTCGGGCTGGTGTCGTGCGACGCCCCGCCGAGCGACGCCGTCGGCCCGGGCGCCGTGCGGTACGTGCGGCCGGGGCTGGTGGCGCGGCTCGCCGCACGGCGGTACCCCGAGGGGCGGGAGGGGGACGCCGCGG
>NZ_JABEMG010000103.1 GCF_013004695.1 Promicromonospora citrea
CGTCCTCAAGACGATCGCCAGCGCCTTCATGACCGTCAGCTCGCTGACGTTCTCCCTCACCGTGGTGACGCTCCAGCTGGCGAGCAGCCAGTACTCCCCGCGCCTGCTGCGCACCTTCGCCAGCGACCGGGCGGTGCAGGTGACGCTCGGCGTCTTCCTCGGCTCCTTCGCCTACTGCCTCGTGGTGCTGCGAACGGTGCGCGACTCGGACGACTCCACCGCCGAGTTCGTGCCCCGCCTCTCGGTGACCCTCGCGGTGCTCCTCGCGCTCGTCGGCGTCGTCACGCTCGTCGTCTTCCTCGCCCACCTGTCCCGCAAGATCCGCATCGAGCCGATCCTCGTCGACGTCCACGCCGAGGCCAGCGGCGTCCTGTCCCGCAGCCGGCCCGCGGAGCGGGTGCCCGCCTCCCTGCAGGGGCGCGCCCGCGACCTCGACGACCTCGCGCGCCGTCAGGCCCTCGCCGACTTCCGCACGTGGCGGGCCGCCGGCGTCGAGCCGGAGCACGTCGCCGTCAACCTCTCCGCCCAGAGCCTGGAGTCGCCCGACCTCGTCGAGCGCGTCCTCGCCGACCTCGCCGCGGCGGGCCACGCGCTGGCCGCGCTGCGCAAGGTGAAGTCGGAGGCCAAGGCGTCGATGCGCACGCCGATCCTCGCAGCGTCGCTCGCCGTGCCCGCCGCGTCGCTCGGCGCGGTCGAGACGGCGGTCGAGGACGTCAAGGCCGCAGGCCGCGTCACCGGCACGCTCGAGCTCGTGGAGACGACCGAGGGGCAGGGTGACCCGGCCGTCCAGGGCGGCATGGTCGTCACGTCCAGCGAGCTGGGCGAGGCCCCGCCGCGGACCAAGGGCTGACGGCAGCACGGGCTGACGAGCCGGGCCGGACGAGCCGGGACAGCACGAGACGGGGCGGAGCGCTGGGTGCGCTCCGCCCCGTCTCGTCGTGTCACCCGGCCGCCGCTGCGGCGAGCCGGCTCAGTTGAGCATCAGCACCACGGCGTCGCCCGCCTCGGCCGCCGCACCGTAGAACGCCGCGAGCTCGCCGTACGCCTCGCTGAGGCGCTCGGCGTCGGTCTCGGCCGCGTGCTCGGCGGGGTCGGGACAGACGTCCTCGTCGCAGACGTGCCGGGCGTCCGCGAGCGGCGCCAGCGTGTCGAACGACGTTCCCACCAGGAACGCAGCAGCCTTGGCCACGTCCTGCGGGCTGAGGTACCGCACCGGTGTGATCCCCTCCGCGGGGCCCAGCTCGGCACCACCCTGGACGGGGTCGACGGGCATGCCGCCGTGCACCCGCAGCACCGTGTGGAGCGGACCCCACACGGTGCCGATGCTGAAGTACTTCGCCTCCTGTGCCGGCAGGTCCTTCTGGACCCACTCGTCGGCCAGCTCGTCGATGTGCTCCAGCGCCCAGCTCAGATCGGCGCGCGCCTTCTCGAAGTCGTCGGCGCCCAGCCGCGCGTACTCACAATGAATCATCCCCATGGGCCGAGACCGTACCGATAATGCGTTTCCATGGGTATGGGCAAAACGGACACATTCTGCCGCAACATTTTCTCAAACGCGGTAAATCGGAAATACGTGCCGCATCTCCGTCCGTTCTGCGGGACTATTCCCGTCTCGCCCAGGGGATGAATTCACATCGATCTCTCGCGGGCCGTCACTGCAGCCTCCGGTCGTCGCCGGACATGCTGGCGAGAGCCTCGGTGGGGGTGCCCTCGTCCCGCCAGCGGAGGGTCGCCGCCACGCCGTCGATCAGCCCCACCGACCCCTCGGGCGCGAACGTGAGCCCGGCATCCTGCCCGATCGCCGCGCGCACGAGCGCCACCGGCGCCGGCAGCTCCTCCAGCCCCTGCGTGAGACCGAGGTCCTCGAGGTCGGACCGGTAGGCCGCGATGTGCTTCGGGTCGGGGCCGATCCAGAGCGTCCGCCCGTTCGCGGCCGCGCCCGTGCCGTACTCCTCGGCCAGCACGAGGTCCTTGACCTGCCCACGGGCCAGCACCGCGACGACGTCGTCCACCGACGTCACGGCGTTCGACTCGCGGCCGAGCTCCTGCCGCAGCTCGGCCAGCACCCGTTCGCGCCTCCGCTCGCGGTAGGAGTCGAGGGCGTCCGACACCCGCTCGGCGAACGCCGCCTCGTTGACCCCGCCGGCACGCCCGCCGCCGGGGACCTCGACGACCAGCTCGGTCGTCGGCGCGCTCAGCTCGCCGCGCGTGAGCGCGACCGACCGGACGTCACCCGTGACCAGGACGAGCTCCGGCCGGGTCTCGGCCACCTGCCGCTCGATCTCCGCGGCGATCGCCGCCGCGTTCCGCGCCCACGAGTCCTCCGCCCGCGACTCGATGCGCGCCCGCTTCGTCCCGGGGGAACCCGTCTTCTCGATCTCGTCGTGCGGCGCCTGGAAGGTGCTGTGGGTCTTGCCCTCCGGACCGACGCGCACGAAGTCGGCACCCGCGCGGTCGACGAACACCTTGAGCAGCTCCACGGACTCGTCGGCCGCCAACGCGGCCTGCACCAGGAGGGGGACCTGGGCCCAGGAGCACGTGGACTCGCTCGGCGGGCTGCTCACCACCCGGTCCACCAGGACCCCGGACTCGTCGGCGATGACGACCCGCCCGTGCGGGCCCGGGACCCTCGTGGGTCGCAGCACCACCTCGGCGATCGCGTCCAGCACGGTCTCGGTGGCGCCCTGCTGGGCAAGGGCCTTGCGGACCGCGTTCCACCGGCCCTCGACGTCGCGTTCGGCGGCCTGCTCGGACGGCGTCGCGTCGAGGTGCAGGGTCGCGAACGGACCCGGGTGGCCGAGGAGGGGCTTGAGCCAGTCGATCTTCATCCGATACCTCCGCGTCTCCCGCCGAGGTCGTGGCGATGCCCTACCGCACCACCTCGCCACGGCGTTCCCTCCAGGAAACGACGGATCGCGGGCACGCGCCACCCTTGTGCCGGAATTGGTTGTGACCTGCACACCGAATATCCACCAGCTGCCGCCGCGGGCTTCTCAAGAGCCGGTAAAGCGGCACCAAGCAGTATTCACCTTCAAGCGTAGGTGTCGACCTCGGGAAGGTTGTCGCCCTTGTGCTGTGCGGCGATCAGCTCGTGGTGGCGGATCACCTCGCTCACGATGAACTGGCGGAACTGCTCGGCGAAGTCCGGGTCGAGCCCCGACTCCTCGGCGATGCGGGTCAGGCGAGCGATCTGCTCCTGCTCGCGCGACGGGTCCGCCGGAGGCAGGCCGCCGACGGCCTTGAGCTCCCCGACGCGTCGCGTGACCCGGAACCGCTCGGCCAGCAGGTAGACCAGGGCGGCGTCGATGTTGTCGATGCTGCCACGCAGGCGCAGGATCTCGGACGGCATCTCGGGCGACACGGCTGGCTCGGCGCCGCCGCTCGCTACGTTCTCAGACACACGTAGAGGCTAACTCTCCGCACCCCCGGGCCCACCTCGGCGTTACGTGGTGAGACGGGGATCGGCTACAGTCGGCCGAGCAGGCACGCAACTTGGTGAAGGCCCGAAACTTTCACACCGCCCCTTCAATGACTTCAACGGAGAGCAGAAGATGACACTCGTCTCGTCACCGGCCATGGTGGAGGTGCCGGCCAGCACCAGCATCAACACCATCCTCGCGGACCGCGTGGCCCGCTCCGGGGACGAGACCCTCATCGAACGACGTGATACCCCCGACGGCCCGTGGCTCCCCGTCACCGCCCGCCAGTTCGAGAAGGACGTCCTCGCGGTCGCGCGCGGCCTCGTGGCCCGCGGCGTCCAGCCCGGTGACCGGGTCGCGATCATGTCGCGCACGCGCTACGAGTGGACCCTCGTCGACTTCGCGATCTGGGCCGCGGGCGCCGTCGCCGTGCCGGTCTACGAGACCTCGTCGGCCGAGCAGGTGCAGTGGATCCTGTCCGACGCCGACGTGCGGCTCGCCGTCGTGGAGACCGCGGCGCACGCCGCGACGGTCACCCAGGTGCGGGCCACCCTGCCGAGCCTGGAGGACGTGCTCGTCCTCGAGGACGGCGCCGTGCCCACGCTGCGCACCGCCGGCGTCGCGCTGTCGGCCGGCGTCGTCGCCGAGCGCCGCGAAGCCGTGCGGCACGACGACCTCGCGACGGTCATCTACACCTCGGGCTCCACGGGCCGGCCCAAGGGCGTCGAGCTCACGCACGGCAACTTCGCGCACCTGTCGATGAACGCCGCCGTCGGCATCCCGGAGGTGCTGCAGGCGCCGGGCGCCCGCACGCTGCTGTTCCTGCCCCTGGCGCACGTGTTCGCGCGCTTCGTGGAGGTCGCCACGATCGCGGGCAACGCCGTGCTGGGCCACGCGCCCGACATCAAGAACCTCGTCGCCGATCTCGGGTCCTTCCGTCCGACCTACCTGCTCGCCGTGCCCCGCGTGTTCGAGAAGGTCTACAACAGCGCGGAGCAGAAGGCGTCGTCGGGCCTCAAGGCGAAGATCTTCGCGTGGTCCGCGGGCGTCGCCGAGGCGTGGTCGAGGGCCCTGGACACGCCGTCGGGCCCCGGTCTCGGGCTCAAGGTCAAGCACGCGGTCGCGGACCGGCTCGTCTTCGCCAAGCTCAAGGCGACCATGGGCGGGCGGCTCACCTGGGCGGTCTCGGGCGGCGCGCCGCTCGGGGAGCGGCTGGGGCACTTCTTCCGCGGCTCCTGCGTGACCATCCTCGAGGGTTACGGCCTCACGGAGTCCACGGCGCCGACGTCGGTCAACCGGCCCGGTCAGATCGTCATCGGCTCGGTGGGCCCCGCCTTCTTCGGGACGGACGTCTCCATCGCCGAGGACGGCGAGGTGCTGCTGCGCGGCCCGCACATCTTCCGCGGGTACCGCAACCAGCCCGAGCTGACCGCCGAGGTGCTGCAGGACGGCTGGTTCCGCACCGGCGACCTGGGCCGCCTCGACGAGCACGGCCACCTGCACATCACGGGCCGCAAGAAGGAGATCATCGTGACGGCGGGCGGCAAGAACGTCGCGCCCGCCGTGCTCGAGGACCGCATGCGCGCTCACCCGCTCGTGAGCCAGGTCGTCGTGGTCGGTGACCAGCGGCCGTTCATCGGCGCCCTGGTCACGCTCGACGGCGAGATGCTGCCGGGCTGGTGCGCGGCCAACGGCCTGCCCGCCCTGTCGGTCGAGGAGGCGCGCGTGCACCCGACGGTGCTGGCCGAGCTCGACAAGGCCGCCGCCGTCGCCAACGAGGCGGTGTCGAAGGCCGAGTCGATCCGGAAGATCACGGTCCTGGACCTCGACTTCACGGAGGAGAACGGGTACCTCACGCCGTCGATCAAGGTGAAGCGCGCGAAGGTCATCGCAGACTTCGCGGCCACCATCGACGAGCTCTACGGCGCCGCCCTCCCGACCCCGACCCGATAACACCCCTTGCCGAGGTAGTCACCTGGCGAGGTAGTCACAGGGCGAAGTAGTCATACATCACAGGGCCGGTGCGCTGATCAGCGCTCCGGCCCTGTGACTACCTCGCCACGTGACTACCTCGCCACCTGACTACCTCGCCACGTGACTACCTCGGCGAGGGGGGTCAGGCGGTCTTTTCGCGGGGGTGACGGTTGCGGACCGTCGTCTTGCGGGGCACGACCGTGGGGTTGACGTTGTCGAGCACCACGTCGCGGGTGATGACCACGCGCTCCACGTCGTCACGGCTCGGCACGTCGAACATGACCTGCTGGAGCACCTCTTCCATGATGGCGCGCAGGCCTCGCGCCCCGGTGCCCCGCAGCAGCGCCTGCTCGGCGATCGCCTCGACGGCCGGCTCGTCGAACTCGAGCTCGACGCCGTCGATCTCGAACATGCGCTTGTACTGCTTGACGAGCGCGTTCTTGGGCTCGGTGAGGATGCGGACCAGCGCGTCACGGTCCAGCGGCGACACCGAGGCGATGACGGGCAGGCGGCCGATGAACTCGGGGATCAGGCCGTACTTCTGCAGGTCCTCGGGCCGCACCTCGGCGAAGAGGTCGTCGTCGCCCGTGATGGACTCCATCGGGGCGCTGAAGCCGATTCCCCGCTTGCGGGCGCGGGCCGCGACGATGTCGTCCAGGCCCGCGAAGGCGCCCGCCACGATGAACAGCACGTTCGTCGTGTCGATCTGGATGAACTCCTGGTGAGGGTGCTTGCGGCCGCCCTGCGGTGGCACCGACGCGGTCGTGCCCTCGATGATCTTCAGGAGCGCCTGCTGCACGCCCTCGCCGGACACGTCGCGCGTGATCGACGGGTTCTCGGCCTTGCGGGCCACCTTGTCGACCTCGTCGATGTAGATGATGCCCGTCTCGGCCTTCTTGACGTCGTAGTCGGCGGCCTGGATGAGCTTGAGAAGGATGTTCTCCACGTCCTCACCGACGTAGCCCGCCTCGGTGAGGGCCGTCGCGTCGGCGATGGCGAACGGCACGTTCAGCATCTTGGCGAGCGTCTGCGCCAGGTAGGTCTTGCCCGTGCCGGTCGGCCCGATGAGCAGGATGTTCGACTTGGCGATCTCGACGGCGTCCTGGTCGTCCGGGTTGATCGACCGGCCGGCCTCGCCCGCCTGGATGCGCTTGTAGTGGTTGTAGACCGCGACGGCGAGCGCTCTCTTCGCCGGGTCCTGGCCGATGATGTACTGCTCGAGGAACTCGAAGATCTCCCGCGGCTTGGGCAGCTCCGTCAGCCCGAGCTCTGCCGCCTCACCGAGCTCTTCCTCGATGATCTCGTTGCACAGCTCGATGCACTCGTCGCAGATGTAGACGCCCGGCCCGGCGATCAGCTTCTTCACCTGCTTCTGCGACTTGCCGCAGAAGTTGCACTTCAGCAGTTCCGCGCCGTCACCGATTCGCACCACGTACCTGTCTCCTCGCCTTGTGCACCCTCACGGAGTCCCGCACAGGCCGGTTGACCCAGCAGATCCGCATCGTCGAGCGGTCTCAGAACCATTCCACACCACCCGTGGCTCGTTGTCAGCCCGGCAGCCCGGCGGGTCGCATGGCCGACTTTCACCACTTCATGACAATTTTGTCATGAAGTGTGCAGCAGGTCCCACAATGCCCGACGCCGGGGCCCGCGTCCAACCACTATCGGTGGAGCTGCCCCGGCGTCCGCCGGCGAGAGCACGCGTCAGGGCGTGACGACCGTGACCGGCTTGCGCGACTGCAGCACCTCGTCGACCAGGCCGTAGTCCTTCGCCTGCGCGGCCGTGAGGATCTTGTCGCGCTCGATGTCCGCACGGACCTCGTCGACCGACTTGCCGCTGTGCGTCGCCAGCGTCTCCTCGAGCCACTCGCGCATGCGGATGAGCTCGTTGGCGTGGATCTCGATGTCGGAGGCCTGCGCGTAGCCGCCGCCCTCCATCGCGGGCTGGTGGATCAGCACGCGCGAGTTCGGCAGCGCCAGGCGCTTGCCCGGCTGGCCCGCCGCGAGCAGCACGGCAGCGGCCGACGCCGCCTGCCCCAGGCACACGGTCTGGATCTGCGGCTTGATGAACTGCATCGTGTCGTACAGCGCCGTCATGGCCGTGAACGAGCCGCCCGGCGAGTTGATGTACATCATGACGTCGCGGTCCGGGTCCTGGGTCTCCAGGACGAGGAGCTGCGCCATGACGTCGTCCGCGGACGCGTCGTCGACCTGGACGCCCAGGAAGATGATGCGGTCCTCGAACAGCTTGGTGTACGGGTCCTGGCGCTTGAAGCCGTACGCGGTGCGCTCCTCGAACTGCGGGAGCACGTAACGCGAGGACGGCATGGCGCCGGCGGTGGCGAACGGCAGCCCCGCACCCGACCGGGCACGTGCGCCGGCGAGGCGCTCTGCGGCTGCGACGAACTGGGCTTCAGGACTCACGGTGGTCTCCTCTGGGAAAGTCTGGGTGCGGGTCGGGGGACGGTCAGCTGGCCATACCGCCGCCGCCGGCCAGCGCGGCGGTCTCGACGACGTGGTCGACGAAGCCGTACTCCAGCGCCTCAGTGGCCGTGAACCAGTTGTCCCTGTCGTTGTCACGCATGATCGTCTCGACGGTCTGCCCCGTCTGCTCGGCGGTCAGCTCGGCCAGCACCTTCTTCATGTGCATGATGAGCTGCGCGCCGATCCGGACGTCTGTGGCGGTACCGCCGATGCCGCCGGACGGCTGGTGCATCAGGACGCGGGCGTGCGGCGTGATGTAGCGCTTGCCCTTGGTGCCCGAGGAGAGAAGGAACTGGCCCATCGAGGCCGCCATGCCCATCGCCACGGTCGCCACGTCCGGCTTGATGAACTGCATCGTGTCGTAGATCGCCATGCCGGCGGTGATCGAGCCGCCCGGCGAGTTGATGTACAGCCAGATGTCCTTGTCGGGGTCCTCGGCCGCGAGAAGCATCATCTGCGCGCTGATCGCGTTGGCGTTCTCGTCGCGCACCTCCGACCCCAGCCAGATGATGCGCTCCTTGAGCAGCCGGTTGTAGATGGAGTCGTTGAGCCCGAAGCCTGCGCCCTCCGCCCGCGCTACCGGCCCAGCATCCATCCGCAGCAGATCGTTCACGTCCATCTCCTCGGTTCTGACTCTCGTCTGTGGACCACGTCCTAGGACGTCGTGTCGCTCGACCCTAACGTGCCGTCGCCCGCCGGAACTCCCGATTCGGCAGCCGTTTCGCCTACAGCGCACCGGTGCTGCCCACGGCGAACCCGGGCCGGACGCAGACGGCGGTCCGCACCCCCTGCGGCGAGGGTGCGGACCGCCGTGCGGCGTCGTTCCGGAGGGTGTCCGGGTCAGGCCTTGGCAGGCTCCGACGTCTCGGCCTCGGCGTCCGCCTCGGTGCCCTCGGCCTCCTCGGCGTCGGCCGACTCCTGCGCCTGCGCGACGGCGTCGGCGAGCGCGGCCTGGGCCTCGTCGGCCTCGTCCGAGCCGATGAACTCGCTCAGGTCGACGACGTTGCCCTCGGAGTCCTTGACCTCGATCTGGCGCAGCGCGACGGCGAGCGCCTTGGAGCGCGCGACCTCACCGACCATCGCGGGGATCTGGCCGCCCTGCTCGAGGGTCTTGATGAACTCGCCCGGCTCCATGCCGTACTGCTGCGAGGCGCTCACCAGGTACTCGACGAGCTCGCCCTGGCTCACCTGGACCTTCAGCTTCTCGGCCAGGGTGTCCAGGAGGATCTGGTTCTTGATCGCCTTGGTGGCGTCCTCGCGGACCTCCTCGCGGTGCGTGTCGTCGTCGAGGCGGTTCTCGGACTCCAGGTGGCGGTGCACCTCGGCCTCGACCACGCCCGTCGGGACGGGCACCTCGACGGACTCGAGGAGCTTCTCCATGAGGGCGTCACGCGCCGTGACGGCCTGGTTCGAGGTCTTGATGCCTGCGACCTGGGTCTTCAGGTCCTCCTTGAGCTCGTCGATCGTGTCGAACTCGGAGGCGAGCTGGGCGAAGTCGTCGTCCACCTCGGGCAGGTCGCGCTGCTTGACGGAGGTCGCGGTGACGGTGACGTCCGCGTCCTCGCCCTCGTGCTCGCCGCCGGCCAGCGGCGCCTTGAACGTGGTGGTCTCGCCGGCGGACAGGCCGGTGAGGGCCTCGTCCAGGCCCTCGAGCATGTTGCCGGAGCCGATCTGGTACGAGACGCCCGACACGGAGTCGACCTCCTCGTCGCCGATGACGGCCTTGAGGTCGATGACGACGTAGTCGCCGTCGGCGGCCGGGCGGTCGACGCCCACGAGGGTGCCGAAGCGCTCGCGCAGGGCCTCGAGGCGCTCGTTCACGTCCTCGTCGGTGACGGTGGTCGACTCGACCGTGAGGTCGACGTCGGTCAGCTCGGGCAGCTCGATCTCGGGGCGCACCTCGACCTCGGCCGTGAACTTGAGCTGGCCCTCGCCCGCCTTGGCGGGGATCTCGGTCACGTCGACCTCGGGCTGGGCGAGCGGACGCAGGTCGGTCTCGCCGAGCGCGTCGCGGTAGAAACCGGAGAGCCCGTCGTTCACGGCGTGCTCGATCACGGCCGCCCAGCCGACGCGCTGGTCGATGATGCGCGGGGGCACCTTGCCCTTGCGGAAGCCCGGGACGGTCACCTGCTCCGCGATGTGCTGGTAGGCGTGCTCGATGCTCGGCTTGAGCTCGTCGTAGTCCACCTCGACGGTCAGCTTGACCTTGGTGGGCTCCAAGGTCTCGACGGCGCTCTTCACTTCGATGGTCTCCAGAATGTCGGGGGTGCGCGCACGCCGGCGTACTGATTCCCGGGTGGCGCGGGGATGCTCACTTCAGTTGCAGCTGCTCGCTGACAGCACTGTGCGGCGGGCGCACGGGCAACCCATCCATGGTACGCCCCGCGGCCTCCTGAGCCGAACGGGGGACGGACGAGAGACCGGTCACCGTCCCATGCCCGCCGTGAGGCCCGCCACGATCTGCCGCGTCGCCACGAGGAACAGCACCACCAGCGGCAGCGTCGCGATGACCAGGCCGGCGAACAGCGTGGACCAGGAGGTCTGGTACTCGCCGAAGAAGGTCGTCAGGCCGACGGGCAAGGTGTACCGCTCGCGGTCGCGCACGAGGATCAGCGGGTAGAAGAAGTCGTTCCAGATGGGCACGAACCGGAAGACGACCACCGTCGCGACGGCGGGCCGCACCAGCGGCAGCAGCACCGACCAGAACGTGCGCAACGGGCCCGCGCCGTCGATCCGCGCGGCGTCCTCGAGCTCGTCGGGGAGCTGTCGCAGGAACGTGGCCAGCACGAACACCGAGAACGGGATCGAGACGGCCGCGTAGACCAGGATCAGGCCGGTCCGCGTCGAGGCGAGGCCGATCATGTCGAGCAGGTAGAAGATCGGCACGATCATGAGGAACACGGGCATCATGAGGCCCGAGACGAAGACCTGCTCGATCACCGTCATGAGTCGCGACCGCGAGCGGGCCAGCGCGTACGCGGCGAGCAGCGACACCGCCGTCGAGAGCAGCACGGACGCCGTCGTGACGAGCACGGAGTTGAGGAAGTACGTGGAGAACGACGCCTCGACCCAGGCCTCGCGGTAGGCGTCGAAGGACGGCGCGACCGGCAGACCGAGCGGCTCGGACACGAGCTCCTGGTCCGTGCGGAACGAGTTCCACACCATGACCAGCAGGGGCAGCAGCGCGACGGCGGCGTACCCCCACAGCACCACGTGCACGCCCGCGCGGCGCACGGCACCGCCGCGGCGCGTCGTCCCGCTCACGTGAGCCTCCGCTCGACGCCGCGGAACCAGCGCGTGAACGCGACGGACACCCCGACGATGACGAGGAACAGCACGATGGCGACCGCCGACGAGACGCCGATCGCGTTGGACGCCCCGGAGTGGAACGCGGTCCGGTAGAAGAGGAGCGACATGACGTCGGTGGCTCCGGCCGGGCTGCCGCTCGACCCGCCCAGCGCGTACGGGATCGGGAACGCCTCCATGGAGAAGATGAAGGTGAGCACGCTGACGGTGCCGATCACGGGCGTCAGCAGCGGTAGCGTGACGTGCCGGAACCGCTGCGCCGCGCCCGCGCCGTCGAGCATCGCGGCCTCCTGCGTGCTCGGGTCCAGCGCACCGAGCGCGGCGCCGTAGACCAGGAGCGGGAAGCCGACCCACTGCCAGGCCGTGACGAGCACGACCACCCAGAGGGCGGTGTCGGGGTCGCCCAGCCACGGCTGCGCCACCGCGTCCAGGCCGACGGCCCGCAGCAGCGCGTTCACCGGCCCGAACAGGGGTGACAGCAGGAGCGACCACAGGTAGCCGACCACGAGCGGCGACACGAGGTACGGCATGGTGAACAGCACCTGGAACAGCCGGCGGAACCGCTCGCGCTGGTGCAGCAGCACCGCGAGCAGCAGGCCGACCGAGTTCTGCGCGGCCATCGCCCCGGCGAACAGCAGCGCGTTGTGGCCGAACGCGCGCGGCAGCTCGGTGCGGTACGGCTCGGTGGTGAACAGCGCGACGAAGTTGTCCAGGCCGACGAACGCCTCCTGCGCCGTGCCGCGCCAGGAGAACAGGGAGTAGGTCAGCGCGGTCGCCATCGGGTAGAGCACGAAGACGCCGAACAGCACCGCGGCGGGCAGCAGGAAGAGCAGGGCGACGGGCGTGGGCAGCGCCGCGGTCCGACGGCGGCTCACTCGCCCGGCGTCCACCAGGCCGACAGGCCCTCCTGGACGATGTCCGCCGCACCGGCGGCGTCGGTGTCGCCGAGGAACAGCTTCTGCCCGGCCTGACCCATGAGGTCGGTGCCGGTCGGGTCGCCGTAGCGGTAGTCGACGAGCAGCAGGTACGGCGCGGGGCTCTCCTGGTAGAGGTCCCACATCTCCTGCTGCAGCGGGTCGGCGTACTCGACCCCGGGCACGGGCGAGAACTGCTTGAGCTCGTCGGCCACGAGCTGCCCGAACTCCGGCGAGGCCAGCCAGCTCAGCAGCGTGCGCGCCTCGTCGGGGTGCTGCGTCGCGGCCGACAGGCCCCAGTTGCCGTCCGCGTAGCCGGGCGTCACCGGGTGGTCGACGGCCGAGCCGGGCGGCGGCGGGACCTGGAACACGCCGAGCTCGAGGTCCGGGTTCGCGTCCTGGAAGAACGCCTGCTCGTAGGAGCCGCCGGGGAACATCGCGGCCTGGCCCGAGGTGAACAGCACCTGCGCGTCGGTGTACGCGACACCGGTCACGTCGTCGGGCATGTACTCCTGGAGGTCCTTGAGCGTCTGGATCGAGGCGACGTACGCGGGGTCGGTGAAGTCGGTCTCGCCGTCGCGCAAGGCCTGCTGGAAGTCCGCGCCGCCGTACCGGGCGGCGGTGAGGGCGTCGTGCACCGTGGGCACGAACCAGCCGTCGCGGGCGCCCACGGCGAGCGGCGTCACGCCCGCCTCGAGCAGGGTGTCGTTGAGGGCGACGAAGTCCTCCCAGGTCTCGGGCTCGCTCAGCCCGTTCTCCTCGAAGATCGCCGTGTTGTACCAGACCTGGATCGTCTGCGTGGCCAGCGGGACGCCGTACACCGAGCCGTCCTCGCGGCCCCGCGCGCCGTCGAGCGCGGCGTCGTCGAACTCCGCGAGCTCCGGCACGACGTCGTCCAGCGGCTCGAGGTTGCCGCCCTCGACGAGCGGCTGGAGCAGGCCGTACGAGCGCACCTGCGCGATGTCCGGGCCGTCGGAGCCGGTCAGGCCGGTGCGCAGGATCTGGTCGTACTCGGTATTGAGGTGAGCCTGGAAGCCCACCGTGATGCAGGGGTTGGCCTCCTCGAAGACGTCGAAGATCCGCTCGTAGGTCTTCACGTCCTCGGTGCGCCACGACCAGACGTCGAGCGCCACGGCGTCGCCGTCGCACCCCTCCCCCGCCGCCGCGCCCGGCTCGGGGCTGTCGGCCGACGGCGCGCACGCGCCGAGGGTCAGGACCACGAGGGCTGCGCTGGCTGTGGCACGGGTGATTCTGCGGCTCATGCGCCGGACGCTGCCCTGCCAGGACGGGGCTGTCAAGCATCTGGCCGCCGCCGCCCCGCGCGTGTCCCGGCGGACCAGGGCGGCGGGTCAGCTGTCGCCGATCCCCTTTCAATCCGACGTTTCTCGGCTTTGAGGGGGCTCAAAGCCGAGAAACGGCGGGGTGAAAGGGGATCGCGGCAGCTAGAACGCGTCCGGGGTGCGGATGCGGTCACGGATCCAGGCGCCGGCCTCCTTGAGGCGGTGGGCACCGAAGTCGCCGCTCGCGCAGGTGCCCTCCGTCCACACCGCGCCGGAGCGGTGGTCGTCCGAGTAGTTCCAGTTGACCCAGCTGATCTTCTTCGACGCCGCGAGGTCGAGGTACCGCTGCGACATCGCGAAGTCGTTCGGCCCCTCGCCGGCGTAGTCCTGCGTGCCGAACTCGGTGATGAACACCGGGATGCGGTCGGCGGCGCGGGACAGCGCGCTCAGGTACTCCTCACGGTGCGACGCCGCATAGAAGTGGAACGTGTACATGACGTTCGAGGCGTTCACCGGGTTGTTCACGACCTCGAACTCGTTCGCGCCGTCCGAGACGCCGAGCGACGACCAGGCGCGGGTGCCGAGCAGGATGACGGCGTCGGGGTCCTTGGCGCGGATCACCGGGACGATCTGCTCGTGGTAGCTCTTGATGGTCTGCCACGAGACGCCGTTCGGCTCGTTCGCGACCTCGTAGATGATGTTGTTCTTCCCGTTGTTCCGCTCCGCGATCGCCGTGAAGAACGTCTTGGCGCGCTGCAGGTTGACGTGCGGGTCGCCCGGGTCGAGCATGTGCCAGTCGACGATCGCGTACAGGCCGCGGGCCGTCAGCTCGTCGATGTAGGAGTTCACCAGCGCGGTGAAGCGGGCAGGGTCGGTCTCGTAGCCGCCCTCCTGCACGTACGTCGAGATGCGCAGGACGTCCGCGTCCCAGTCGTTCGCGAGGGTGTCGAGCGAGCCGTCGGTCACGCACTGGGAGTACCACTGCGTGCCGTGCGTGCTCATGCCCCGCAGCTGGATGCGCGTCCCCTGCTCGTTGCACAGGCCCGTACCGCACACGCGGAGCTGGCCGTTCGCCGCGACCGGCGTGTCGGCCTCGCCGCCGGGGTCGGTCGGCTCGGGCTCGGGCTCCGGGTCGGGCGTGCCGCCGCACGTGCCGTCGAGCGTCCACAGGGTCGGCGTCGACGCCGGGTCCCAGCCCGCGCCCGGGTGCGCGGTGTGGGTGACCAGCGCGGTGTACCCGGCGCCCTGGTGGGTGACGTGCTGGCCGGCCGTGTAGCTCCTGCCCTCGGCCCAGGCCGGGGCGGAGCAGTCGACGGCGCCGGTGCCCGCCGCGGTCGCGGGCAGCAGCGGGACGACCGCCGTGCCGAGGGCCAGCAGCGCCGCGGTCAGGACGGCGACGACGATCGGGGCACGGGAGGCCGTGCGGCGAGCAACCATGGGACCACCTCGGTGTCGTGGGCCGGCAGCGCGCGGCTGCGCTGCCTGGTCGCACGGTAGCCGCGGCGCGGGGCGGGCGGCATCGGGGTTTCCCACACGGGCGCGGCGTGCCTCAGCGCGGCGCCAGGCCGTTCTGGTACGCCCACACCACGGTCTGCAGGCGGTCGCGCGTGCCGATCTTGGCCATCGCGCGCCCCAGGTGGGACTTCACGGTGCTGGTCTCGACCACGAGCTCGCGCGCGATCTCCGCGTTGGACAGCCCGCGCGCGAGCCGGCGCACGATCTCGGCCTCGCGCGCGGTGAGCGGCGCGGCCAGGTCCGCCCCGGTGGGCGCCGCGGGCGGCGCCGTGCGGCGCGCGAACTCCGTGATGACGCGGTGCGTGACGGCCTGGTCGATGAGGCCCTGGCCGTCGGCGAGGCGGCGCACGGCGTCGATCAGCTCCTCGGGCTCGCAGTCCTTGAGGACGAACCCGCTCGCCCCGGCCTCCAGCGCGCCGAACACGTACTCGTCCAGGTCGAACGTCGTGATCACGAGCACGGCGGGCCGCGCGCCCCCGGCCGCGACGATCTCGCGCGTCGCCGCGAGGCCGTCGCCGCCGGGCATGCGCACGTCCATGCAGACGACGTCGGGGGCGTGCCTGCGCACGAGCTCGACCGCCGTCGGGCCGTCGGCGGCCTCCGCGACGACCTCGATGTCCTCGGCCTGCTCGAGCAGGAACCGGAACCCGGCGCGGACCACCGCCTGGTCGTCGGCGAGCACGACCCTGATCATCCCTGCTCCTCTCCGCGCGCCCCCTCGGGCGCCGCGGTCCTCGTCCCGCCCGCCGGCCGGACGCCGGCGGGGTCGTGGTGGACCGGCAGGGCCAGCAGCACGCGCCAGCCCCCGTCGGGCGCCGGGCCGGCGTCGAGGGTCGCGCCGACGAGCTGCGCGCGCTCGCGCATGCCGATCAGGCCGAGGCCC
>NZ_JABEMG010000104.1 GCF_013004695.1 Promicromonospora citrea
TCCGAGGACGGCTTCCGCATCCTCGTGCGCGACTCCCCCGTCGCTCAGGCCACCGGCACGTTCTCGAGCCTCATCGGCGACGTCGCCACGCAGGTCGAGGCCATCCTCGAGCCGCAGTTCCGGTCGAGCAGCCCGCGCGCCACGAGCCCTGCCACCGCCGTGCGGCCCGACGGCGTCAGCACGCCCAGGTCGAGGCCGTCGCGCAGGCGCACGCCGAGCATGACCCGCTCGAGGTGCGCCTCCTGCGCGGTGAGCAGCTCCCGGCCGGCTCCGGGGCTGTGCCCGGCCTCGAGCCGCGTGGCGTACGCGCGGGGGTGCTTGACGTTCCACCAGCGCACGCCCGCGGCGTCGGCCTCGGAAGTCCCCGCGGCCACGTAGCTGTGCGCGCCCGGGCCCACGCCCCACCAGTCGTCACCGCGCCAGTAGCCGATGTTGTGCCGGCACTCGTGGCCCGGCCGCGACCAGTTCGACACCTCGTACCAGTGCAGGCCCGCCGCGGTGAGCAGGTCGTCGGCGAGCTCGTACTTCGCGGCCTGGTCGTCCTCGTCGGGCAGCGTGAGCTCGCCGCGGCGCACCTGGGCGGCCATCTTCGTGCCCTGCTCCACCACCAGCGCGTACGCGCTCACGTGGTCGACGCCGGTGGCCAGCGCCGTCTCGACGCTCGCCCGCCAGTCGGCGAGCGACTCGCCGGGCGTGCCGTAGATGAGGTCGAGCGAGACGTCCAGCCCGGCGTCCCGCGCCCAGCGCACGACGTCGGGGATGCGCGCCGGGTCGTGCGTGCGCTCCAGCGTCGCCAGCACGTGCGGCACCGCGGACTGCATGCCGAACGAGACGCGCGTGAACCCGGCGTCGGCCAGCACGCGCAGCGACTCGGGGGTCACCGAGTCCGGGTTGGCCTCCGTCGTCACCTCGGCGTCGTCGGCCAGGCCCCACGCGTCCCTGATGCCGTCCAGCACCCGGGCGAGGTCGTGCGCGGGCAGCATCGTGGGCGTGCCGCCGCCGAAGAAGACGGTGGACACCGCGGCGGGACCGCGGCCGGCGCCGGCCAGGACGCGCTGCGCGAGCTCGACCTCGCGCAGCGCCGTCCCGGCGTACGCGGCCTGGTTGGCACCGCCGCCGAGCTCGGCCGCCGTGTAGGTGTTGAAGTCGCAGTACCCGCACCGCACGCTGCAGAACGGCACGTGCACGTACACACCGAACGGCCGGCCGGGCTCCGCGGACGACGGGCGCACCCAGCCGGGCAGCGCGCCGTCGTCGGGGACGGGGACGCCGGGGGGAAGAGCTGGCACCTACTTCTTCTTGTCCTTGGGGGCCGAGTCGGAGGAGAGGGCCGCGATGAAGGCGTCCTTCGGGACCTCGACGGACCCGATGTTCTTCATGCGCTTCTTGCCCTCCTTCTGCTTCTCCAGCAGCTTGCGCTTGCGGCTGATGTCACCGCCGTAGCACTTGGCGAGCACGTCCTTGCGCATGGCGCGGATGGTCTCGCGGGCGATGACGCGCGCGCCGATCGCGGCCTGGATCGGCACCTCGAACTGCTGCCTGGGGATGATCTCCTTGAGCTTGCCCGTCATGAGCACGCCGTAGTCGTACGCCTTCTCGCGGTGCACGATCGCGCTGAACGCGTCCACCTGCTCGCCCTGCAGCAGGATGTCGACCTTGACCAGGTCGGCCGTCTGCTCGCCGCTCGGCTCGTAGTCGAGCGAGGCGTAGCCGCGGGTGCGCGACTTGAGCTGGTCGAAGAAGTCGAAGACGATCTCGGCCAGCGGCAGCGTGTAGCGCAGCTCGACGCGGTCCTCGGACAGGTAGTCCATGCCGAGCTGCACGCCACGGCGCTCGTTGCACAGCCCCATGACGGTGCCGACGAACTCGCTCGGGGTCAGGATGGTCGCCTTGACGACCGGCTCCCTGACCTCCTTGATCTTGCCGCCGGGGAACTCGCTCGGGTTGGTGACCTTGACCTCCGTGCCGTCCTCGAGCGTCACGTCGTAGATGACGTTCGGTGCGGTCGAGATGAGGTCGAGGTTGAACTCGCGCTCGAGGCGCTCGCGCACGATCTCCAGGTGCAGCAGGCCGAGGAAGCCCACGCGGAAGCCGAACCCGAGCGCCACCGACGTCTCCGGCTCGTAGTTCAGCGCGGCGTCGTTGAGCTTGAGCTTGTCCAGCGCGTCGCGCAGGTCGGGGTAGTCCGAGCCGTCCACCGGGTAGAGGCCCGAGAACACCATGGGCTTGGGGTCGCTGTAGCCCCCGAGCGCCTCCGCGGCGGGCTTGGCCTGGTTGGTGACGGTGTCGCCGACCTTGGACTGCCGCACGTCCTTGACGCCCGTGATGAGGTAGCCCACCTCGCCCACGCCGAGACCCTTGGTCGGGTTCGGCTCCGGCGAGATGACGCCGATCTCCAGCAGCTCGTGGCTGGCCCGCGTGGACATCATCGTGATGCGCTCGCGCGGGTTGAGGTCGCCGTCGACGACGCGGACGTAGGTGACCACGCCGCGGTAGGTGTCGTACACCGAGTCGAAGATCATGGCGCGCGCCGGGGCGTCGGCGTCCCCCACGGGCGCGGGCACGGCCGCGACGATGCGGTCCAGCAGCGCCTCGACGCCCGCACCGGTCTTGCCGCTGACCTTGAGCACGTCGTCGGGGTCGCCGCCCACGAGGTTGGCGAGCTCCTCGGCGTACTTCTCCGGCTGCGCGGCCGGCAGGTCGATCTTGTTGAGGACCGGGATGATCTCCAGGTCGTTCTCCATCGCCAGGTACAGGTTGGCCAGCGTCTGGGCCTCGATGCCCTGCGCGGCGTCGACCAGCAGCACGGCACCCTCGCACGCGGCCAGCGACCGGGACACCTCGTAGGTGAAGTCCACGTGGCCCGGCGTGTCGATCATGTTGAGGGCGTGCGGCGTGCCGTCCACCTCCCAGGGCATGCGCACGGCCTGCGACTTGATGGTGATGCCGCGCTCGCGCTCGATGTCCATGCGGTCCAGGTACTGCGCGCGCATGGCGCGCGGCTCGACCACGCCCGTGAGCTGGAGCATGCGGTCGGCCAGCGTGGACTTGCCGTGGTCGATGTGCGCGATGATGCAGAAGTTGCGGATCAGCTCGGGCGCGGTGGCGTTCGGCTGGATGCGCGCCGCAAGCGTGGGACCGGGGATGGGCAAAGCGATCTCGCTCCGTCGTCAGGGTGGTGGTGTCAGGACAGGGCCTTCCCATTCTCCCACGTCCCGTGCGAGCGGGGGACGCCGTGCCTACGGTCGAGGGGCAAGCGTCCCCGACCGACGGAGGAGAACCATGTCGCACCTGACCGGCAAGCAGGTCCTGGCGGTGGTCACCAACTACGGCGTGGAGCAGGACGAGCTCCTCGTACCGATGCGGCACCTGCGCGACCACGGCGCGGTGGTGACGCTGGCCGCCGTGAAGGACGAGGACGTGCGCACCCTCGTGGGCGACGAGAAGCCCGGCGAGTCGGTCGCGCCCGACACGACGATCGACGACGTCGACCCGGCCGGCTTCGACCTGCTGCTCGTGCCGGGCGGCACGATCAACGCGGACACGCTGCGCCTGCAGGGCCCCGCCGTCACGGTCGCCGAGGCGTTCGCGGGTTCCGGGCGACCGATCGCGGCGATCTGCCACGGGCCGTGGCTGCTCGTCGAGGCGGGCAAGGTCTCCGGCGCGCGCCTGACCAGCTACCCGTCGCTGGCCACCGACGTGCGCAACGCGGGCGGCACCTGGGTCGACGAGCCGGTCGTCCGGGACGAGGGTGCGGGGTTCCCCCTGATCACCTCCCGCAACCCGGACGACCTGCCCGACTTCCTCCGCGAGATCGACGCGGTCCTGGAGGGGTAGCCGCCGGCTCAGCCGGCCGGGGCGGGCGCCGTCCCGGGCAGGATGCGGCGCAGCACGTCGGCGAGCGTGACGACGCCGAACGCGCCCCGCCCCGGACCGCCCGGCCCCGCGCCCGGCACGACGGCGAGGTGGTTGCCCGTCTCGCGCATGCTCGTCAGCGCGGCGTGGAGCGGCACGTCCGGCGCGAGCTCGAACACCGGCCGGGTCACGTCCGCGACCGGCGCGTCGTCGGCCAGCAGGAGGGTGTCGCGCACGTGCACGACACCCGTCGGGCGGCCCGCCGCGTCCTCCACGAGGATCCGCAGGTGGCCCGACGCGCGGGCCGCCTCGCGCACCCGCCCCGCGGTCGCGCCCACGCCGACGGCCGACGGCGCCGCGTGGCCCGCCAGCAGGTCCGCGACGGTCAGCCGGCGCAGGTCGAGGGCGCCCGCGAGATGGTCGGAGTAGGCCAGCTCGAGGGCCCCGACGCTCGCCGAGTGCTCGACGAGGTGCCGCAGGTCGTCCGGGCCCTGGCCCGACGCCACGTGGTCCGCCGGCTCGACGCCGACGCGCCGCAGGCACCAGTTCGCCGCACCGTTGAGCGCGACGAGCGCCGGGCGGGTCAGCGCCATGAAGGCACGCATCGGCAGCGCCAGCAGGGTCGCGCTGCTCTCCGGGTGGGCGATGGCCCACGACTTCGGCGCCATCTCCCCCACCACGAGGTGCAGGAAGGTGACGATCACCAGGGCCAGCACGAAGCCCGCGACGTCAGCGGCCCACAGGGGCGCGCCCCATCCCTCGAACACCGGCGTGAGCCAGTGGTGGACGGCCGGCTTGGTGATCGCACCCAGCGCGAGGGTCGCCGCGGTGATGCCGAGCTGGGAGCCCGCCAGCAGCACGGTCAGCTCGCTCGCGCTGCGCAGCGCGGCCCGGGCCGAGCGGCTGGTGGGCGCCGCGTCCTCCAGCCGGTGCCGCCGGGCGGCGAGCAGGGCGAACTCGACCGCGACGAAGAAGGCGCTCAGGGCGATGATGACGACGGTCGCGACGGCGACCACCCACGGGTTGCTCATCGGTCCCCCTCTCCCGTTCGGGCGGTCTCCGGCATGTCCACGAGCGTGACGCGGACGCGGGACGGCACGTGCCGCTCCACCTCGAGCACCTCGATGCGCAGCGCCCGGTCCGGGGGCGGCTCCGGCGCGACGAGGTCGGCCGGGTCGGCGGGCAGCACGACGTCGACGACGTCGCCCGCCGCGGGCAGCGCGCCGTGGGCCGCGATCGCCAGGCCCGCCACCGTCTCGTGGTCACCGTCGGGCAGGTCGTGCCCGACGGCGCGCTCCACCTCGTCGAGGTGTACGTCGCCCGCCATCACCCAGATGCCGTCGGACGCCGCCGTGACCGGGTCGGTCTCGTCGTCGTGCTCGTCGGTGATCTCGCCGACCAGCTCCTCCGCGAGGTCCTCCACGGTCAGCACGCCCGCGAGGCCGCCGTACTCGTCGACCACGCAGGCGAGCTGGTTGCGGGTCGCCGAGAGGGCGTGCAGGGCGTCGGGCAGGGCCATCGACGTCGGCAGCACGAGTGCCTCCCGCATGAGGTCGGCGGCGGTCGCGGTGCTCAGGCCGGAGTCCAGGCCGGCGCTCAGCAGGTCCGTGAGGTGCACGACGCCCACGACCTCGCCGTCGTCGTCCACCACGGGGTAGCGGGAGTGGCCGCCCGCCATCCGCTCGCGGACCTGCGCGAGCGGGTCGTCCGCGTGCACGACGCCGACGCGGGCGCGCGGGATCATCGCGTGCTCGACGTCCTGGCGCGGGAAGTCGAGCACCCGGTCGAGCAGCACCGACAGGTCGGCTGGGAGGTCGCCGCTCGCCCGGGACTCGGCGACGATGTGCTCGAGGTCGCGCGCCGTCGCCGAGTGCTCGACGTCGTGCACCGGCTCGATGCGCAGGAGGCGCAGGAGACCGTTCGAGGCGGCGTCGAACACGCGGATCAGCCAGCCGAACACGGCCAGGTACAGGGTCGTCGAGCGGGCGAGCCACAGCGCGACGGGCTCCGGCCGCGCGATAGCAAGGTTCTTCGGCACGAGCTCGCCGAACAGCATCTGGACGAGCGTCGAGAACAGGAGCGCCAGCACGGTACCGATCGCGACGCCGGTCCCCGCGGGGACGCCCACACCGCCCAGCGCCTCACCCAGCGCCTCACCGACGAGCGGCTCGGCGACGTAGCCGACGAGCAGACCCGTGACGGTGATGCCGAGCTGCGCGCCCGACAGCATGAAGCTCGTGCGGCGCGTGACGCCGAGCGCTCGCCGGGCCCCGGCGTCCCCGGCCTCGGACCGCGACGCCAGCCGCGCGCGGTCGACCGCCATGTACGCGAACTCCTGCGCGACGAAGTACCCCGTCCCGGCGGTGATCACACCGATGACGAGCACGCCCAGCAGGAGGGAGAGCACCCAGCTCAACGCCACCACCTCCGCCCCGAGGTGCCGTGTCGTCGGGCTGGGCGGGGACTATGACTGTCTGCGTCCATGATCCTTCACTGAGAGTTTCGTGCCGGTCCGGTGACACGCACCGGTGACGGTGTCGCGCTGGTAACGACCCGGGCGGCCCGGGGGTTCCAGCCTGCCACGGTCCCCGTGTCGGTGGCGGGCTGTACCTTTCGGGCCATGGCCCTCGATCACCTCGCGCTGCTCATCCGTCTCCAGGACGAGTTCCTGGCCGCCGTCCACGACGCCGACCCGGACGCGCCCGTCCCTGCCTGCGGTGCGTGGACGGTGCGTGACCTGGTCGAGCACCTCGCCGGGATCCACCACTGGGCGGCGGGCAACGCCTACCGGGTCGAGCCCGAGCCGCTCGGCGAGGGACCGTACGACCTCGCGGCGCACTTCGCGGCCCAGGCCTCGACCCTGCGCCGCGCGCTGTCCGAGCTCGACCCGGACGCGACGGCGCACGTGCTGAGCCACCCCGAGCTCCTCGGCCCCGGGCCCGTGCGGTTCTGGCACCGCCGCCAGCTGCACGAGACGCTCGTGCACCTGCACGACCTGCGGGCCGCGGCGGCGGGCGCGGGCACGCCCGGGCTCGTGGACGTCGGACCGGAGGTGTGGGCGGACTCCGTCGACGAGGTGGTGACGGTGTTCCAGCCCCGCCAGGTGGGCCTCGGCCGCATGGAGCCGCTGCGCCACCCCGTCGCCCTCACCGCGACCGACGCACCCGGCACCCCGCTGTGGGTGCTCGGCGCGGGCGGGCAGCGCACGCACGAGGTGGCACCCGACGTCGTCGTGTCCGGCAGCGCCGAGGGGCTCGCCCTCGCGCTGTGGGGCCGGCTGACGCCGGAGGAGGCCGGGCTGACCGTCGAGGGCGACCGCGCCGACCTCGACGCGGCGCTCGCCGAGCCGATCGTGCCGTAGCGGCGGGCCGGTCGACCCGGTCACCGGACGCGGCGACGGCGGCCCGCACGTCGGCGTCGAGCCGCGCGAGGGGGACGCCGCGCGCGGTGCCGTCCTTCACGGGCGCGCCCTCGGTCGGTACGGCGCGCAGGGCGGTGACCACCTCGCCGAGGGCACGGACCCCGTCGCGGGTCAGGTCCCCCGGCCCGGGCGGCGTGCCCTCCAGCCACGGCACCACCGACCAGTGGAACGGGTACCCCTCGCCGGGCTCGCCCACGGCGAGCGGTGCGGGAACCTCGACCGGCAGGTGGGCGGCGAGCAGGGGCAGCCACCGGGCGTCGGCCACGGCATGGTCCCGGGCCCAGCCGGTCCGCGGCAGGCGGGCCAGCAGGTCGCCGCCGAGCCGGAACAGGTGGTGGTCGGTCCCGCCCGCGGGGCCCGGCGTCACGGCCAGGTGCGCCCACTGCGGGAGCTGGGCGGCGACCAGGCGCCGGACCAGGTCGGGCGTGGGGACGATCTCGTCGTCGTGCATGGGGTCACCGTGGCATCCGGGTCGGGTACCGGCCCAGGCTTTTCCCGCACCGATGAGTCCCGGGCCCCGGTGTCGTCGGACCGGCATGACGGACCACACCACCACCAGCCGCGGCGACCGCGTCGCCTACGACCTCTACGGCGGCACCGGGCCCGCCCTCGTCTTCGTCACCGGCGCCGGACCGGACCGCGCCGACGACCCCGTGACCGCGCGGACCGCGCGGCTCGTCGCCGACGCGGGGGTCACCGCCGTCGTCCACGACCGCCTCGGTCGCGGCGAGAGCCCCGCGGACGGACGCCTCGACCTGGACCGCGAGCTCGCCGCCCTCGCCGCCGTGCTCGAGACGGCGGGCGGCCCGGCGGTGCTCGTGGGCCACTCGTCGGGCTGCTCGCTGAGCCTTCGTGCCGCCCAGGAGGGCCTGCCCGTCACGGCGCTCGCGCTCTGGGAGGCGCCGCTCGGTGGCCCGGCGGCGACCACGCGGGCGTGGGCGGACGAGATCGAGCGTCTGCTCGACGCCGGTGACCACGAGAACGCCATGCGGCACTACATGAAGGACATGCCGCCGGAGTGGCTGGCGGGCATGGAGGCGTCGCCCGCCTGGCCCGAGCTCGCCCGGACCGTCGCGGCCTACCGTGCGGACGCGCAGTCCCTCGCCTGGGCGCAGCAGGCGCTGGAGGACGGCACGCTCGACGTCGCGGTGCCGGTGCTGGCGATGTACGGCACGGAGACGTTCCCGGAGATGCCCGTCGCCGCGGCGGCGATCGCCGCGGCCGCACCACGCGGCACCACGCAGGAGATGCCGGGCGCGATGCACAGCTGGGAGCCCGCGCCCATGGCCGCCGTCCTGGCGGAGCTCGCCAAGGAGCACGCCGGGTAGATGCCGGATGTTCCGTTCGTCCGATCCGGTACGGTTCCGGCGTGAGCTTCGCATCCGACAACAGCTACCCCGGCGACTACGAGGGTGACGTCCACCCGATCTACAACCCCGAGCTGGACGGCGATCCCGACCCGGGTGAGGTCGTGTGGACGTGGGTGCCGTACGAGGAGGACCACAGCAGGGGCAAGGACCGTCCCGTGCTGCTCGTCGGGCAGGACGGCCCGTGGCTGCTCGGCCTGCAGCTGACCAGCCAGGACCACGACAGGGACGCGCTGCAGGAGGCCCGGGCCGGCCGGATCTGGATGGACGTCGGCACCGGCCGCTGGGACCGGTCCGGCCGCCCGTCGGAGGTGCGGATCAACCGCGTCATCCGCGTCGACCCGGACGACGTGCGCCGCGAGGGCGACATCCTCGACCGGGACATGTTCGACGAGGTCGTGAAGTACATGGACCGGGCGCTCGACCTCACCTGAGCCGCCGCCGGACCTGTGCTCCCGGCGGTGCCGGGCTACCCTGCGGTCCGTGACCCAGAACCCGTGGCTCAAGCTGCTCGGCGACGTCGTCGAGGCCGTGGCCCGCACCGCCCTCGACCAGAAGACCGCCGACCGGCCCGCTCCGACGACCGGCCGGCGGGCCGAGACCGGCCGCCCCGCGCCGTCGCCCGCCCGCCGTCCGCGCAGGGACGTGCCCGAGACGGACGGCTACCCCGGCGACTACACGGGCCGGGTCACGCCGGTCTACCGGCCGGAGCTCGACGGCGAGCCGGACCCGGGCGAGGTCGTGTGGTCATGGGTGCCGTACGAGGAGGACCACAGCCAGGGCAAGGACCGGCCCGTGCTGATCGTGGGCCACGACGGGCCGTGGCTGCTCGCGCTCCAGCTCACCAGCCAGGACCACGACAGGGACGCCGAGCAGGAGGCCCGCGCCGGACGCCGCTGGATGGACATCGGCTCGGGCGCGTGGGACGCATCCGGCCGGCCGTCCGAGGTGCGCCTGAACCGGGTCATCCGGATCCACCCCGACGCGGTGCGCCGGGAGGGCGCGATCCTCGACAAGGCCGTCTTCGACCAGGTGGTCGCGGCGCTCTGAGCCGCGACCACCGGGCCTGCCCGTCCGGGCGTCCGCTCGGGACCGGGTCTGCTCAGGGCTGTATCGACACCACCAGGAACGCCGCGAGCAGCACGAGGTGCACCACACCCGTCAGCGTCTTGGCGCGGCCCGGTGCCACGCTCAGCATCGCCACCACGACGGAGACCGCGAGCAGCACCATCTGCGTCGGGTCGAGGCCGAGGGTCAGCGACCCGTCCATCCAGATCATGGCCACCGCGATGCTCGGGATGGTGAGGCCGATCGAGGCCATCGCGGAGCCGTAGGCGAGGTTGAGGCTCGTCTGCACGCGGTTGCGCAGCGCGTTGCGGACGGCGGCGATCGACTCGGGCGCCAGCACGAGGAACGCGATGACCACGCCGACCACGCCGTAGGGCAGGCCCGCCGCCTCGACGGCGTGCTCGATGGTGGGCGAGAGCATCTTGGCGAGGAACACCACCGACACGAGCGCGACCAGGAGCAGCGCGGCACTGGTCCACGTCTGGCGGGCCGTGGGCGGGTCGGCGTGGTGGTCGCCGTCCTCGTCGCGGATGATGCCGGTGAACCGGCCGTACCGGTCGCTCGTCACGGGCAGGAAGAAGTCCCGGTGGCGTACGGTCTGCGTGAACACGAAGGCCCCGTACAGCAGCAGCGACGCCACCGCCGCGAAGCCGAGCTGGAACGGCGTGTAGGCGCCGCCCTCCGCCGAGGTGGTGAAGCGGGGCAGCACCAGGGTGACGGCGGCCAGCGCGATCACGGTGGCGAGGGCCGAGCCGGTGCCCGACGCGTTGAAGCTGACCAGGCGGTGCTTGCTCGCGCCGACGAGCAGGGACAGGCCGACGATGCCGTTGAACGTGATCATGACCGCGGCGAAGACGGTGTCGCGCGCGTAGGTGCTCGACGCGCCCCCGCCGCTGCTCATGAGCATGAGGATGAGGCCGACCTCGATCACCGTCACCGCGACCGCGAGGATGAGCGAGCCGAACGGCTCACCGACCTTGTGCGCCACGACCTCCGCGTGGTGGACCGCCGCGAGCACCGCACCGACCAACGCCGCGCCGATCGCCGTGAGGACCGCTGGATGTTCGTGATTGGTCCAGGTCGCCACCAGCAGCAGCAGCGCGAGGATCGGGACCACTACGGTCCACTGGAAACGGCCGGTCACGGTCGCTGAATTCATGCGCCGGAGTCTAAAGGCGCTCGTCAGGGTGCCTCCGACCGGGCCACGGCAGGCGTGGCCACCGTCACGACAGCGGGTTCGGTGCGACGGCAGGGCCTCTGGTAATCTTGGAGGTCGCGTGTCCGCCCAGGTCGGCGGGCACAGTCGCAGCTCCTCTCCACGGGTTCCCCACCCCAGTCCCGGATCTGCGGCCGCCCTCTACGACCTATCCGCTCGCCATCCGGCGAACACACCAGGAAGTCCACTCGTGGCAAACATCAAGTCCCAGATGAAGCGCATCAAGACGAACGAGAAGGCTCGTCTGCGCAACAAGTCCGTCAAGTCGGAGCTGAAGACCCACATCCGCAAGGTTCGTGAGGCCGTCGCCGCCGGCGACAAGGAGACCGCCACGGTCGCCCTTGCCGTCGCGTCGCGCAAGCTCGACAAGGCTGTCTCGAAGGGCGTCATCCACGCGAACCAGGCCGCGAACCGTAAGTCGGCCATCGCGAAGCAGGTCGCGGCTCTCTGAGCCGACCTCCTGCGCTGACATCGCGGGTTGACGTCGCGGCGTCGAGCTCGGTGCCGCGCTGACGTCGAGGACGCCGTCCACCCCTCGGGGAGGGCGGCGTCCTTCGTGTGTCCGAGGCCCGCTCAGCTCCGCCGGGAGCGCGCGATGGTCAGCACGGCACGCTCGACCGCGAAGACCGTGTCGCGTGCCTCGCCCTTGACGTCGGCGTCCGCCTGGGCGACGGCGGAGATCGCCGCCGCCAGCCCTTCCGGCGTCCAGGCCCGCAGATCCTTGCGGGCGCGGTCGACCTGCCAGGGCGCCATGCCGAGGTCCTTGGCCGCGAGCCCGCCGCCGCGCATCGCCGCGACCTTGGCGAGGTTGCGCAGCCGCAGCGCCAGGGCCGCGACGATCGGCACCGGGTCGAGTCCCGTGTCGAGCGCGTGCCGCAGCAGCGCGACGGCGGCCCCGGCGTCGCCCGCCACCGCGGCGTCGGCCACGCGGAAGCCGGTGGCCTCCACCCGGCCGCCGTAGTACCGGTCGACCGTGTCGACCGTCACTGTCCCCGTCGTGTCGGCGACGAGCTGCGCGCACGCCGAAGCCAGCTCCCGCAGGTCGGTGCCCAGCGCGTCGACCAGCGCGCGCACCGCCTCCGCCTCGATCCGGCGCCGGGCGGCCTTGAACTCCCCCACCACGAACGAGGCCTTCTCCGCGTCCTTCGTCACCGGCTCGCCGACCATGACGGGCGCGCCCGACCGCGTGACCGTGTCCAGCATCTTCTTGCCACGCTGCCCCCCGCCGTGGACCACCACGACGACGGTCTCCTCGTCCGGGGCGGCGACGTAGGAGATGAGGTCGGCCATGAGCTCCTCCGTCCCCGCCTCCGCGGACCGGACGACCACGACCTTCGCCTCGCCGAAGAGCGACGGGCTCGCGGCGACGGCGAGCTGGCCGGCCCCGTACGTCGCACCCTCCAGCTCGACCTTCTCGACCTCCGGGTCCCGCTCGCGGGCCAGCCGGACGACGCCGTCCACCGCGCGCTCGGTGAGGAGCGGCTCGGCGCCCCGCACCAGCACGACGGGGGCGAGCGTCGGCTCGTCCCAGCTCCGGCCGGAGGGGGTCGTGGCAGTACGTCGCTTGGTCGCTGGAGGCACGGACACAGCCTGCCACGCGCCACCGACATCTACGCGTCGCCGCTGCGCTCCCAGACCAGGCCGACCGTGGCCAGCCGGACGCCGTCGGTCCGGGCGTTGGCGACCACGCACGCGCCGGGCTCCGCGCAGTCGGCCGAGCCGCCGCCCACCAGCGCGATCTCGCGCTCGACGGGGAGGCGGGCCGTCACCGCGCCGTCACCGTCGGCGACGACGCGCCTGCCGTCGTCGTAGAGGCAGTTCTCCGTGTCGACGCCGCCGTCCGGCGTCGTGGCGCACTGCGCGAGGCGGACGACAGCACCGGCGGGATAGCCGGTACCGGTGACGGTGAGCGTGCCCGTGTCCTCGTCGAGGTCACGCTCGGACAGCTCGAGCACCGGGGCGGCCGGGGGCTCGGCGTCGCCGGGCAGGGGCGCCGGTGCCGCCGCGACCACGCGGTCCGCGAGGTCGGCGACCGCGAGCGCGCACGGGTCCTGCGCGCAGTCCACCTCGGTCACCGAGCCCACGTGCACGAACGGCTTCGCCGGGCGGGTGGCCGAGATCCTGCCCTCGCCGTCGGCGACGACCTGCTCGCGGGTCGTCATGTCGCACGCGTCGAGCGCCTCCGCGCCCGGAGCCGTGCCGCCCAGGCACTGCACCAGGTACTGGTTGCCGCCCGCGAACCCCGTGCCGGAGACCTCCCACGTGCCGTCGCTCTGCCGGACGGTCAGCGTCGGCGCGTCCTCCTGACCGCCGGACGACGACGCGCCCGGCTCGCTCCCCCGGGGCGGGTCGCCGCCGGGCCCCGGCGCCGACGTGCAGGCGGTGAGCGCCAGCAGGACGAGGAGTGCAGGGGCCAGGACCCCCGCGCGCCTCACGGGTACCCCAGGTACTTGTCGACGCCGGCGCCGACCCGCCAGCTCCACGCGTCGCGGTTGCGCATCCAGCGGATGCCGTCGCCCCAGACGTGGAACTCCTGCTCGAGGTAGCAGGCGACGGCGTTGGTCTGGTTGAGCTCGCCCAGGTCGGTGCGGTACTGGCGTCGGTCGTTGGTCCCCGGGCTGCCCGCGCCGACGGTCGAGACCAGCTCGGCGGCGCACTTACGCCCCTGCTCCGACACGTACAGCACGTGGGTGCCGTACCGCCCGGCGGAGTGGCCGCCCTCGCACGCGACCGAGATCGCGTTCGAGTGCAGCGGCACGTGGACGTCGGCGCCCACCCGGTTGGACCGGTCGATGTTCTGCCGGGTCAGGCCGTCCCCGCGGACGACCTTGTAGCCCCGGGCCAGCAGGCCCGGCGGCTTGTCGGACCCCGAGCCGCGCACCGCGGCGATCGCGACCCGGCGCGAGTTCAGGTTCTCGCTGAACCCGTCGCAGCCGGTGTTGTCGTGACAGACGGTGTCCCCGCGGTCGT
The DNA here is from genome assembly GCF_013004695.1 of Promicromonospora citrea. Taxonomy (GTDB): domain Bacteria; phylum Actinomycetota; class Actinomycetes; order Actinomycetales; family Cellulomonadaceae; genus Promicromonospora; species Promicromonospora citrea. The sequence goes on from NZ_JABEMG010000104.1 coordinate 13,898, forward strand.
GGCACGACTGCGAGAGATAGACCACCTTGCCGTTCCACTTCTCCGGCACGTACGTGACGTCGGCGGACGCCGTGGGGGCGAGGGCCAGCAGCCCGGCGCCGACGAGGGCGAGGGAGGCGAGGGCGGACAGGACCCGCCGGAGCATCGCGTGCATCGTCGTCACCCCAGCTCGATCGGCAGAGCGGTGGGCGCGCACATGTCCCCGCCGGTCGCGTACGCGAAGGCGAGGCAGTCGCCGTCGAGCGTGAACGTCACGGAGTCGACGGCGCCGTTGCTGTGCACGGTGAACAGCAGCGCCTCCCAGACGTCGCCGGGGTACACCCCGGCCTCGGGGAGGGCCTGGGCGAACGCGGCGTCGACGTCCACCGTGGCGGCACTGTGGTCGAGGTGGACCGTGGTGGGCGCGAGCCCCGCTCCCGGGAGGTAGGCGGCCAGCACCTCGTCGACGGCGGCGGCCAGCGTGGCGTCGGCCGACGCGCCGGTGATCTCCTGGCCGCGGACGGCCTGCCCCTCCGCGGTGGCCTGGAGGCCGCCGGTCGGCTCGACGGGCGCCCCCGGCCCGCAGCCGAGGTACGGGGTCGTCCCGCCGTCCGGCGACCGCGGGCCGTCGGGGATCTCCGGGCACCCGCCGTCGACGGGCGGCATGGCGGACGGCGGCATGGCGGACCGCTGCTCGGTGGTCGACTGCTCGGTGGTCGGCTGCTCGGTGGCCGCGAGCGCCGCGGCGTCGAGGTCGGCCCGCTCGGGCCCGGCCAGGGGTTCCGTCCCCGCCACCACGACGGTCCACCCGTCCAGCAACCGGGCCGACTCCTCGAGCCAGGCGTCGGCGGCCTCCGGGTCGCGCGCGACGTCCACGCGCACCACCTGCTCGGCCTCGGAGACGTCGGTGACGACGCTCTGGTCCAGCAGCTCCTGTCGCTGCGCGGCCAGCGAGGCCGCCTGAGCCTGCCCGCCCGCGCTGAACGCGGCGGCCGGGACGAGCACGGCGGCCGCGACGACGACCGCAAGGGCCCGGTGCTGCCGACGACTGGTCGGTCTGAGATCGATCACGTAGCCCCCTGACGCGAGACGAAAGTTCACCCTCGTCACACCCACGGTAAGCGCGCGGGCGAGATCCGCAACGTCTCAGCGGAATGTCGCGCGCGCAGGTCAGCACCCCGCCAGGCCCACCTGCCCGTCCCGCACGACGAGGGCGACGGTGCCGCACTCGTCGGTCCGGACGACGACGGCGCCGACCCCCGCGTACAGGCTGAGCGCCTCGCGCGTCGGGTGCCCGTAGTCGTTGCCGCGGCCGGCCGAGACGAGCGCGACGGCCGGACGGAGCCGCCGCGCGAGCTCACCGGACTGCACGGCGGACCCGTGGTGGGCGACCTTGACGACGTCGGCCTGCCCGACGAGGGAGGCGAGCTCCGCCTGGCCTGCGTCCTCCAGGTCGCCCAGCAGCACGACGTCGAGGCCGGCCGTGCGGGCACCGAGCACGACGCTCGAGTCGTTGGCGCCCGCGCCGGCCCCGGCGAGCAGCACCTGCCACCCGACCGTGCCGGCCGTGCCCCGGTCACCGGTCCCCGCGACGCGCACCGGCACCTCCGCCCCGGCGAGGGCCGCGTACGTCGCGGCGGCGCCCGCCGCCGGTTCGGCGACCGGTGAGACGAGCGCCGCGGTGACCTCGCGGCCCGCGAGCACCGCGGGCAGGCCGCCGACGTGGTCGGCGTGGAAGTGGCTGAGGACGAGCAGGTCGACG
>NZ_JABEMG010000105.1 GCF_013004695.1 Promicromonospora citrea
GCGTTCAACCGCGCGATCGCGAGCTTCCGCGCCCCGGTCGAACGAGCGATTGGGCTGCTCAAGCAGTGGAAGATCCTCGCCACCGGCTACCGCGGCCGCCTGACCGAACTCCCAACCATCATCCACGCGATCGTCAACCTGGAGTTCTACCGACTGGCCAGCTGAATAACGCTCTGTGCTGCCAGTATGGTTCTGGGGGTTCGCGGCAATGATTCCCGCTCCTCTTTCCTGCGTGAATTTGCCGGCTACCGCGTCAGACAGCCGTTGGAAGGTGCGAGGATGACAGGCCAAGAGTGGAGTCCGCATATGCAACGGCGTCTTCTACCGGGATTGCGGGCGGGTCAGCTGGCAATATGGGTCGTCGGTAGCGCGGTATTCTTTATCGTCTACACTCTGATTCTCTTCGGCGGGATGGCTATCGCGGGGGTCGGGTACGGTGCGTCTCCGATTCTGACTGGGCTGTTTGTGGCCTGGGGCGTCGGAGGCATCGCGTCGGCGGTTCTGAACCTTCTCCTGCATTGCTGGGTTGTGCCTCGGGAGGTTCGGGCGGGGTATACAACAGGTTACCGGGTGCACCAGGAAGTCGACTATGTGGATCCGCGGACCGGATATGTCTTGCGGGTCGCGGGCGAGCCTTTCCTCGCTCCGGAGGAGCGCAGGCGGCGAGAAGCGCTTGTTGCTGACGTGATCTCTCGCGGAGGCGTAGCGGGCGAAGGTGCTGCTGAGTGACTTCGTTGTGCGCGATCGTGCGCAACGGTGCCGGACGTCGACAGCGGCGCAACCGGACGTCGGTAACGGCGTGATCAGTCGGCGGTAGCCGTGCACTCTGCGATCCAAGTAATCCGGATCGAGATCCTTCACGGTTCTTCGCGGCCGATCGGCGAGAATCCTTCGACCTCGGAGGCTTGCTCGCTCCGGACTGCTCCCACGTCGACACCGAACGAAACGAGCGTCGCCTTCCTGTGCTGTCACCTTCGTCGTGGTCGGCGCCGGCTACACCGGCACGGAAGTCGCCGCGCAGGGGCCCCTGCTCACCGATGCACTTCGACGGCAGCACCCTGCGCTCGCCGGCCAGAGGATGCGGGTGCCGCGTCACTGTCGGACACGGTCTGTCGTGCTGTGTGGGTGTGGACCACCAGCACGGGGCAGGGTGCCGAACGCAGCACGGTGCCGGAGACGCTGCGCAGCAGACGGCCGGTCAGCGTTCCGTGGCTGTTGCCGCCGACCACCACCAGGTCGTCCGGGGTCAGGCCGTCCAGCAGAGCTGCGACGGCGTCGCCCGGCGGGTTGGTCGTGGTGCAAGTGACACGCGGATAGCGTGCCGACCACCGGGCCGCCCTGTCGGCGACCGCGGTGGCGACCACACCCTGCCAGGAGCCCGCGGACGGACCCCGCCTCAGGGCGGCGTCCGTGATCGGGTCGCTGCCGGTCGCGTGCAGCACCTCGAGGGGGCAGCCACGAGCGACGGCCTCGGTGAAGGCCGCGCTCCACAGCTCGGGTTCCTCGCTCCGACCGGCGCCCATCCGGATCCTGGTGGGTGCGCCACCGGCGGCACCCTCGGGAACCACGGCCACCGTGCCGGTGGTGTGTGCCGCGAGTGCGGACGAGGTGGACCCCAGCAGTGCTCGGTCGAACGCGCCGAGACGGCGGCGTGCCACCACGACGAGGTCCGACGACCGGGACAGCTGAGCCAGGACGTGGGATGCCGTTCCGGGGAGCACGACGGTCTGGACGGTGCGGTTTCCGGGGCGTCGCCCGTCGAGCCGGTCCATCGCGACGCGCAGAGCGTCATGGGCCTGCCTGCGACCGTCCTCCACGAGGCGGCTGGTGCCCGGTCCGGGTTCCGGCGGGGTGGCGTACGTGGACACGACGGTCAGGCGGGCGTCGTGGGCGTCGGCGGTGCAAGCGGCCCAGTCGAGCGCGACCAGGCTTTCCTCGGAGCCGTCGACCCCGACGACGACGCCTCTGTACCAGCTGGTGTTCGTGGTGGCGTTCATGGTGATCCTCCGGTGAATGAGCGTCAGAGGCCGAAGACGATGCGGGCGGGGACCCGCCCGGCCAGGACTTCGGTGATGGACTCGTTGACCTCGTCGAGCTTGCGCTCGGCGGCGACGACCTCCGTCCGGCCTGCTGCGTGCAGCGCGAACACGTCGGCGAGGTCATTGCGGGTGCCGACGATCGACCCGATCACCGAGATGCCCCTGAGGACGGTGTCGAAGATCGGCAGCTGGATCGTGCCCCCGGCGGGCAGCGCGACGCAGACGAGGCGCCCGCCGCGTCGCAGGGAGGCGAACGCCTGGTCGAACGAGGACGACGAAGCGGCCAGCGCGATCGAGACGTCTGCGCCGCCGAGCCGTTGGATGGCCGCGACGGGGTCCTCGCGAGCAGCGTTGACGACGTGGTCGGCACCCAGCCGGGAGGCCAGCTCGAGCTTGTGGTCCTCGACGTCGACGGCGATGACGAAGGCGCCGGCGATCCGCGCGTACTGGAGCGCGAGGTGACCGAGCCCTCCGATGCCGAACACGGCGACCGTCTCGGCGGGGGCCACCCGGGCGACCTTGACCGCCTTGTACGTGGTCACGCCCGCGCACGTCAGGGGTGCGGCGTCCAGGGACGTGACCGCGTCGGGCACGGGGGTGGCGAACGCGGCCGGCACCACGCCGTACTCGGCGAACGCGCCGTTGACGCTGTAGCCGGAGTTGGTCTGCTGCTCGCACAGTGTCTCCCAGCCGCCGATGCAGTACCGGCACTGCCCACAGGCGCTGCCGAGCCAGGCGATGGCCACGCGCTGCCCGAGGACGCGACCGGCCACGTCCGGTCCGAGCCGCTCGATGCGGCCGATGCCTTCGTGACCAGGGACGAACGGCGGGGTCGGCTTGACCGGCCAGTCGCCGTGGGCGGCGTGGATGTCCGTGTGGCACAGGCCGCTGGCCTCGATCCGGACCAGGACCTCGCCCGGCCCGGGCTCGGGCACCGGCACGTCCACGATCTGCAGCGGGGCGGTGAAGTCGGTGACGACTGCGGCTCTCATGACGGCTCCGATCGGTGAGCAGTGCACGACCTTCGTGCACCGTTGCTCCCAGGACACGCCGTGCCGGCACACACCGGCAGGGGCGAACGTCCCGCCCGGGCGCGGCGAAGGTCCCCGCCGGCCGTCTCGCCTCCGCGGCGGGACCAACGTCCTTGCGGCCCGAGGGCTTGCGGCCCTGTCCGGGCGTGCGCCGTGGAACGACGCTGGCCGTGAGCCGGCGGGCACGCCGAGGGGTGGTCCGGTCGACCGGCGCACCTGACGGAGGAGCCATGAGCACATCTGCTGACAGCCGAGCCGCGGCCACCGAGACGGCCCGACCGGTGCCCGTGCGTGATCGGTACGTCTATGCCCTGTCCGAGGGAGACGCCGGGATGAGTGCCCTCCTGGGCGCCAAGGGCGCTGGTGTCGCCGAGATGCGCCGCATCGGCGTGCCCGTACCCGACGGCTTCACGGTGACTACCGCCGCGTGCGTGGCCGCCATGCGCAGCCGCGAGGAGTGGCCCGAGCGACTCTGGGACGAGATACAGGAGCACATAGCAGCGCTGGAGCAGCGCACAGGTCGGACACTGGGCGACCTCGACCAGCCGTTGCTCGTGTCGGTACGGTCCGGCGCTGCGCGATCCATGCCCGGCATGATGGACACCGTCCTCGACGTGGGCATGTCGGAGCGTGTCGCCGAGGCGTTGGCCGCGGAGTCTGGCAGCCCACGGTTCGCGTGGGACTCCTACCGCCGGCTCGTGCAGATGTACGGCGAGGTCGTCATGGGCGTGCCGGGCGAGGCGTTCGAAAGGGAGCTGGCGAGTCTCAAGGACCGGCGCGGGGCGCGGCAGGACACCGACCTGACGACGGAGGACCTGAAGCAGCTCGCCACCGTCTTTCGCGGCATCGTCCGCCAGAGCACCGGACATGACCTTCCGGACGACCCGCACGAACAGCTCCGCCGAGCAGTGGACGCCGTGTTCCGTTCCTGGGACAGCCCGCGCGCGCAGGTCTACCGGAGGCTCAACACGATCCCCGACGACCTGGGCACCGCCGTCAACATCATGCAGATGGTCTACGGCAACAAGGGCAGCACCTCGGCCACCGGGGTGTGCTTCACCCGCAACCCCGCCACCGGCGCCAGGGAGCGGTACGGCGAGTTCCTTCTGAACGCTCAGGGTGAGGACGTGGTCGCGGGCGTCCGCACCCCGCGGCCCCTGGCCGAGCTCGAGAAGGTGCTGCCAGACGCCGTGGCACGGCTGCGCACCGTGATGGATCAGCTCGAGAGCCATTTCGGGGACATGCAGGACATCGAGTTCACCGTGGAGGACGGTGTGCTCTACGTACTCCAGGTACGGACCGGGAAGCGCACGGCCGCAGCGGCGCTGAAGGTGGCCCGCGACCTTGTCGCCGAAGGACGGATCGACGTCACCACGGCGCTGCGGCGAATCGACCCCGCCCAGCTGGACCAGGTGCTGCACCCCACGCTCGACCCGAGTCACCACGCGGTCCCGCTGACTCACGGCCTGAACGCGTCGCCGGGGGCCGCTGTCGGCCGCATCGCGCTCGACGCCGACGGCGCGGCCGCACGCGGCGCTACCGGCGAGGACGTGGTGCTCGTGCGATGGGAGACCACACCCGACGACATCCACGGTGTCGCGGCCGCCCAGGGAGTGCTGACCGCACACGGCGGCATGACGTCGCACGCAGCCGTGGTCGCCCGCGGCATGGGTACGCCGTGCGTGGCCGGTGCCGCCGATCTGCACATCGACCTGGCTGCGCGCACCGTGACGATCGGTGGCGCCGTCCTGACCGAGAGCGATGTGATCACCCTCGACGGGAGCACGGGACAGGTCTACGCCGGTGCGCTGCCGCTGGTGCCGCCGCGCATCACCGACGACTTCTCGACCGTCCTCGGCTGGGCCGACGACGTCCGCCGGCTCGGCGTGCGCGCCAACGCCGACACCGCCGCCGACGCCGCCCGGGCACGCGAGCTCGGGGCCGAAGGCATCGGCCTGTGCCGCACCGAGCACATGTTCATGGCGCCGGACCGGCTCCCGGTCGTCCAGCGCATGATCCTGGCCGACGATCCCACCGATCGGCAGGCCGCCCTGGACGAGCTGCTGCCCATGCAGCAGTCCGACTTCGAGCAGATCTACACGGCCATGAGCGGGCTACCGGTCGCCGTACGTCTCATCGACCCGCCGCTGCACGAGTTCCTGCCCGATCTGACCGAGCAGGCTCTGCTCGTGCGGCAGCTGGAGACCGATGGCCCGGCCGAGCGGCTCGCCCGGGAGCGAGCGCTCCTGGACCGGATCACCCGGCTCACGGAGACGAACCCGATGCTCGGCACCCGAGGGGTGCGCCTGGCGCTCCTGCACCCCGAGATCGTGGTCATGCAGACCCGCGCGATCATCCGTGCTGCGCTCGCGGTGCGCCGTCGAGGCATCGACCCGCACGTCGAGATCATGGTGCCGCTCGTCGCGTTCGCGGAAGAGCTGCGGCGAGTGCGTGAGCTCGTCGCCGCCACTGCGGACGAGGAGCTCGCGAGGGGAGGCGCAGCCGATCTCGGGTACCGGGTCGGGACCATGATCGAGCTGCCGCGCGCGGCCCTCCTGGCCGGGGAGATCGCCGAGCACGCCGACTTCTTCTCCTTCGGCACGAACGACCTGACCCAGACCGCGCTCGGCATCTCTCGTGACGACGCCGAGGCGTCGTTCCTGACGAGCTATGCGAGGAGTGGTGTCGTGCCGGCCGACCCGTTCGCGACTCTGGACGAGCCGGGGGTCGGCGAGCTCGTCCGTATCGGCCTGGGCCGCGCTCGGCGGGCCGACCCGGGCCTTGAGGCGGGCGTGTGCGGTGAGCACGGCGGCGACCCGGCATCGATCATCGTTCTCGACGGTCTCGGTGTGGACTACGTGTCCTGCTCGCCGTTCCGCGTCCCGGTCGCGCGCCTGGCCGCGGCACACGCCCGGCTCGCCGTCGGCGCGTGACGGCAGCGACCGCCGGCTGAACGGGACCGCGGGGGTCTGCGGTCCCGTTCAGCCGGCGGTCGGGCCACGCCACGGTACCCACCGCTCCATCGCGTCATGGCGCGGTCGGGTTCGTCGGGGGGTGCGGTCGCCGCGTGGTGCGGTGCCGAGGCGCATGACCATCTGCGGGTGGCCGGGCAGGTCGAGCGCCTGGCGCAGGTCGTGCCGGGTGGTGGGGTTCTCGAGGACCGTGGTCGCGAACGAGGCGAGCACGTGGTGCGTCGTGGCGACGAGGAGTGCGCGCTCGAGTGCCTGACCTGCCGCGACCCAGGATGCCGGAGTGTCGTCGGCGGTCGACAGCACGGCCAGGGTCGAGCGTGTCTCGAACACCTCGGTGCCGCGACTGGCGTGGAACCGTCGGACAGGCGCGTCGGCGTTGCGCGGCGCGCGGCCGAGCAGGTGGGTCGGGACGCCGTCGTCGCGTCCGGGCCACCCGGTGGTCCAGGCGGCCTCCTCGCCGCGGCCCGCCATGTCCTCGGCCGCGAGGTGCTCAGCACGCCGGATCAGCCGGACCAGGTCCTCGCGGCTGCCGTCCGCGGGCTGGACGAGGCGCAGGCTGCCGCCCTCGGCTTGAGTGGCTCGTTGAAGGTTCACCAGCACATCGGCCGGCAGGGGGCGGTCCTCGAACGGGACGCGCGACGTGGTGCGGTGCTCGATCGCGACGGCGAGCTCCAGCTCTTCCGGTGTCGGGTCGGTGCCAGGTCCGAGAGCGAGCGTCGCGACGAGCAGCGGGTTGCCCGGGTCCGGCAGGACCGCCACGACCGGCGTCAGCGACTCCCTGCGGGCCGCGACACGGGCGTTGAGCAGGAACGCGCCGCAGCTGATGAGCATCTCCCGGCCGTCAGGGTCGGAGTGGCGCAGGCTGCGCGACGGGTCGGCCCGCAAGATCACGGTGCTGCCGTCCACCTCGGTGCGCCACGGCTGGGTGTTGAGCACGCTCGGGGCGTCGGAGCCCGCCTGCAGGATCCGTCTGACCTGCCCGTCGATGCCGTTCATGGCCTCTCCCTCCGCCTGCCGACGCTCGGTGCGCCGAAGCTCTGGCTGTCGTACCGACCGTGCCACGTCGATGCCTCCGGTTCACGGGCCGAAGGTCCTGTGGGAACGGGGCGCAGGACCCGGCCGCGCCGATGTGGCCGGAGCGCGCACACCTGCGAAACATCGCAACGCATGGTGTGGCGCGCTGAGCCTGCGCCACTATCGTGGGACGGCGCAGGGGGCCGACCTTGGGAGGGCTGGAATGGGTCAGACCCGTGCGAACGTCGAGCTGCTGCTGGAGGCGATGGCGCCCATCGGCCGGGGGCTCGACCTGGAGACCACCCTGCGCCAGATCGTCACGACGGCGGCCGGTCTGGTGGACGCGCGGTACGCCGCGCTGGGCGTTCTCGGCGACGACGGCACGATCGTCCGTTTCCTCACCGCCGGGCTGAGCTCCGACCAGGTGCGTGGCATCGGCGAGCGGCCGGCGTCGGTAGGGTTGCTCGCCGACCGTTCGTCCGATCGGTCCACCCTCGGTGTGCCGCTCCAGACCCACGGCGCGGTGTTCGGCAACCTGTACCTCGCGGAGAAGTGCGGTGGGGGACGCTTCACGACGGCTGACCGACGCACGATCGAGGTGCTCGCGGCCAATGCAGGCGTGGCTATCGAGAACGCCACGCTGCACGACGAGGCCCTGCTGAGGGAGCGGTCAGCGCGTGCGAACGACGACGTCTCACGCGCTGCGCTCACCGGAGCGCCGCCGCAGGATGTGCTCCGACTGATCGCCGACCACGCACGCGAGGTCGCGATGGCCGACCTCGCCGTCGTCGCCGTCCCGGAGCCCGGCGCGGACGGCCTCGTCGTCGCTGCGGCGGCAGGAGCCGGTAGCCACCGTGCGTCAGGGATGCGGTTGGTTCCGAGCGGGACGTTCACCAGGACGGTGCTGGCGTCCGGCGCTCCGCTCGTCTCGACCGAGGCGACGGCGGCCGAACGGGTCCAGCTCGCCTTCGGGGCGAGAGCAGAGATCGGGCCGATCGCCGCGGTGCCGATCGGTGAGCACCCGGGGGCCAGGGGAGCGGTCGTCGCGGCCCGGCACACCGACGCCGCGCCGTTCTCCTCGGCGATCATCGAGACGGTACAGCAGTTCTCCGCGCGGACGGCGGTCGCCCTGGAAGCGGCGCAGCGTCGCGCGGACGCAGAGCGGCTCGCCGTGATGCACGACCGGGAGCGGATCGCCCGGGATCTGCACGATCTCGTCGTCCAGCGGCTCTTCGCGACAGGGCTCGCACTGCACGCCTTCGGGCGACAGCTCGGCCCCGAGACGACGACCCGTGTCGAGCAGATGGTCGACGACATCGACGAGACGATCGCCCTGATCCGCACGACCGTCCATTGGCTGCGGTCCGGCAGCACGACGCGGCAGGCGGGGGTGCGCACGCGGGTGCTCGCCGAGGCGGAGGTCGCCGCCGCAACGCTGGGCTTCTCTCCTCGGGTCCGGTTCGACGGCCCTGTGGACACCTCGGTGCCGCCGGACATCGCCGAGCATGTCCTGGCCGTCGTCCGCGAAGCGCTGTCGAACGTGGCGCGGCACGCCCAGGCGCACCAGGTAGGTCTGCGCCTGGCCGTCAAGGACGACGTGCTGCTGACCGTCACCGACGACGGACACGGCATCCCCCCGAAGACGTCATGGAGCGGCCTGCGCAACCTGGGCGGACGGGCCGCCGATCTGGGTGGCTCCCTCCGCGTCCGGCCCGCCCCGGGCGGCGGGACCCGGCTCGAGTGGCGGGTCCCTCTGCCCGACCGGTGAGGCCCCGGCCCGTGGATCAGTGCGGTGGCGACGGGACGACCGCCACCGGGCACGCCGCGTGGTAGATCATCGCCTGGCTGGTCGACCCGAGGAGCAGGCCGCGGAACCCGCCGCGCCCCCGTGATCCGACCACGAGCAGCTGGGCGGCGCCGGCACGGTCGAGCAGCACCTGCGCCGGCCCGCCGTGAGCGATCACCGGCTCCACTGTGACGTCGGGGTGCTCGGTACGTGGCTCCGACAGCCACGTCGTCAGCTCCTCCGCGGCGCGCTGTTCGACCAGGTCCGTCGCCGTCGTGAGTTCCCAGGAAGTGGTCATCGGGAGGTCGCTCCACGCGTGCACGGCGACCAGCGGGACGGACCGGGCGGCCGCTGCGGCGAACGCGAACCGGACGGCGTCCCGGTTGGCGGGTGACCCGTCCACCCCCACGACCACCGGGCCGTCCTGCCGCACGGTCTCGTCCTCGTGGCCGCGGACCACTACCACCGGGCAGTGCCCGTGAGTGGTTACGGCGACGGCGACGGAGCCGACGACCAGCCCCGTGAACCCGCCCAGCCCGCGCGAGCCCAGCACGACCAGCTCGGCGGCGGCCGACCTGCCGATCAGCCGCGCGGCGACCGACCCTCCGACCAGCGAGGTGCTCGTCGGTACGTCGGGCGCGGCCTCGCGCGCGACGCCCTCGGCGTCTGCGAGCCACTGACGCCCCTGCGTGACGAGCGCGTCCTCGTAGGCCCCCAGCGCGGCCGCGTGCGGTACGGAGGTCGGAACGGGCGTCCAGACATGCACCAGGCTCAGCCGGGCGGTGCGGCGGGCCGCCTCGAGGGCGGCCCATCGCACCGCCCGGGTCGACGACGGCGATCCGTCGACGCCCACGACCACCGGGTCGGGCGTCGTCGTCGATGTGCTCACGGGTTCCTCCTGGCTGCTCATGGCCCGACCGGTCGGCGCGGGGTGTGCTCCGGCAGCGCCTGGTAGCCGAGCCGCATGACCATCTGCGGTGCCCCCTGGAGTCGTAGCGCCCGACGCAGGTCGTGCCTCGTCGTCGGGTTCTCGAGCACGGTGGTCGCGAACGACGCGTGGACGAGGTACGTGGTCGCGACCAGGAGCACGTGCTCGAGCGCCTGCCCGGCGGTGATCCAGGCGGCGGTGTCGTCGCCTGGCGTGACGAGCACGGCCAGCGTGCTGCGGCGCTCGAACCGTGCCGTCCCGGCAGCCGCGTCGAACCGCCGTACCGGTGCTCGTGCATCCATCGGAGCCGGCCCGAGCAGGTCGGGCGGGATGCCGTCGTCACGGCCCGGGTCGACGGCGGTCCAGGCCGCTTCCTCGGCCGTCGCCGCGGGGTCCTCCGCTGCGAGGGCCTCGGCGCGACGCACCAGGTCGATGACGGCCTCGCGCGCCGGGTCGGAGTACTGGACGAGTCGGAGCGCCGCGCCCTCCGACTCGGCCGCGGAGTGGAGGGCGATCACCGCGTCGGTGAACAGCGGCTGGTCCTCGAACGGGAGCCGGGACGTGGCGCGGCGTCCGACGGCCGTGGCGAGGTCGAGCTCGTACGGGGTGGGAGCGGGTCCGGGCTCGAACGTCAGCTCCGCGACGAGGAGCTCGTCCTCGGGGTCCGGCAGCACCCGGACGGTCGCGACGAGACGTTCCCTGCGGGCGGCCACCCGTGTGTTGAGCAGGAACGCCCCGCAGCTGATCAGCATCTCCCGGCCGTGCGGGTCGGTGTGCTGCAACCGGCGTGCCGGGTCCGCCCGGAGCGCGACCGTGCCACCCGAGACGGTCACCTCCCACGGCTGGGTGTTCGCGACGCTCGGCGCGGCGGCCGCCGCGCGCAGCACACGGCCGATCTGCTGGTCGAGCGTCCTCATGGCGAGTCCTCCTCGGCCTCGTTCCCGCCCGGTGGCACCGAGGCCGAGCGGCGGTGGGCGTGCGCCACCAGGACGGTGCACGGCGCACCCCGCAGCACGGCGTCGGGGACACTACGGAGCATCCGACCCCAGAGCGGCTGGTGTCTCCGCCCGCCGACGACGACGAGGTCGTCCGGGGTGAGGCCGCGGAGCAGCACGGTTGCCGGGTCGCCGCGACCGACCACGATCGTGCAGCTCACCTCCGGGTACTTCTCCGACCAGCGGGCGACGCGGTCGGCCAGGTCTGCCTTGGCGGCCTCGCGCCACGACGCGGCGATGGGGTCCATCTCCGGGAACGACGACGACAGCGCGTCGGCGTCCGTCACGTGCACCACCTCCAGCGGGCGGCCGCGTGCCGCCGCTTCGGCGAACGCCGCCCCCAGCACGTCGGGTTCGTCGTGCAGGCCCACGCCCACCCGGATCCGCCGCGGGTCACCGGTCGAGGCCCCGGCCGGCACCACGGCAACGGCTCCCGGTGCGGTGGCTGCCAGCGTGGCGGACGTGGAGCCGAGCACCACGCGATCGATCCGTCCGAGGCCTCGGCGGCCGACCACGACCAGGCCACACGTCCGGGACCGGCGGCCCAGCTCGTAGGCGGCGTCGCCCTGCACCACGTCGATCTCGGCGTGCTGTGCGTGCACCCGGTCGTCCGCTCGGTGCTCAGCGAGCCACTCGTGCGCGGTGTCGGCGGCCCCTCGCGCCTGAGCGCGCATCTCCCCGATCAGGCCGCCGATCCCGGGGTCGGGGGTGATGGGCACCCCGTAGGCCGCGACGACCGTGAGGCTCGCCTCGTGCAGGTCGGAGGCGCGTGCCGCCCACTCCAGGGCTGCGAGGCTTTCCGCCGAACCGTCGACCCCGACGACGATGCCGTCGTACCAGTTGATGCTCATGGTCGTCCTCCTTCGTGACCCCCAGGACACCACCGCATCGGTAGGCCCGGGCAGAGACAGGGGGCCCGAGGCCGCGGGACCAAGGTCCCTCGTCCGGCACCACGCGCTACGGTGACCACGGGAGGCGCGATGAACCGAGCAGACACCCCGCGTGACCGGACCGAGCTGCTCCTGGAGGCAGTGGTCACGGTCAGCCGCGGCCTGGACCTGGAGACGGTGCTGCACCACATCGTCGAGACAGCCGTCACGCTGGTCGACGCCCGCTACGGCGCCCTCGGGGTGCTCGGTGACGACGGCCGCATCGCCCGGTTCCTGACCGTCGGGCTCACCGACGCGCAGATCCACGCGATCGGCCCGTACCCGACCGGTCACGGCGTGCTCGGCGAGCTCATCCGCCACCCGGTGCCGCTGCGCCTGCACGACCTCTCCGAGCACCCGGTGTCCGTCGGCTTCCCTGCCCACCACCCGCCGATGCACACCTTCGTCGGTATGCCCCTCCAGATGCATGGCTCGCCCTTCGGCAACCTCTACCTCACCGACAAGCGCGACGGCGGCGACTTCACCGCCGACGACGAACGGGTGCTGGAAGCGCTCGCCTCGGCCGCGAGCGTCGCCATGGAGAACGCGCGCCTGTACGACGACGCCCAGCTGCGGGAGCGGTGGGCGCGGGCCAACGACCGGATCTCACGTCATGTGCTGGCCGGGTACTCGCCGGACGACGTCCTGAGCCTGATCGGCAGCGAGGCGCGGGAGGTCGCCGACGCCGACCTGACGGCGGTGTCGCTGCCGGACCCCGAGACCGGTCGTCTGGTCCTGCGTGCGGCGTCCGGGCTGGGCGCCGAGGACCGGGTGGGTGCCGTGCTGCCCGCCGACGGGACGTTCGCCACGATCACGTTCCGCGAGGGAGCGCCGATGGTCACCCACGACGCGTCGACGGACGAACGCGCCGAGTTCTCGCTGCCGCTCCCGGTCGACCTCGGCCCGCTGGCGGCGTGGCCGCTCGGCGAGTCCGGGAGCGTCCGCGGCGTCCTCGTGGCGGCCCGCAGCCGGGGGCGTCAGGCCTTCTCCCCGCTCGTCGTCGAGGCGCTCGGCGCGTTCGCTGCCCAGGCTGCTGTGGCCCTCGAGCTGGCCGAGGGTCGAGCCGACGCCGAACGCCTGGTCCTGCTGCGCGACCGCGAACGCATCGCGCGCGACCTGCACGACCTCGCGATCCAGCGTCTGTATGCGACCGGCCTCTCGCTGCAGCGGGTGGCACGCACGGCACCACCGGAGGTGGCCGAGCAGGTAGCCGCTGCGGTCGACGAGGTGGACGAGACGATCGCCCTGGTCCGGACCACGATCTACCGGTTGCAGCCGGGTGAGCGGGCAGAAGGTTCTGCCGGCCGGCGCGTGGGCCTGCGCTCCCGCGTGATCACGGAGGTCGACGCCGCGGGTGCCTCGCTCGGGTTCCGTGTCCGGCTGCGGTTCGAGGGTGCGGTGGACACCCTCGTACCGCCGGAGGCGGCCGACCACGTGGTCGCGGTGGTGCGCGAAGCGCTCTCGAACGTCGCCCGACACGCGTCGGCGAGCCGGGCAGAGGTCCGCCTGTCGGCCGGTGACGACCTGGTGCTCACGGTGACCGACGACGGCGCGGGGATCTCGTCGGACGCGCCGCGCAGCGGGCTGAACAACCTGCGGCGACGTGCCGAAGAGCTCGGAGGAGTGTTCCGCACCGAGGCCGCGTCTCCTGACGCCGACCGGGTCGGTACACGCCTGGTGTGGCACGTGCCGCTGCCTGCGGGTGGTCAGGGCCCCGCGTGACCGTCCGTTCGGAGCGTCACGGGTGTCCGTGCCGGTCCTGCTCGAGCCGCGCGGCGAGCACCGCCGCCTGGGCGCGGCGCTCGAGGCCGAGCTTGGCGAAGATGCTGGAGACGTAGTTCTTGACCGTCTTCTCGGCGAGGTAGAGCTCCTCGCCGATCTGCCGGTTGGTCAGCCCGTGCCCGATGAGGGCGAGGATGCGGCGCTCCTGGTCGGTCAGGGTCGCCAGCGGGTCGGGCTCGCGGTGAGCGTCGGAGCGGATGCGCTCCATGACACGGGCCGCGGCCCGCGGGTCGAGCGTGGAGCCACCGGCGGCGACGGTGAGCACCGCCTGGACGAGGTCGGTACCGCGCACCTGCTTGAGCACGTAGCCCGCCGCGCCGGCCAGGATCGCGTCGTAGAGCGCCTCGTCGTCGGAGAACGACGTGAGCATGAGGCACGCCAGGTCCGGCATGCGGGAACGCAGCTCACGGCACACGGTGACGCCGTCGCCGTCGGGCAGACGGACGTCGAGGACCACGACGTCGGGGGACAGCGCCGGCACGCGGGCGAGGGCCTCGCGGGCCGTGCCTGCCTCGCCGACCACGCGCACGCCCGGCTCCGACTCGAGGAGGTCGGCGACGCCACGGCGCACCACCTCGTGGTCGTCCACGAGGAACACCCGAACGTCCATGGGTCCTACCGTAGCTGTGGTGCCTGTCCCGGTCACCACCGGGACAGGCACCACGGGACCGCTGCTCATCGCAGGAACGGGAACCGCTGGACCATCGGCAGGCCTGCCCACCAGCGGCCCAGGCCCAGGGTGTCGCCGGCGAGGATCGCGGCGAGGCCGACGAGCAGGACCGCGTCGACGAGGTGGTAGTCCACGAACGGGTTGTTGTCCAGCGGCAGCGACGCGAGCCACATGAGCAGCATGAGCAGCGCGCCGGTCGCGGCGGCCAGGCGCATGCCGATCCCCAGGGCCAGCGCGAGGCCGATGCCGAGGAGGCCGAGCATGAACAGCCAGTCGATGACGGCGCTACCGGCCAACGAGCCGAAGAACCCGCCGAACGGGCCCTCGACGCCGCTGAGGTAGCCCTCGGTGGGCGAGCCGCCGTTGATCCACGCCCGCTCGGGCGGGGTGGCGAGGTTCCAGCCGAACAGCTTGTCGCCGAACGCCCAGAGGAACTCGACGGCGAGGAGCAGCCGGACACCGGCGAAGCTGTACCGGGCGACGGCGCTGCGGGTGACGGCGTCGGTCGCCGTCGTGGTCGTGCCGGTGGCGCGGGCGCCGGCGGCGGGTCCGTGGGCCAGCGGTTCGGAGTGGTGGCTGACGGAGCTCATGATGTTCCTCCTGGGGGTGCGCCGGAACGGTTCCGGCTGCCTGTGACCACGTTCCCGTGAACGGTGCCCTCCGGCGCAGGGCCACCTGGCTCCTGTCGGCGGGACCTTGGTCCTGTGCCGGGACGGGACAACGGCCCGTGGGGCCGCTCTACCAGGTGGAGTCGCCGCGGATGAGCGCGTCGGCGCCGCCGTCGACGAACACGACCTGCCCGCACAGGTGGGTGTTCTTCTCGCCGACGAGCCAGGTGAGCAGATGCGCGGGTACCTCGGGCCGCATGAAGCCGTTCAGTGGCATCGGCACCGTCGCGGCCATCGCTGCGCGCTGGATCTCGGTGCCGATCATGCCCGCCACCATCGGGGTCTCCACGACGCCGGGTGCGACGGCGTTGAGCGGGATGCCTGCGCCTGCCCACCGCGGGCTCGTCGCTGTCCTGCGCAGCCACCGGCACAGTGCCGCCTTGCTGCTGGCGTAGATCAGCCCGTGCTCTCGCGCTTCGACGAGCTTGACCGGCTTGCTGTCGCCTACGACGTGTGGCAGTACTACGAGGCGACGGGGGGCCTGACCCTGGTTCTTGGACACGCTGATTCCAGCATCTGCTGGGGAAGCGAGATGATCAGGAACTATGGCCAGGAAGAACTACTCCGAGGAGTTCCGTCGCCAGGCCGTGGACTTGTACG
>NZ_JABEMG010000106.1 GCF_013004695.1 Promicromonospora citrea
ATCGGCCGCGCCCTCGCGGGCGACGCCGTGGGCGCGGTCGCCGCGGTCACACCGCTGCTGGCCGCTGCCGCGGCGCGCACCCGCACGGAACGCTCGACGGCGGCGCTCGCGACCCTGCGCGAGGTGTTCGCCGCGATCGCCGACGCCGTGCCGGGCACGACGGTCGCGACCCTCGCCGAGGGGCTGGGCACCACCCCGCGGTCGCTGCAGCGGCTGTTCGCGCAGTGGGTCGGCGTGAGCCCCAAGTGGGTGCTGCAGCGCCACCGCGTGCACCTGGCCGCGGAGCTGCTGGGGCGGGACCCCGGCCTCGACCTGGCGGGGCTGGCCGCCGCCGTCGGCTACTACGATCAGGCGCACTTCACGGGCGACTTCGTGCGCGCCGTGGGGACGACGCCGGGGGAGTACGCGCGGCGCTGCGCCACGGCGCTCGCCGGACCGGGGACGGTGGCGGCCGGGCCCGCGCCGCCCGCATAGACTGCTGGACGTGGCCGGGCTGATCAGACGTGAGGACGTGGACCTGGTCCGCGAGCGCGCGCGGATCGACGAGATCGTCTCGGCGCACGTGACCCTCAAGCCCGCCGGCGTCGGCGCGCTCGTGGGTCTGTGCCCGTTCCACGACGAGCGCAGCCCGAGCTTCAACGTGCGGCCGAGCGTCGGCCGGTACCACTGCTTCGGCTGCGGCGAGGGCGGCGACGTCATCGAGTTCGTCATGAAGATGGACGGGATGAGCTTCACCGAGGCCGTGGAGTACCTCGCGGGCCGCACCGGCGTGCAGCTCCGCTACGAGGAGGGCGGCCCGGCCCGCCCGCGCGAGGAGCCGGGCAGGCGGCAGCGCCTGCTCGAGGCGAACCGCGTGGCCGCCGAGTTCTACGCGGAGCAGCTCATGGGCCCGGAGGCGTCGGTGGCGCGCGCGTTCCTCGCCGAGCGCAGCTTCGACCGGTCGGACGCCGAGCGGTTCGGCGTCGGCTTCGCGCCCCAGGGCTGGGACTCGCTCCAGCGGCACCTGCAGGGGCGCGGCTTCACGCAGGCGGAGCTCGTGGCGAGCGGGCTCGTGTCGCAGGGGCAGCGTGGCATCTACGACCGGTTCCGCGGCCGCCTCGTGTGGCCGATCCGCGACGTCACGGGCGCCGTGATCGGGTTCGGGGCGCGGCGCCTGTTCGAGGAGGACCAGGGGCCCAAGTACCTCAACACGCCCGAGACCAGCCTCTACAAGAAGTCGCAGGTGCTGTACGGGATCGACCTCGCCAAGCGGGAGATCGCGCGCGGCAAGCGCGTCGTGGTGGTCGAGGGGTACACGGACGTCATGGCGGCGCACCTGTCGGGCGTGACGACGGCCGTGGCGACCTGCGGCACCGCGTTCGGCGCCGACCACGCCAAGGTGGTGCGGCGCCTGCTCGGGGACACGACGGCGGGCGGGGGGCTGCAGCTCAAGTCCGGCGCGAGCCTGGGCGGCGAGATCATCTTCACGTTCGACGGCGACGCCGCGGGGCAGAAGGCCGCGGTCCGGGCCTTCGGCGAGGACCAGCGGTTCTTCGCGCAGACGTTCGTCGCGGTCGAGCCGAGCGGCATGGACCCGTGCGAGCTGCGCATGGCGCGCGGGCCGGAGGCGGTGCGCGCGCTCGTGGGCGGCCGCGAGCCCCTGTTCCAGTTCGTGGTGCGCAGCAGGCTCGACGAGTTCGACCTCGACACGGCGGAGGGCCGCGTGGGCGCGCTGCGAGCGGCGGCCCCGATCGTCGCGGGCATTCGCGACGCGGCGCTGCGCCCGGAGTACGCGCGCCTGCTCGCGGGGTGGATCGGGACGGACGAGCGGTCGGTGGTGCGCGAGATCCAGCGGGCGGCGAGCACGCCGACGCTGCGCGAGGCCCCGGTGACGGCGGGGCCGGGCGGGCGCGGTGCGCCGGAGGCCGGGCCACGCCCCGCGTCGGGTGCGCTGCCGCAGGTGCCGATGCCGGACCCGCGCGACCCGGTCGCCCGCGACGAGCGGCTCGCGCTGGTCGCGGTGCTGCAGTACCCGCAGCACGTGCCGGCGTCGTTCGACGGGCTGGGCGAGGACGCGTTCTCGGTGCCGGCGTGGCGCGCGGTGCACACCGCGATCCGCGCGGCGGGCGGGGTCACGGCGGGCCGCGAGCTCTCGGGCGCGCAGTGGGTCGCCGCGGTGCTGGAGCAGGCCTCGGAGACCGTGGCGGGCCTGGTCACCCAGCTCTCGGTCGCGACGCTGCCGGAGGACCGGGAGGCGGCGGTCCCGGCGTTCGTCGAGGGCCTCGTGCGGCGCGTCGTCGACCTCGGGCTGATGCGCCGCGTGGCCGACGCGCGCAGCCGCCTCCAGCGCATCGACCCCGCGGACACGGAGGCCTACCAGGCGGCGTTCACGGAGCTCCTGGCGATCGAGGCCGAGCGGAGGACCCTGCGCGAGAGCGCGTGAGCCGCGCTCAGGCGGCGGGTGCCGTACGGCGGGGGTCGTCGCGGGGGAGCAGGAGGACCGTGCCGATCATGAGTGCGGCGCACCCCACCACGCACCAGGACACGAGGTGCATCGCGTCGTTGAGGCCCGCACCCTCCGGCGTGCCGTCGGGGCCGACCACCGTGAGCGCGTTGACCACCGCGCCGAGCGCCGCGACGCCGACGGCCTGCCCGATCGACCGGGCGAACATGTTCGTCGCCGTCACGGCGCCGCGCTCGCCCCAGCCGACGCTGTGCTGTGCGGCCAGGAGCGTCGGCACGGCCACCAGACCCATGCCGAACCCGATGACCAGCACGGACACCGAGATCTGCCACACGGGCGTGTCCTGGCCCAGCAGGAGGGTCAGCAGCGCGCCCGCGAGCACGAGCGACGAGCCGATGATCGAGGTCCGGCGGAACCCGATGCTCAGGTAGATCCGCCCGGACAGCGTCGCGGCCACGGGCCAGCCCAAGGTGAACGCGGCCAGGGCGAACCCCGCGACGAGCGGCCCGACGCCGAGCACGCCCTGCGCGTAGATCGGCACGTAGGTGGACAGGCCCAGCGTGATGACGCCGACCATGAGCGACGCCGCCGTCGACGCGCCCACGACCCGGCGGCGCAGCAGCCGCAGGTCGAAGATCGGGTGGGCCGTGCGCCGCGCCGTGACGGCGAACGCCGCGAGCAGCAGCACCGAGGCCGCGAAGATGCCGACCGACTGCGGGGAGGCCCAGCCCCAGGCGTGGCCGCCCTCGAGCAGGCCCAGCACGAGCGCCGTGCTGCCCGCGGTGAGCAGCACCGCACCGACGTAGTCGACGGGCTCGCGCTCGCCGTCGCGCTGCTTCTCGTGGAACCTGCGCCAGAGAGCGAGCAGGGCGACCGCGCTGATCGGCACGTTGATCCAGAAGATCCACCGCCAGCTCACGAACTGGCTGAACACCCCGCCGAGAGTGGGGCCGAGCACCGAGGAGACCGCCCAGACGCTGGCCATGTAGCCCTGCGTCTTCGCCCGCTCGGCGAGCGTGTAGATGTCGCTCGCGATGGTCATCGACATCGGCAGGATGGCGCCGCCGCCGAGGCCCTGCAGCACGCGCGCCCCGATCAGGGCGGGCATGCTCCAGGCCACGGCGCACAGCACGGAGCCGAGCAGGAACAGCAGGATGCCCGCCGTCATGACGCGCTTGCGGCCGAAGACGTCGGCCAGCCGCCCGTAGACGGGCACCGTCACGGCCTGTGCGAGCGTGTAGGCGGAGAACAGCCACGGCACCTGCTCGAACGCGCCGAGCTCGCGCGCGATGGTGGTCGAGGCGGTCGCCAGGATCGTGGCGTCGAGCGCGACGAGCGAGGTGGCGAGCATGAGCGCGCCGAGAATCGGGCCCCGGTCGCCGCGGAGGCCGAGGCGGGTGTCGGTCATGGTGTCGGACTCCTGCACGACACATGCAAAGTTGCCCGGGTCACCGGGTATTCCCGGTTCAGGAGGCGATCTCCGCCGCCTTCCCGTCCCGCGCCCCGCTCACCTCGGCCCAGAGCTCGTCGAGCGAGAGGCCGAGCACCTCGGCCAGCGCCGCCACCGTCGGGAACGCGGGCGTGGCCACGCGGCCGGTCTCGATCTTGCGCAGCGTCTCGGGCGACACGCGGGCCGCGAGGGCGACGTCCAGCATGGGGCGGTCCCCGCGGGCGCGCCGCAGGAGGGCGCCGAGGCGCTGACCGCGTTCGATCTCGGACGGGGTGAGCGGGAGCCTGACCATGGGACGATGATAGTACCGGTATTACTTGACCGGTATAGTTTGACCGGTACGATCATCCCATGATCGAGATCCTGACCCCGACCGAGGTCGACCGCGCGCGGGACACCGGCGCCCTCGTCGGCGACATCCTGCAGACCCTGCGCCGCCGCACGACCGTCGGCACGTCCCTCCTGGACATCGACGCCTGGGCCCGCGAGCTCATCGCGGAGGCGGGCGCGCAGTCCTGCTACGTCGACTACGCGCCGTCGTTCGGGCGCGGCCCCTTCGGCCACCACGTCTGCACCGCGGTCAACGACGCCGTCCTGCACGGCATGCCTCGTGACCAGGCGCTCGCCGACGGTGACCTGCTCACGCTCGACCTCGCCGTCTCGCTGGACGGCGTCGCGGCGGACGCGGCGACCAGCTTCCTGGTGGGCGAGGCGCGGCCGCCGGAGAGCGTCGCCCTGATCGAGGCGACCGAGCGCGCGCTCGAGGCCGCCGTCGCGGCCGTGGTGCCCGGTGCGCGGGTCGGCGACGTCTCGCACGCGATCGGCCAGGTGCTGACCGGTGCGGGGTACCGGGTCAACACCGAGTTCGGCGGCCACGGCATCGGCTCGTCGATGCACCAGGACCCGCACGTCGCGAACATCGGCAGGCCCGGGCGCGGCTTCCGGCTGCGGCCCGGCCTGCTGCTCGCGCTCGAGCCCTGGGTCATGGCCGACACCGACGAGCTCGTCGTCGACCCCGACGGCTGGACCCTGCGCAGCGCGACCGGCTGCCGGACGGCCCACAGCGAGCACACGATCGCCGTCACGGAGGACGGCGCGGAGATCCTCACGCTGCCGCGGGCCGCGTAGTCAGCCCGGGGCGTTCCCCGGCCGGCCCTCCGGCAGGGGGCGGGTGCCGGCGTCCGGCACGGCCTCGGCGACGCGGCCCAGGATGTCGAGGAAGGACTCGGCGTCGCCGGGGCCCGCGCCGATCGCCTCGCGGAGCATCTCGTCGAAGCGGATCGCGGCCGCCTTGAGCCGCTGGTAGAGCGCCTCGCCCTCGGCGGTCACCTCGATGCGCTGGACGCGGCGGTTGGCGTCGTCGCGCGTGCGGACCACGAGCCCGCGCTCCTCCATGGAGCGCAGGTGGTGCGTCATCGTCGCCTCCCGGACTCCGACGGCGTCGGCCAGCTCCCGCTGCGTGGCCGGCGTGCCCTGGTGCAGCGCGAGCAGGATGTGCCACACCTGCCACCCGGCGCCCTCCTGTGCCAGGAGCGCGTCGAACGCGCGCATGACACGCTGGACGGACTGCCACATCGCGACGGCGACGGGGACGGGGTGGGGTCGCATGGGCGAAGCGTAGTTCGGCAGGGGCCAAAATGCATTGACGGCTAATCCTTAGAGATCTAACCTTCCGGCACCTGATCGCCCCGCCCCAGGAGGACCCATGTCCGCGCAGTCCACCCCGTCGACGCAGTCCACGCACGACGCCGCTCTCGCCCCGCTCGCCGCCGAGCTCGGCGACCGGCTGCTCACCCCGGCCGCCGCCGCCTTCGCCGACACGGCGACGGTGTTCGTCGGCGGTCCGCCACGCACGCCCGCCGCGATCGCCCGGGTCCGCACCGCCGCGGAGATCGCCACGGCGCTCGCCGTCGCGCAGGACGCCGGGCTCCCCGTCGCCGTCCGCGCGGGCGGCCACCACCAGGCGCGGCACGCCCTGGTCGACGGCGGCCTCGTGCTGGACCTGCGCCTCATGGACGGCGTCGAGCTCGACGCCGCGTCCGGTGTCGGGCGGGCCCAGGGCGGGGTCCTCGCCGGCGCCTATACCGAGGCGGCGGGGGAGCGGGGGCTGGCGACCGGGTTCGGCGACACGGGGTCGGTCGGCGTCGCGGGCATCACGCTCGGCGGCGGCATCGGCTACCTGAGCCGGCGGCTCGGCCTGACCGTCGACAACCTGCTCGGCGCCGAGGTAGTGCTCGCCGACGGCCGCGTGGTCCGCGCCGACGCCGACGAGAACCCCGACCTCTTCTGGGCCCTGCGGGGCGGCGGCGGCAACTTCGGCGTCGTCACCCGTCTGGACCTGCGGCTGCACGAGGTCGCCACGGTGACCGGCGGCATGATGATGTGGCGGCCCACGACGGACGCCCTCGTCACGATCCTGCGCACCCTCGCGGACGGCCCGGACGAGATCTCCGGCATGGTCAACGTCATGCTCGCCCCGCCGGCGCCGATGGTGCCGGAGGAGCTGCGCGGCAAGCCCGTGCTCATGGCGCTGCTGTGCCACCCGGGCGCCGGGGCGGACGAGACGTTCGCGCCGCTGCGCGCGCTCGACCCTCTGCTCGACGGCGTGACCGAGCTGCCCTACGCCGGCCTGTTCGGCGGCGGCGGCCCCCAGCCCGGTGGGATCGGCGACCTGCGCACCGGCTTCCTCGGCACGGGAACCTGGTCGCCCGACGAGGCGTGGGCGACGGCGGCGATCGAGGCGGTCTCGGCGTCACCCGGCCCGGCCGCGATCAACATCCGCCCCATGGGCGGGGCCATCGCGCGGGTCGACGCCGACGCGACGGCGTTCGCGCACCGCGACCCGGCGTTCATGGTGGCGGTGGGCGGCAACGCGCCGTCCCTCGAGGGGCTCCCGGTCGCGCAGGAGTGGACGGCGTCGGCCGCCGCGGCGCTCGGGATCGAGGGCCGCGGCTACGTGAACTTCATGGGCACGGCGACGCAGGACGACGTCCGCGCCGCGTACCCGGGGCCGACCCTGACCCGCCTCCGCGAGGTCAAGCGCGCCTACGACCCTACGAACGTCTTCGCGGCCACCCACAACATCCGTCCCTGACACACATCCGTCCCTGACACGGTGGCCGGCCGGTCCGCCGGCCGGCCACCGGAACCGTCAGGGGACGGTGTAGCCCGCCGTGCGGAACATCTCGTACCACTCGGCCCGCGTCAGCGGGACGTCCGAGCCCTGGGCCGCGCCCGCGACCCGCTCCGGTGTCGTGGTGCCCAGCACCACCTGCATCTGCGCGGGGTGGCGGGTGATCCAGGCCGTGGCGATCGCGATGGCGGGCACGTCGTACTTCGCCGCCAGCCGGTCGATCACCGCGTTGAGCTCGGGGTACTCGGGCGACCCGAGGAACGTGCCGCTGAAGAAGCCGGCCTGGAACGGCGACCACGCCTGGACGGTGATGTCGTGCAGGCGGCAGTAGTCGAGGGTGCCGGAGTCCCGGCTGACCGACTGGTCCAGCGCCTGCATGTTCGCGGCGACGCCCTGGGCCACCAGCGGCGCGTGCGTCACCGAGAGCTGGAGCTGGTTGGCCACGAGCGGCTGCGTCACCGACGTCTTGAGCAGCTCGATCTGGCCCGGCGTGTGGTTCGAGACGCCGAACGCCCGCACCTTGCCCGCCGTCTGCAGCTCGTCGAACGCGCGGGCCACCTCGTCCGGCTCCACGAGGGCGTCCGGGCGGTGCAGCAGCAGGATGTCGATGTAGTCGGTGCCCAGCGCCTCGAGCGAGCCGTTCACCGACTCGACGATGTGCTCGGACGAGAAGTCGAAGTACGGCCCCTCGCGGACGATGCCCGCCTTGGTCTGCAGGACGATCTCCGCGCGCTCCGACGACGAGAGCTGCATCGCCTCGGCGAACCGCCGCTCGCAGCCGTGCAGCGCCGAGCCGTAGACGTCGGCGTGGTCGAAGAACGAGATGCCGGCGTCGCGGGCGGTCCTGACGAGGGTGCGCACCTCCTCGTCGGTCTTCTCCTGGATGCGCATGAGCCCCAGCACGACGTTCGGGACGGTGAGCTCCGTCCCCGGCAGGGTGAAGGTCTTCACGTGAGGTGTCTCCTCGGTCTGTCGATCGGTTCGGCTCGGGGTCAGACCGCCGACAGGCGGGCGACCTCGTCGGCGGTGAGCGTGAGGTCGGCAGCCTGCGCCGAGTCCTGGATGCTCTCGGGCCGCGAGGCCCCGGGGATCGGCACGACGACGGGCGCCAGCGCCAGCTCCCACGCCAGCGTCACGCGGAACGGCGAGACCCCGTGCGCGTCCGCGACCTCCTGGAAGGCCGCGTACTCGGCGCCGAGCTCGCCCGAGCGGGCCAGCGAGATGCCGCCCAGCGGGCTCCAGGGCAGGAACGCGACGCCGAGCTCCGCGCACAGCTCGAGCTCGGGCAGCGAGGAGCGGAACCGCGGGGAGAACTGGTTCTGCACCGACACCAGGCGGCCGCCCAGGATGTCGTTGGCCTCGCGGATCTGCTCGGGGTTCGCGTTCGAGATGCCGGCCATCTCGATGACGCCCTCGTCGAGCAGGTCGCGGATCGCGCCCACGGAGTCGGCGTAGGGCACCTCCGGGTCGGGCCGGTGGAACTGGTACAGCCCGATGGCCTCGACGCCGAGGCGCTTGGCGGACGCCTTCGCGGCCTCCTTGAGGTACTCGGGCCGGCCGTCCCGCGTCCAGGAGCCGTCGCCCGGGCGCAGGTGGCCGCCCTTGGTCGCGACCAGGACGCCGGAGGCGTCGCCGCCCCACGAGCGCAGCGCCTCGGCGATGAGCTCCTCGTTGTGGCCCACCTCGTCGGCGTGCAGGTGGTAGGCGTCGGCCGTGTCGATGAAGGTCACGCCCGCGTCGAGCGCGGCGTGGATGGTCGCGACGGAGCGGTCGCGGTCCGGGCGCCCCTCGATGGACATCGGCATGCCGCCGAGGCCGATCGCGG
The DNA here is from genome assembly GCF_013004695.1 of Promicromonospora citrea. GTDB lineage: Bacteria > Actinomycetota > Actinomycetes > Actinomycetales > Cellulomonadaceae > Promicromonospora > Promicromonospora citrea. The sequence continues at coordinate 8,852 of NZ_JABEMG010000106.1, forward strand.
AGACGGAGCGTCCGCCGATGGTGCGTTCCTGCATGAGTTCCTCCTTGTACCGGTACCGGTCGAGCCGAGACTAGGAACGGATAACCTAGAAGTCCAACAACTTGTCGTCATCATTCCTAGAAGTGGTAGTGATCAATGGAACTGCGTCAGATGGAGTACCTCGTCGCGCTCGCGGACGAACGCCAGTTCACCCGGGCCGCCGAGCTCACCGGCGTCTCCCAGTCCGGCCTGTCCGCCGCCATCCGCAACCTCGAGGCCGAGCTGGGCACCAGGCTGTTCACGCGGACCACCCGGCGGGTCGAGCCCACGGAGGCGGGTCTCGCGCTGCTGCCCTTCGCCCGTTCCATGCTCTCCTGTGCGACCGAAGCTCGCGACGCGGTGGTCCAGGTGTCCCGTGAGCTGGCCGGGACGCTGCGGGTCGGCGCGGAGCAGTGCCTCGGCCTGGTCGACGTCGCCTCTCTGCTCGAGCGCTTCCACCGGCGCTACCCGCGCGTCGAGATCGCCTTCACGCAGGCGGGCTCGCACGAGCTGCTCGCGGGGGTGCGTGACGGCGACCTCGACGCCGCGTTCGTCGCCACCGCCGACCACGTGGGCGTGCTGCCGCGCACGGTGCTGGGCCAGGAGCCGGTGGTGCTGCTGTGCCCGCCCGAGCACCCGCTCGCGTCGCGGGCGGCGGTCGACCGGGCCGACCTCGCCGGCGAGAGCTTCATCGACTTCCACCCCTCGTGGGCGGTGCGGCAGCTCAACGACGACGCGTTCGCGGCCCGGGGCGTGCGCCGCCGGGTGCGGTTCAGCGTGAACGACGTGCACACGCTGCTCGACCTGGTCGACCGCGGGCTCGGTGTCGCGCTCGTGCCGCGGCACGTCGCGGGCAAGCCGCAGGCCGCCCGCCTCGTGGTGGTCCCGGTCGAGGCGGACGGCGCAGCGGACTGGGTGGTCTCGGTGGTGACGAGCCCGGGCCACGACTCCGCCGCCCCGCACTTCGTGGAGCTCCTGGACGACGCCCCGGCTACCGTGCCGCCGCCGGTGCCGGTGCCGTAGCCGCCCAGCCGTCGTCGAGCACCCGTCGTCAGGAGCGGGCGGCGTCAGCAGCGTGCCGTGAGCGAGAGCCAGTCGGCGCGGTCGTTGTAGCCGCCGTCGCCCGCGTCCGCGACCCGCAGCGACAGGTCGCGGACGCCGGTCACGTCGAGGTCGAACGGCACGGCGGCGCCCCGCTCGACGGTGCCGCTGCTCCACAGCAGCGCCCCGTCGCCGACGACGGCGAACGTCGCCGTGCCGCCCTCCGGCCCGACCGTGTCCACGACGTCGTCGATGCCGACCGCTCCCGCGAGGCCGGTGCACGCCCCGCCGAGGTGGTACCGGACCACCGAGGCACTGGCCACGCCGAGCCCGGTCTCGTGCACGACACCGGCCACGGTGAGCGGTGACCCCCCGCCGACGCTCGCGTCGACGGTGGGCTCCAGCCAGCCGCTGGTGGCGCTCACCCACGGGTGCCGTGACAGCGCGACGGCGGCACCCGACGGCGCGGCGGGCGCGACCGTGACGGCCGACGGCGGCGTGGTGACCCGGCCCGCCCCGGACGTCACCCGGGCGGCCAGCGGGTACCCGCCGGTCGCCGCGTCGGTCGGCACGTCGAGCACGAACGCGACCGTCGCGGTCCCGCCCGGCCGCACCACACGGGGCGCCGTACCCAGCGGGCGGGCGGTCCAGCCGTCGGGCACGACCGGCGTGACGCGCGGGGACCGCACGGGCGTGCTGCCGTCGTTGTGCAGCGTCACCTCGGCGGTCAGCCGGTCGCCCGCGGCGGCGAGCGCGTCGGTGGTGGGCGCGACGTCGTCGGACCCGACGGCCGTGACGACGGGCGGCGCGGCGACCAGGCGCGGGACGCCGTCGGGGCGGGCAGGCGTGACCCGCAGCAGCGCGGTGCCGTGCGCGGGCACGGCCGCGCGGACGGTGCCGGACGACTGCGTGCGCTCGTCGGTCCACGTGTCGAGCACGGTGAACGACCGGCCGCGCAGGCCCAGGTCGCGCGCCGTGGTCGCGACCTCGGCCGGCGCGTCGCCGCGGTTGAGCAGCGCGACGGCGACCGAGCCGTCCGCGAGCGGCTTGGCCCAGGCCTCCGTGGTGCCCGCGGGCCCGACGCGCGTGCCCTGGATCCCGAGGCGGTCCTGGTCGATGGCGAGCACGTCGTCGTCGAGCAGGACGTCGAGCGACTCCTGGCTCAGCGTGCGCGGGTCGCTCGAGATGACCAGCGGCGCGGCGGCCACGCTCCACAGCGACATCTGGGTGCGGAACTCCTCCGTGGTCATGCCCAGCTCCGGCCCGAGGTAGTCGGGGTCGCTGAAGTGCCCGGGTCCGGCGACCTCGGGGTGGCGCGCGTTGGCGTCGAAGTTGCGCAGCACGTCCTGGTACCGGATCTGCCCGACGAACCCGACGTCGGTGAAGGTGCGCCAGGACTCGGCGATGCCCGGCGCGTAGGTCCACGACCACGTGGACTGCTGCTCGGGCGGGTAGTCGCCCCAGTCGGGCGAGGTCACGGGGTTGCACAGGTTGAAGATCATCGACCGGCCCGCGCTGTTGGCGCGCAGGGCCCGGGCGAACGCGGTGAACGCCTCCTCGGGGTCGAGGTCGGCGGCGATGCCGCACAGGAAGTCGACCTTGACGGCGTCGTACCCCCACTCCGCGAAGGTGTCGGCGTCCGTCTGGTAGTGGCCGCCGCTGCCCAGGCCGCACGTGCCCGGGATGTAAGGGCCCGCGTCGGTGTAGATGCCGGCGCGCAGGCCGCGGTCGTGGATCGCGTCGGCGAGCGCGGCCATGCCCTCGGGGAAGCGTTCGGCGTCGCCCTGCAGGCGGCCGTCGGCGCCGCGCGGCACGTCGGCCTGCCAGCCGCCGTCGAGCCAGACGATGTCGTAGCCCGCCTCCGCGAGCCCCGACGCGACGAGGAAGTCGGCCACGTCGAGCACCTCGTCGGCGGTGAAGTCGCCGCCCAGGCCGTAGTAGGTGTTCCAGCCCTGGTAGGGCGTGGGGCTCGGGCCGGTGCCGGCCGGGTCGGCCGCGGCGCCGGGTGCTGGTGCGGCCAGGGCGAGCAGGGGAGCGAGCAGAATGGCGGCTGCTCGGCGAAGAACGGTCACAGCGTCTCCTGACGTCGTCGTCGGGTGCGGACCCGTCCATCACAGCGCGCGGCACGGGCCGGGCGGAATGCAGAGGACGACGCACCCGCATGGATGATCCGCTGCTGACGATCCGCTGCCGTCACCGGTCCCGGTCGTGCGCCCCGCGCCGGAAGTCGGTCGGGCTGCACGCGTGCACGCTGCGGAACTGCCGCGAGAAGTAGAACGGGTCGTCGTACCCGACGGCGCGCGCGATGTCGGCGACGGGCAGCTGCGTCGTGATGAGCAGCTCGCACGCGCGCGCCATGCGCAGCCGCTTGACGTACTCGATGACGCCGCCGCCGGTCGCGGCCCGGAAACGCGCCGAGAAGTGGGACGTGCTCAGACCGAACCGCCGCGCGAGCGCCGCCACCTCGACCACGGAGTCCAGGTGCGTGCGCAGGTACTCCTGCGCGGCGCGCACCGGCTCGCCGCGCAGCGGGCTGCCCGCCGCGGCGTCGGCCCCGACCTGGGCCAGCACGGACCACGCCGCGCCCGCGCAGCGCAGCAGGCTCGGGTAGGTCTCGTCGGTCTCCAAGGCCTCGACGACGCGCTCCAGGTCGGCGACGAGGCGCACCTGGTCGTGCACCTCGACGACGGCGACGCCGTCCGGCCCCGCGTGCCGGACCAGGTCGCGCTCGAACTCCGCGGCATCGGTGCCGCGGGCGTGCATCCACCAGATCGTCCATGGGTCGTCGTCGTCCGCCCAGTACTCGTGCGGCACGCCCGCCGGGATGACGAGAGCGCGAGCGGCGTCGACACGGTGCAGGTCGTCGGGCGTGCGGCACCAGCCACGGCCGGCGGCGGACACGATGACGATGGTCCCGGAGGCGCCGCGCGTCCGCGCCCGCCCGTGGTTGGCGGCGTGCGGGAAGTAGCCGGCGTCGGTGACGAGCAGCCGTGACGTGGGTCCGGAACGGGCCGCCGCGGCCGCGACGGCCCCCGGCAGCACGCGCAGGCGCTGCCCCGGGAAGCCGTCGCGGATCCGCATGGCGGGAGCGTAGACCCGCCCGGCCGGGCGTGTCAGCAGTCCGCGGGATCGTCGGATCGTCCAGGCAAGTGCGTCGATACGTCGCTTCCGCCGGTCCGGGTGGCCTTCGTAGCGTCGGACGCATGCTCGATGTGGAGTCCGTGCTCGACCTCCCCGGCCGGCCCGACCACCTGGCCGGCCGGGCGGTGGCCGCCTGGGCGGCGCCCCTGACGCTGACCACCTACGACCCCCTGCCGCCCGACCGCTTCCCCGCGTACCTCGACCGGCGGGTCTACCAGGGGTCGTCGGGGCGCGTGTACCCGCTGCCGTTCCACCACCAGATCGCCGACGAGCCGCGTCCCCGCGCCTGGCAGGCCGTGCACCTGGAGAACGACTGGCTGCGCGTGGTCGTGCTGCCGGAGCTCGGCGGGCGGATCCACGTCGCCCGCGAGCGCTCCACCGGCCACGACCTGTTCTGGGCCAACCCCGTCGTCAAGCCCGCGCTGGTCGGCCTCGCGGGCCCGTGGGTCGCGGGCGGCGTCGAGCTGAACTGGCCGCAGCACCACCGCCCGGCCACCTACCTGCCGGTGGACGTCGAGATCGAGGAGGAGCCCGACGGCGCGGTCGTGGTCTGGTGCTCCGACCACGACCCGTTCACCCGGATGAAGGGCATGCACGGCGTGCGCCTGCGGCCCGACAGCGCCGTGCTGGAGCTGGCCGTGCGCCTCGCCAACCGCACCGAGCTGCCCCAGACGTTCCTCTGGTGGGCCAACGTGGCCGCCAAGGTCGACGACGACTACCAGTCCTTCTTCCCGCACGACGTCACCTGGGTCGCCGACCACGCGCGCCGTGCCGTCACCGCGTTCCCGCACGCCGACCGGCCCTACTACGGCGTCGACTACCCGGCGCTCGCCGCCTCGGGCGGGGACCGGATCGACTGGTACCGCAACATCCCCGTGCCGACGTCGTACATGTGCCTGGGCAGCGACGAGGAGTTCTTCGGCGGGTACGACCACGCGAGCGGCGTCGGGTTCGTGCACGTGGCCGACCGCGCGCTCTCGCCCGGCAAGAAGCAGTGGACCTGGGGCAACGCCCCGTTCGGCCACGCGTGGGACGCCAACCTGGCCGACGACGGGTCGCACTACGTCGAGCTCATGGCCGGGGTGTTCACCGACAACCAGCCCGACTTCGCGCACCTGGCGCCCGGCGAGACCAAGGTGTTCTCGCAGTACTGGTACCCGGTCCGCGACGTCGGGCCGGTCGACCGCGCGACGCTCGACGCCGCGGTGCGGCTCGAGCGCCGGGGCGAGGCGGCGCGCGTCGGCGTCGTCGTGCCCCGGGCCCTGGACGGTGTGACGGTCGCGCTGGCGTCAGGGGGCGCGCGGCTCGCCGCCGACGTCGTCTCCGCCGACCCGGCCCGCCCCGCCCTGCTGGAGCACGCCGTCCCGCCCGGGACCGGCCCGCTCACGGTGACCGTGACGCACGCCGGCCGGACGCTCGTCACCTGGACCGAGCCCGCGGCCGACGCCGCCCCGGCGCCCGAGCCGCGCCCCGCGCAGGAGCCGCCCGCGCCGGACGAGATCGGCACCGTCGAGGAGCTGGCGCTGGTCGCGGAGCACCTCGACCTCTACCGGCACGCGACCCGCGCTCCCGAGCCGTACTGGCACGCGGCGCTCGAGCGGGACCCGGGGCACGTGGACAGCCTGGTCGGGCTCGGGCGGCGTGCCTACGCCGCGGGCCGGTACACCGACGCGGCCGAGCACCTCGGCAGGGCCGTGGAGCGGCTGACCCGCCTGCACCGCAGCCCGCGCGACACGACGGCGCTGTACCTGCTCGGCCTGGCGCGCGAGGCCCTCGGCGACGACGCGGGCGCCTACGACGCGTACGCGCAGGCCTCCTGGGCGCGCGCGTGGCGGGCCCCGGCCGGCTACCGGATGGCGCGCCTCGACGCACGCGCCGGCCGGTACGAGGCCGCGCTCGGCCGGCTCGCCGACGTGCGCCGCACCGAGCCCGACCACCTGCAGGCGCTCGCGCTCACGGTGGTGTGCCACGGCAGGCTGCGGCGGCACGACGACGCTGCCGCCGTGCTCGCGGCGGCGCGCGCCCTCGACCCGCTCGACGCCTGGCTGCGCCACCTCGACGGCCTGCCGGCGAGCGGCGACGCGCAGACGCTGCTCGACGTCGCGATCGAGCTCGCCGGAGTCGGCGAGCACGAGGCGGCGCTGGCCTGCCTCGACGAGGCCGAGGCCCGCGAGGACCACCGGCCCGCCGGGCAGCCCGCGGCGCGTCCGCTGATCGCCTACCACCGGGCGCACGTGCTGCACCGGGCCGGCCGTGACGACGAGGCCGCCGCCGAGCGCGCCCGCGCCCGGGGCACGGACGCCGCCTGGT